>JAGHYV010000003.1 GCA_017743475.1 Roseiflexus sp. | reverse complement strand
GCCGCCAATCGCGGAAGCCCGGTCGCGCACGACCAGGCTGAGAAGCGCCAGCAGCGCGATGAGCGCGGCGACCAGCGCCAGCGCTTCAATGGCTTCTGCACCGCATTCGTGCGCCCATACGTGCCGGGCGCCGACAGCGCCTCGCACCCGGCGCGCGGTTGCCCGCGTGTGCTTCGACCGTGGCATTCGTCGGATCGCCTGAAGCATCGCCCGCATCTCCCATACGGGCATCCGTTCCGCCCCGCGCCGGACATACCGGGCGCTCCCTCGCTGCGCCACGCTGGTGCAATACCAAAAGACGCAGCACGATGGAAGATGCAGTCTGTAACGAAGCTGTAAACATTCGCAGATGCGAGGGCAGTCACGACACGTCTCTATGTGGGTGAAGACGACTATGCCCGCATGCGCCAGCTGGTTGCGGAAGTGGTCAAGGGCGGTCCCGGCTAGAAAGGCCTGGTGGTCTGGTTGTGCGACCCCCGAGCGCCACGTGACGTGCACCTTGCTGGCTCGCCGGGAACCAGACTACCCTGACCCATGGTTAGTGCCGACCGATCAGCCACCCGATAGTGATCTGGTATGGCATGCGGTCCTGGATCGCGTGTGGCTCCAAAGCCATAAAGTGCGACTTGGCATGGGGAGTAGACCAAGATGACCGACCCGGCGCGCGCCAAACGGCTGTGGTTGGTGCTGGCGCTGGCCACAATATTGGTCGTAAGCGTTGGCGTCTCCGCTGAAGCAACCACACCCCAGCCCGTGTTGGAGCACCTGCCCCTCACGCATATCGCTCGTTGGCGGAAAGGCGCCCAACCCCCGCGCCGCCAGATCAGGTGTTTTCATCGCGGACAGTTACTGGCGCTGGCAGCCTTTGCCTGTGGCCACGCCTTGCCGCTAATGGCGCTCATCCCGGAACCCTGGCCAAAAAGTCTTGCACCACCAACGTTACTCTGTCCGTTGGTCTACACTCTGCCAGAAGCGGGCGCCTCCCGCGACACGGCAGACACGAACGATGGTCAACATATCTGAGAAATGCTGTCATTCCCAATCTTCATAAGGTATTTTGTGAACGACGCACTGCACCTCCCGATGTCGCTCACCACAGCGACGGATTGATCTTTCTTCCCCCCTGCGCGTACCCCCGATACCCTGTAGTAACGTTCTCTTCATGCGGACAACTGCGCAGTAGGAGATCACCATGGGACAAAAATCCACATTGGTGGACACTTATCTACGGGCGCGATTGCTTGGCATGGTGCTGGTGAACGTGAGCCTGGCGCTCTTGCTGGTCTTTCTGTACCTTGGACTGCTTATCCTGTTATCGCAGTTCGGCATCCGGGATCACGCAACCCTGCATATGCTAGCGTCAGTCGGGCTGGCAGTCGCCGTCGTTCCGTTGCGACGACGGTTGGTGATAATCAGCAACCATCTCCTGCGCCTGCGCTGGCAGGATAGCGAAGAAATCCTGCGTGAGTTCAGCGCTGCGCTCAGCCGCACTATCGAACCGGACGCATTGCGCGCACTCCTCATTGATGATCTGCCAGGTCGATTGCGATTGTATAGCGCAACGCTCTGGATGCTCGAACCGCCGGATGACCATGTGTTTGTTGCGCTTGGTCAGGAGAAACATTTTCCTGGTGCAACCCTGCTAGCACAGGGAGCAAGTGTGAACAAATTGCGGCGCTGCGGTGAGTATGTGCGCATTCCGGCATACTCAGACGATGAATGGGTCAAACCCTTTGTAGCGCAGGGTGTAGGGCTTGCATTTCCGCTTCGCATCGGCAGTCGCCTGGTGGGGATCTACGGATGCGGCTGGTCGATGAGCCGACGCGGATACTCACCCCAGACTATCAGCCTGCTCGTGACGCTGGCGCCAGCGGTCGCCAGCGCACTCGAAAATACTCGTGCATACACCGAAATTGCGCGCCTGAACAATCAACTGCGTCGACTCGATAAACTGAAGGACGAATTCATTGAGCACGTCGGTCACGAATTGCGCACGCCGGTCACGAGCCTGTCTCTGGCGCTGCAACTGCTCACTCGCCAGCCGGAACTGATGCGCGAACTCATCCACGTTGTCCGCAACAGCATCCTGCAACTCGAGACGCTGGTCGACCGGGTGCTGCTGATGGATCACGCGCTCGAAGAAACAGAAGAGCGCCTGCATCGCGCCTCGTCATCGATCGAACTCCTTCCTTTGCTCGAAGAAATTGCCGAAACATTCATGCCAGCAGTGCGCGCAAAAGGGCTTCACCTGCACGTCCAGGCGCCTGAAGGACTTGCAGTATGGGGTGACGTCACCACGCTTCGTCATGCACTGCACGAAGTCGTCGATAACGCCATCCGATACAGTGACGCTGGAACGGTGACGATCACGGCATCCCTGCGTGATGGTCTTGCCGTTATCACTATCGAAGATCAGGGTCCAGGCATTCCACCCGAAGAGCAGGACTTGCTGTTCAATGCGTTTTATCGCGGGCGCCGCACCCGTGCGCTGGCAGATCAACCCGGCGCAGGGCTCGGACTGAGCCTGGCGCGTCGTGACGTCGAGGCTCTCGGCGGGCAGATCTGGCTGGAACGCACTGGCAGTGACGGATCGGTTATGTGCATCGCAGTACCGGCAGTGGAACTCTCGCATGAAGCAGTGGACAGAGGTTCATCGTCATAGAGCGTTCCGCAGTGTTCCATCCTCAGTTTCCAGTCTCTTCTGCCAAACGCACTTCACATCGCGCAGCAATCCAGACCTTACGGGCAGCATCGGCATTAATCACCAATATCCCCAGCCCCACGATCAGATCGGGCCAACCGGAAAGAACCAGCGTTGTTGCAATCCCCGCCACAACGATAGCAACATTCGCCAGCGCATCATTGCGCGCAGAGAAGAAAGCCGCCTTAATTAGACTCCCCTGATGCTGTCGATGACGCGCAAGCACGAGGGCGCAGGTGAGGTTGACTGCCAGCGCACCCACACCTGCCACCGCAAGCCACACAGGATCAGGTGGCACAGGACGGAGAAATTTCTCCCACGCCTTCCAGACCGTTGCCAGGCTGGGGATCAAAAGAATGCCTGCCAGGATCATGCCCAGGCGCCCACGCCAGACAGCCGACCAACCCAGACCGATGAGGATGAGCAGATTGAGCGCTGTATCTTCGAGGAAATCGATGCTATCGGCAAAGAGCGCAACCGAGCCGATTGCAAGGGCAATAGCAAACTCCACGCCAAAATACACCAGGTTCGCCAGGGCAACAAAGCGCACAGCGCTACGCAACGCCTCATCGCTCGATGGAAACGGAGCAGTTTCGTCAACAGTCATATCAGCGTTGTGCAGCAACCATCGCAGCGCTCAGATCGTGGCTCAGAGCAACGTGCCGCGGCAGGCGCCCGGTAAGACGACTGATAAGAAGGGATTCATCGTAGCACTGCCCTGCATAGAGACAGCTCAGCGCCCAGAGATGTTGAAGATGCAGGCGAGTGAAGACACGACCATCACCAAGGTCGCGATCAGCAAGAACACGCGGCAGTAAACGATCAATAAGGGCATCCAGTTCAACAGTAGACATCCACGCCCTCCCTGGATGAGCGGCTTGTCGATAGAGTACATGTCAATGCTTTATCAGATGCCTGTCAGAACGCTGACATATTGTAACACAAAACCACGAAGATTCCAGCTGGCAACACGGCAGGAGGGTCACCGTGCCCGATATGGCAGCAACAACGCATATCGAAGCAGTTGCACGATAAACCTGTCTCGCTCCGAAAATCACGGTGATAAACTTCTCCCTCTGCACGACATACTGAGCGGGAAGGCAATGCAGAGGGAGAACAGCATCACATATCCCATATCCCAATGCGAGCGCCATGCTCAAGACAGGAAATTTCAATCTCTTAGATCCTCGTGGTACTTGAACGACAATCTCAGTTTGGTGCGATAGACGAGATTCTTACCATCCTCTAGATGAATGTCCATCTGAACTACCTCACCCACCCGCAAATCACGCAGATGGCGCGAAGCAGTCTCGATAGCATTCGCTGCCGCTTTCTCCCACGACTCAGGGCTTGTGCCGACGATTTCGATGATCTTGTACACACTCTCAGACATGGCTTTCCTCCTTACTAACTAAATCCCGATCAGAAATGACCCGCCAGCATATGTGTATCGCGCTTGAACGATGCGATAAACGGACGCGTGAGCCGAATGAAGTCCTTGCTCAACATACTGATCGCATCCTGGTGTGTGCCAGCCTGGAACATGATCGTTTCACACTCAGCAAGGTCGCGATCAAGATACACTGGCAGACCATACAGGTTGCCGAACGGCAGCATTGTGCTGGGTTTGCAACCGGGAAAGAGCAACGCAAATTCGTGTTCATCCGCCAGACAAATCTCATGCGCGCCGATCACGTTGGCAAGACGTGCTAGATCAGCGCGAGTATCGGCAGGCACGGCAAGCATTGCCATTCGCCCGTCAATGAAGACCATGACGACTTTAGCGAAGGTATGCGGTAGAATGTGTTCACTGGCTACGATGGCGAGAGCAGTACATGCGGCGGGATGATGGTGGATCGTGTACGGAACGCAATTCTCGCGCAGATACGCGCTCAAGCGTTCGAGACACATCATTGAAGCACCTCCTTGTGCTGCTAACCTCCAAGTATACTGCATATTTCGTCGCTGATCCAGTCAAAATCAGGAGAATATTCATTCTCTTTTGACGATCAGCAGCATTGCTGGTATGCTTATCGGATAGAGTTTCCTGGTTCCTGGTTCTCGGTTCTCAGTTCTCAGCTCTCGTTCTCAGTTCTTAGTTCCTAGTTCTCAGTTCTTATGACTACAATCCTTGACGATCTACGCTGGCGCGGGTTGCTGTACGAAAGTAGTGATGGTCTTGACGAACTGCTAACACGGGAGCGCGTCACGCTCTATATCGGTTTCGATCCTAGCGCCGATAGCCTGCACATTGGGCATCTGCTGCCGCTGCTGACACTGGCGCGCTTCCAGCGTTGGGGACACACGCCCATTGCGCTGGTCGGCGGCGGCACTGGGCTGATCGGCGATCCGAGCGGCAAAACGCAGGAACGCCCCCTCCTCAGCAAAGAACAGGTTGCTGCGAATGTCGAAGCCATCAAAGGTCAACTCGCGCAGTTTCTCGATTTCAACGCTGGCGATCATTCTGCTCTACTTCTCAATAATGCCGACTGGTTGAAGCGCCTGTCGTTGATGGATTTTTTGCGCGACGTCGGCAAGCACCTGACGGTCAACTACATGCTGGCGAAGGACTCGGTGCGCTCGCGAATGATGAGCGAAACTGGCATTTCGTTTACTGAGTTCAGTTATATGCTGCTCCAGGCGTATGATTTCGCCTATCTCTTCGAGCGCTACGGCTGCAAACTCCAGGCAGGCGGCAGTGATCAGTGGGGAAATATCACTGCTGGCATTGAACTGATACGCCGTACCCTCGGTCAGAAGGCGTATGGTCTGGTGTACCCGCTGGTGACAAAAGCAGACGGCACCAAATTTGGCAAAACCGAATCTGGCACGATCTGGCTCAATCCGAAGCGTACATCGCCCTATCGTTTCTACCAGTTCTGGTACAACGTCGATGATGCTGATGTGGGGCGGTACCTGCGGTATTTCACCTGGTTGAGCGCAACCGACATCGAAGAGCTCGAACACATGACTGCGCAACATCCGGAACAACGCGCGGCGCAACAGCGCCTAGCACGCGAAGTGACGCGCATGGTGCACGGAGAAACGGCGCTGGCGCGCGCCGAAGAAGCGTCGCAGGCGCTGTTCGGCGGGTCACTGGCGCGCCTTAGCGCCGGTGATGTGATCGACATATTCGAGGACGTGCCATCAACCACAATCCCGCGCCACGACTTCGAGGGTGATGGCTTACCCTTGATTGATGCGTTGCTGCGCTGCGGTATTGCCACGTCGAAGAGCGATGCACGTCGCACGATTGAGGGGGGCGGCATTTATGTCAACAACATCCAGTGCCCTGATGTTAGTCGGCGCCTGACGTTAAACGACAGCATCGATGGTCAGTTCATTGTGCTGCGCAAAGGGCGCAAACAGTACCATCTAGTGAAGGTCGGGTAGAGCCACCCAAATCTGTAAACCATTCGTCCAGCACTACCAGTCTCGCAGAATTATCATCTTCGACGACGCTGGGGTTACGCGACGTCGTGTCGAGACCTATCCTGGTAACGGTGGCAAACCGCATCCATACTGACGGTTTTCTCCCGCTGGTGGCGTCTTACGCAAGCGTGATAGCCGGGCAGCAACTGCATTGCCATTTTGGGAGATTGGTGTCAGACTAAAACACCAGCGGTCTCGTGAGTGATAAGGCCTACCTCTTATAGAGCCGACAATCCATCGCGTTTGATGCTACGCGAGGCTTTGCCATGCACATTAGTCCGCGAGGTATGACGACATAAGTGAAAGAACTGAGAAACCCTGCATTACTGCAACAGCACCTGTCCTTAGCCTGCTATTAATTTTTACCCGCGATGCAACGACTCAGCGATCATCGCAGGCGCCAACGATTCTGGGAGTAATACCGGGTAGCAGGGTGACAGTTGATAGGCAGACACACAGCTCCTGCGCGTAGACCAGCATTTCGGTGAAAGTTCGGTCAAAATTAATGCATCACCAACATGCCGCTTATGCTCTTCTAACACAGCAGCGCTATAGAATATAGTGTCAATTTCCCGATAGATATATACACACTGGTACGCAATCCGACAGGGAGGCAAGCCTATGCATGTCCAGCCACTAGGCGATCGGGTTGTTGTAAAACCCAAACCCAAAGAAGAAAAGACAAAGGGTGGTGTCATCCTGCCTGATACCGCATCGAAAGAGCGGCCCATGCAGGGTGAAGTCATCGCTGTCGGACCCGGACGGCGCACTGACGACGGCAAACTCATCCCCATCAGTGTCGAAGTAGGGCAGCAGGTCTTGTTTGCCAAATACTCCGGCACTGAGTTCAAAATCGACGATGAAGAGTATCTGATTCTGCAGGAACGCGATCTTCTTGGCATTATCCAGGAGGAGTAGTTTATGGCAAAACAGATCATCTTCAACGAGCAAGCGCGTGCAGCACTCAAGCACGGTGTTGATACTCTGGCGCTCGCTGTTAAGACGACGCTTGGTCCGCGCGGGCGCAATGTTGCAATGGGCAAGAAATGGGGCGCACCCTCTGTTACCCACGACGGTGTTACTGTAGCGAAGGAGGTCGAATTGAAGGACCCCTTCCAAAACATGGGCGCCCAACTCCTCAAAGAAGCAGCCAGCAAAACGAACGATGTTGCCGGTGACGGTACAACAACCGCAACCGTCCTGGCGCAGGCAATGATCGATGAAGGACTGAAACTGGTCGCAGCAGGCGCCAACCCCATGATCCTCAAACGTGGTCTGGATAAGGGGCGTGAAGCGCTGGTTGCACGTATCAAAGAGCAATCGATCACCCTCAAGAGCCGTGACGAGATTCGCCAGGTAGCGACAATCTCTGCACAAGACACAGAGATCGGTGAGTTGCTGGCGACCATCATGGACAAGATCGGGCATGACGGGGTCGTCACTATCGAAGAGGGCAAAGGCACAACCCTGGAGTACGAACTGGTTGAGGGTATGCAGTTCGACCGTGGGTACATTTCGCCCTACTTCGTGACCGACTCGAGCCGCATGGAGGCAGTCATCGACGAGCCGTACATCCTGATCACCGACAAGAAGATCAGTGCCGTTAATGATCTGCTCCCGATTCTGGAGGCTGTCCTGGCGACTGGCAAGAAGGACCTGGTGATCATTGCTGAAGATGTCGATGGCGAAGCGCTGGCGACCCTGGTGGTCAACAAGATGCGCGGTACACTCAACGCACTGGCAGTGAAGGCGCCTGGTTTTGGCGACCGCCGTAAAGCAATGCTCCAGGACATCGCCATTCTCACTGGTGGCACGGTTATCAGCGAGGAGGTCGGTCGCAAACTCGACAGCGCCAAAGTGCAGGACCTCGGTCGTGCTCGCCGGGTGAAGTCGGACAAAGACAACACTGTGATTGTCGAAGGGTTTGGCGACAAACAGGCGATCCAGGGACGCATCCGGCAGCTGAAGCAGCAGATCGAAACCACGACATCGGACTACGACCGTGAAAAATTGCAGGAACGCGTCGCTAAGCTGTCGGGCGGTGTGGCAGTGATCAAGGTCGGCGCTCCGACCGAACCGGCGCTCAAGGAGCGCAAGGCGCGCGTTGAGGATGCGCTGAACGCGACTCGCGCAGCAGTCGAGGAAGGCATTGTGCCCGGCGGCGGCATCGCGCTGTTGAATGCCATCCCGGCGCTCGATAATGTGCAGACGCAATTCGAGGAAGAGCGCATGGCGCTGAACATTCTGCGCCGCGCGCTGGAAGAGCCGCTGCGCCAGCTGGCGATCAACGCCGGTGAGGACGGCTCCGTGGTGGTGAATCAGGTGCGCACGCACCAGCGTGAACACAACAATCCGAACTATGGGTTCGATGTGATGACCGGTACATTCGTCGATCTCATGCAGGCTGGCATTATCGACCCGGCAAAGGTGGTGCGCAGCGCCCTGGAGAATGCGGTCAGCGTTGCGGGCATCGTCCTGACCACCGACGCGCTGATCACCGACGCGCCGGAGCCGAAGAAGAACGGTGCACGCACGCCATCGATGCCAGAGGAGGAGTTCTAAGCCGGGATGTATCCGTACGATAGATAAACCGCGAAAGGCAGGGTTGCTCGACGCTTCGTCGAACAGGTGAGGGGCATGGTATGCCATGCCTCTCTCTGTTCTATCTCATGCAATCGAGACAACCATAGGCTGCGCAGGATGAGCAGTTTTCCGCATTCCCTTGCGATTTTGCTCCTCATTCTCCCAACCCCGTTCTCCCCTTGTGGAAGAAGGGGACGTTTGGGTGCCCTGATGGCTAAAACGGGAGATGGCACGCAGAGGCTTCCCAAAACACCTACCTCACTGTAAGGTATCGCCTGCGGCGTATCGTCGAGAGGTTTATCCTGACGGCGCATGCCAGCCCGCGCAGGCGGGCTTCGCCTCGCTTAGCCGAGGGGTTCACCTCGACGGCACGCCGTCGCCCTGAAGGGCTCGGCTAACAGGGCAAAGGCTGCTGACGCGGCATGTCAATCCAGTCTGCACGGAAGTAGCCGTCGCCCTGATGATCTTTGAAGAAATAATCCACCTCAGCCCGCGCAGGCGGGCTTTGCCGCACATAGCCATGGGGGGTTCACCTCGACGACACAGTAGCCCGAACAGGCAGGCTTCGCCTCGTCTAGCCGAGGGATTTATCTTGACGGCTCGTGCGATAGAGCGGATTGAGACTCCAATCTCCGTCACCCTGACGGCACAATAGCCCAAGTAGGCAGAAGGTTCGAGAGGGATCGCCGGAAAGTCACTTCGACAACGAGCTGAAAGATGGTGGGCCGGGTGGGGATCGAACCCACGACCGTCGGTTTAAAAGACCGCTGCTCTACCACTGAGCTACCAGCCCTCACCGTGTATTATAGCATGTTTTTAGAGGATGCTGCAGGCGACCCGGCGGTCAGACGCGCGATCAGAGAATGTACCCTCGTTTGCGCGCCACTTCTTCTTTGTGCTTGCGGAAGAGCACATCGCGCTCGGTGCCTTTGAGTTCGCGCGAGTAGGTGCTGAGAATCCGTTCGACCTCAGCGTCGATCTCCTCCTCGATCTTCAGATCAGCAACGATAAAATCATAGATCGCTTTGACACGCGCGGCGCGCCCAGCGCCGGGGGTCGCGCCGCGCGGATCCTTGTACGCCACCAACCCGCGTTGTTCCAGCTCATCGTGCAGTCGCTCGGCGATCCGGCGAATTTTGTCTTCACTCAAGCGCATAGCAGGCTCCTACAGTTTCACCCGACCCAACTCCGCTTCCAGGCGACGCACCAGCGTGCGCAACGCCTTGATCCGCGCAAATCGCTTATCCTCGGCTTCGATGATCGTCCATGGCGCAGCCGGCGTCGAGGTGCGCAGAAGCATCTCGTCTGCCGCCGCCTCATACTGCGGCCATTTCTCGCGGTTGCGCCAGTCCTCTTCAGTCAGTTTCCAGGCTTTGTACGGGATCGACTGTCGCTCCTCGAAACGCCGCAACTGCTCTTCCGGGCTGAGATGCATCCAGAACTTTACAACAATTGTACCAAACTCGACCAGCTGGCGCTCGAACTCATTGATTTCAGCATATGCGCGCTGCCACTCCTCCGGACGCGCAAACCCTTCGACACGCTCGACCAGCACTCGCCCATACCACGAGCGGTCGAAAATGGCGATCTGACCGCGCGGTGGCAAACGGCGCCAGAAACGATAGAGGTAATGGTGCGCTTTGTCTTCGCCGGTCGGCGCAGCAATCGCGTGCACCACATAACTGCGCGGGTCGAGTTTCTCAGTGATTCGCTGAATGGTTCCACCCTTCCCGGCAGCATCCCACCCCTCGAAGACAACCACAACCGGACGCCTCTGCAGATAGACCTGAAAGCCGAGGAGGCGCAGTTTGGCTTGCAATTTGTTGAGTTGACGGTTGTACTTTCCGGGATCAAGACGCTGGCTCAGATCGACCCGTCGCAGAATACTAACACCGACTGGCAGCGGCGACGTGGACGCCGTGCTGATCGACGATCCAGCAAGAGCGCCGCTGCCAACGAGCAGCGAGGGCGGTCGAGCGCCGTGCGTGCGCAACACATCAAGGCTGCGACGAAGGGATGTGCCGCGCGAGTCGAGCAGTTCTTCGCGCACTTCGGCATCCACACCAACCACCGGACGATGCCCGATGCGCGCCTCGAGCGCGCTCAGGATCGCCTCGAACGCCGCCACGCGCGCATAGTGCCCACACGTTGCCGGAACAATGATCCAGGGCGCATACGGAGTGTCCGTGCGCGCGATCATGTCCTCGACCACATCACGCACCCGTTCGTAGTGGCGATGCTGCCACAGATCTTCCTCCGTCACCTGCCAGGCAGTCGTTTTGTCATCAAGCAACTTTTTGAACCGTCGCCCCTGTTCACGCCGCGAAATGTGCAGCCAGAACTTCAAGATCACGGCGCCATCGTCCGACAGTTGCCGCTCGAACGCCGCAATATCCTCGCACCGCGCGCGCCAGTCGGCGACGCTCAATGCGCCATGAATGCGCTCACCAAGGACGTGGCGGTACCACGAGCGATCAAACATCGCAATCTGACCGTAACTTGGCGTCTTCAACCAGAAGCGATAGAGCCAAGGATACTGCATCTCATACGTACGCGGCGGCGTGATTGAATAGACGCGCAAGCCACGCGGGTCGAGCCGACGGGTAATGGTGCTGATGGTGCGCACCTTGGCAGCGCCAGCCCATCCCTCGAAGGCGAACAGCGCTGGAATGCGCGCCTCGAACAACGCCTGCTCCATATCATACAAGCGCATCTGGAGATCAACGAGGCGCTGACGGTAGTCGCGTTTGCTGAGCGTGAGCGTCAGATCGACCTGTTCGAGCATGGTTACATCCCCCGCTTGCGCGCAATTGCATCACGGTACAACTGCACGTACTCTTTTGCGCTACGCTCCCACGAGAAATCCTGCGCCATTGCCGTCTGAATCATCTGCTGCATATGGTGTGGTCGGTCGAAGTAGGTGCTGATCGCCCAGCCAATAGTGTAATAGACGGCATGGACGCTCGGTTCATAAAACTTGAAACCAGTGCCAGCGCCGGTTTGCTCGTCGTACTGCTGCACTGTATCTTCCAGACCACCAGTGGCGCGCACAATCGGTAGCGTGCCGTAGCGCAACGAATAGATCTGGTTCAATCCGCATGGCTCGTAGCGCGACGGCATGGCAAAGAAGTCGCTGCCAGCTTCGATCCAGTGCGCCAGCTGATTATCGTAGCCGATGAAACTGCCGACCCGTCCCGGAAAACGGACTGGCAGCAGTCTGTAGTATCCTTCCAGGCCCCTATCGCCCGCACCCAGAATGGCAAACTGCACCAGCGCCTGATTCACCAAACCTTCAATCGCGCCTGCCAGCAGGTCAAGACCTTTCTGATACACAAGGCGGCTGACAACGCCAACAATTGGGATATTGGGGTTGGGTTCGAGTCCCATCCGCAGTTGTAATTCGCGTTTGCAGATCGCTTTGCCTGTCAGGTTGCGGGCACTGTACCGCGCCGGAATAAGGGGGTCGGTCTCTGGGTTCCACTGTGTGTAATCGGCGCCGTTTAGAATGCCCCGATAAGCGTCGCCCCGGTCATTCAGGTACATCGCCAGACCATGCCCGCCTTCCGGTGTGCGTGTCTCTCGAGCGTAGGTCGGACTGACGGTGTTGATCATATCGGAATACTGAATGCCGCCTTTGAGAAAGTTGATCCGCCCATGGTCCTCGAACTTATCGGAGGTAAAATTGCTCCACTGCAACCCCAGGTAGGGGTAGTGTACGGCATCGTACACACCCTGGTATGCGATGTTATGAATGGTCAACACACTTGCCGCGCCACCGAGAACTGGGTGATTCCAGTGCCAGATTTTGAGGTACGCCCCTGCCAGCGCCGTGTGCCAGTCATGTGCATGAACGATGTCGGGGCGGAACCCCATATCGATGCAGAGTTGCAATCCGGCGCGTGTCAGAAAGCCGAAGCGACGAGGGTTATCGAGATAATCGTTATAATCAGCGTCGTGGTACAACCCGGGGCGCGCGAAATATTTCTCGAACTCGATGAAAAATACCGGTACTCCGTCGTGCGTCGTAGTATGAACAGCGCACCATTCCTCGGTATCCCCCATCCAGACCCCCATCGGCGCCAGGAACGGGCGAATGTTGTAGCGCTCACGATTAATAAAACTATAGAGCGGCATGATCACAATAACATCGTGACCCAGGGCGCGCAGCGCCTTCGGCAATGAACCCACAACATCCGCCAATCCACCGGTTTTGGCGAATGGCACGCATTCCGATGCAATCATGGCGATCCGCAGCGCCGGACCTTCCTGGGGAACGGCGCGCGTGCGTTTGGGTCGTGGCATGATTGTTCTTCTCCTCTATCCTTCAATCAAGGCAATCTGGCTGCGGCGAAAGGCGATGGCAGCACGACCGCCGCCATACGGATGCGCATCGCGCTCGAAGAGCACACCATCGTATCCCTCGCGATCAAGCCACCATTCGATCATTGCGTCGGTGTTCATATCGAGACCCACGCTGGCCGCTTCATGCGCGATCCGCTGTTTGAGGCGCTTCCAGGTTGCTGCGTCACACACGAGCGGACGAAACATTTGCACCCGGTAGAGACGCCCGATAGCTCCACCAAAACGAAGCAGCGCACCAAACGCCGAGACTTCAATCAGCGGGATGCCGCGACCCGCTGGCGTGCGCTGCTGAGCGCTGTTCGGCATACGGAACAGCCCGTGCACTTCCCCCTGACGCGCCCATGTTTCCGCTTCGCGGGCGTTCATGCGGCGCACCGTCTCAGGATAATCCGACACGCGCGGAATGCGCGGCGGCGCCATGATCTGAATCTGCGGCGTCGGCAGATCAAAGCGTGGCGTCTGCCCCTCAATCCACCACGCAGCAATGACATCCATCGGTGGATCGGTACCGATCCGGTAGCGGAATCCGCGTCGTGTGCGTCCCTCATCGGCGTGCGCCACAGCCCCAATCTGCACCTGCAAGCGCATATTGTGCGCTGCACCCGGTGCTGCAAACCAGACACGCTCAACCGTGAATCGCACCAGTGTGCGGCTAGTTCCATCTGCTGCCCACTCCTGGTCGCATTTCTTCCAGCCATGGTCGGTCAGACCGCTCCATCCTCCCACGACTGCGCGTAACGGCGCATAGATTGCAACAATATCGTCAGGACCGGGCAATTCTGGCGCAAACCACAACCCTGGCGGTACAGCGCCTGATGACGGTAACTTCATAGTGCCGCCGACAACGATCTGCCCGGTGCGAGCATTTGCTAGCCGCACCGTCGGTCCGGTCGCCGCCTGAGGCGCAGCATCCTCAACACGCAGCGGTGGTTCAACCGGTTGACCGCATTCTATACAGAAGCGCGGCTCGCCAGGAGGCAGATCCGCCCCACAGTAGGTGCAAAAACGCGGCATGAAATATTCCATCATACTGATTATTATACGTCTTATGGGATCAAAGTGACGATCACACAAAGAACACTGCCGGAGTTGCTGGCGGTATTAGTAGCGTAAGAGCGCACTTTCGTGGGTGCCTCACCACAGGTGGGTCTTGGGGATAATGCGCTCCAACCAGAGGAAGTGAGAAGAATAGAACCTTATAACACGCCTACTACTGCCATTAGAGCGCATACGCGACGCTGAATGACTGCGCGTTTTCAGGACGCTAAGGTTGGTACCAATGCGCACCAGCGTCTGCACCGATTCAGGGATGATGCTAGTGAGGATGACATCCGTCCCCGGCAGGCGCGCCGACTGTAGCGATCTGTGCGTCGATAATTTTCACGCCAGTGATGTCCAGCAATGCGGTGTGAACCTGATACTGGGTGATGCCAGTGAGGAGCGTTTCCATAATCTGCAAAGCGCGGATTGATTTTGACCGTGTCAATGATCGGCATGACGACAACGCTATCAGCCACTGGGATGAGCGGCGTCGACAATTCACGGACAGCCGCCTGCTGCGCGGCGATCAGCGCCTCGCGCTCAATGCTTCGACGCTTCGCTTGGGATAACACATGCATCTGGGAGCGAGGGCGTCCCGCTCCCGTTGCGCCTACAAGGGCAGGATATCCTCGCTCCCAAGAGGCATATGAACACTTACATTTCACCTTCCCATCCTCACCTGCAACCCCTACGCTTCGCTCAGAGCATGCGCGCGAACGTGCAATAGCAACTTTCAACGTTCAATGTGCACAATCAGTACGCCCCTGGCGTCACTGGCGCCTTCGCTCCTTCGCCGATCACCGGCAACCCTTTGCGACGGCAGAACTCATCGAGGATGGCAGCAGTCGCTGTTGCGCCAACGCGGGTCACGCCAACACGCAACACATTGATCAGCGCATCCAGCGTGCGAACGCCGCCAGCCGCTTTCACCTGCACCCGCGGCGACACGCTGCGTCGCATTAGGATCAGGTCCGGAATAGTTGCGCCAGACGGAGCGAAGCCGGTCGAGGTCTTGACGAAGTCTGCTCCCGCCGCTTCGACCAGGCGCGAAGCGCGTTCCTTTTCCGCATCACAAAGATACGCATTCTCAAGAATGACTTTCACCAACGCCCGCCCCTCGGTGGCAATCACCACAGCGCGAATATCTTCGAGCACATCGTCATCGTGACCGGAGCGCAACCAGCCGATGTTGATCACCATATCAAGTTCGACAGCGCCCTGCTCGATTGCCAGACGAGCCTCGAACACCTTGACGGCGGTTGCGCTGCTGCCATGCGGAAATCCGACGACCGTGCCAACCGCCACATCGCTGCCCGCCAGAAGACGCGCCGCCAGCGGTACATCACATGGCTTGACGCACACCGACGCAGTGTGGTAGCGCCGTGCGAGATCACACCCCACAGCGACCTCCTGGGTCGTCAGTTCGGGGCGTAGCAGGGAATGGTCGATTGTCTTCGCCACCTGTTCGTAGGTCAGGGTCTCAATCGACACTTCGGACATCTGGTTGCCTCCTTGCAGGTTTTGTCCTGTTCTTCTGCATGAAGCGCGCCACCTGACAATGCAGGCATTTGCTCATGCACGCGGCGATTGTACCACTCCTTCGCGCATGTCCACATTGGCGGTTTCTTGACGGGGAGCCATGATCGGGCGAAAATCAGGCGTCGTTCACTGCCCGGAGAGAGGTGCTCTATGCCAGAGATCGCCGCCGCTGTTGTCGGTACAGGATTTATCGGCGTTGTGCACGTTGAGGCGCTCCGCCGGCTCGGCATTCCGGTGCTCGGCGTCGTTGGATCGAGTGTTGAGCGTGCCCGTGCGAAAGCCGATGCGATGGGCATCCCGGTGTATGCCAGTTTTGAGGATATGCTGGCTGATCCGCGGGTTACTGTGGTTCACATCACCACCCCGAACTACCTGCACTTCCCGCAGGTCAAAGCAGCAATTGCCGCCGGTAAGCACGTAGTCTGCGAAAAGCCCCTGGCGATGACGTCCGCCGAGTCGGCGGAACTGCTGCGCCTGGCAACCGAAGCGGGCATCGTCCACGCCGTCAATTTCAATATTCGCTTCTACCCGCTCTGCCAGCACGCCCGCGCCCTGGTGCAGGCAGGCGAAATCGGCGCACCGCGCATTATTCAAGGATCGTACCTCCAGGACTGGCTCATGCTGCCCACCGACTGGAACTGGCGGCTGGAGCCGGAACTCGGCGGCGAATTGCGCGCCGTGGCCGATATTGGTTCGCACTGGCTCGACCTGACGACCTTCATCACCGGCGAGAAGGTCAGTGCAGTGATGGCCGACCTGGCAACATTCATTCCAGTGCGCCGCAAACCCACCCGACCTATCGACACCTTCATCGGCAAAGAGGTAACCGTTACCGAGACGATCGATCAACCTATCCACACCGAAGACTATGCGAGCATCCTGCTGCGCTTCGCAAGCGGTGCACGCGGTGTCCTAACGGTGTCACAGGTCAGTCTGGGGCGCAAAAACCGTCTGAGTTTCGAGATCGATGGCGAGCGTTCGGCGCTGGCGTGGGATTCGGAGCGCCCTGAGGAGTTGTGGTTGGGGCGTCGCGAGACTGCAAGCGGACTGTTGCTGCGCGATCCGGCGTTACTGCTCCCGGCTGCCCGCAGCACAACCGATTACCCTGGCGGTCATGCCGAAGGCTTCCCCGATACCTTCAAACAACTCTACAAAGCGGTCTACCGTGCGGTTGCCGCAGGCGCGCCGCTAGCAACGCCTGACTACCCAACGTTCGCCGATGGGCATGAGGAATTACTGCTAGGAGAAGCGATCCTGCGCAGCGCGCGCGAGGAGCGCTGGGTGGCAATCGAACGCTAACGGCATGGAGGAACGTGCAATGAAACTCGGATTTTTTACGGCTGCGCTCCCACATCTCTCACTCGAAGCATGTGCCGAATGGGGTGCGGCGAACGGTTTCGAAGCTATCGAGATCGCCTGCTGGCCCGCCGGTTCCGGTAAAGAACGGCGCTACGCCGGTGTCTGTCACATCGATGTCGATACACTCACCGATGCGCGCGCGACCGAAATCCGTGACCTGATGGCGCGTACCGGTCTGACGATCTCATCACTCGGCTACTACCCCAACAACCTGCATCCCGACCCGGAGCACCGGGCGCAGGTCAACGCCCATCTCAAGAAGGTCATCGACGCCGCCAGCAAACTGGGAGTCGATATCGTCGGCACCTTCATCGGGCGTGACCCGACAAAGAACGTTCCCGACAATCTTGAACAGTTTGCAACAGTCTGGCCCCCGCTGGTGCGCTACGCCGCTGAGCGCCACGTCAAGATCGCCATCGAAAACTGCCCGATGATCTTTAGCTACGACGAATGGCCCGGCGGCACGAACCTGGCGCACTCACCGGCAATCTGGCGCGAAATGTTCCGTATCATCCCGGACGAGCATTTTGGCTTGAATCTTGATCCATCCCACCTTGTCTAGCAGATGATCGACTATGAGCGCGCGGTGTATGAATTCAAGGACCGGATCTTCCATGTCCATGCCAAAGACATGGAGATCAACCGTGATGGACTGTACGCGCACGGAGTGATGTCCGCCGGTATGGGATGGCAGATCCCGCGCCTGCCGGGGCTGGGCGAAGTGCGCTGGGATCGCTTTATTGCTGCGCTTTACGCCGTCGGGTACGACTTCGTGGTGAGTATCGAACACGAGGATCGTCAGTTCGAGGGAAATGAAGAACTGGTGAAGCGTGGATTCTTGCTTGCGCGCAACGTGCTGCGGCCATATCTGGTGTAAGTACGTGCGCTGGACTGCTGAAGCCCGGCTTCAGCAGCCCGCAACGCTATCATTCATCAGCGAAGCGTTCTTCCTTCCAGGGATCGGCATTATTGTTGTAGCCATAGCGTTCCCAGAAACCAGGGCGATCCTCAGCCATGAACTCGATGCCGCGCAGCCACTTGGCGCTTTTCCAGAAATACTTACGCGGCGTCAATAGACGCAGCGGATAGCCATGCTCTGGTGTCAACTCCTCGCCTTCGTACTTATACGCCAGGAGCGCGTCATCTTCCAGCAACACCTCAAGCGGCACATTTGTCGTAAAACCATGCTCGCAGTGCGCCATCACATACCGCGCTGACGGCTTGAGCGGTGGCAGGTGTCTGAGAAACTCCTTGAACTGCACGCCTTCCCAGCGGGTATCGAGTTTGCTCCATCGGGTCACACAGTGAATATCGGTCGTGATGGTAATTGTAGGCAGGGAGCGGAACTCAGCAAAACTGAAGCGCGCTGGCGCCTCGATTTCACCCCAGACGCGCAGATCCCAGGTGTTTTCAACATCGTGATAGATTGGAACGTCGCCGTAGTGAAGAACGGGAAACTTCTCAGTCACGTACTGACCTGGAGGAACACGATCGCGCCTGTCGGGTGAAGTGCGATCATCGTTCTTCTTGAATCCGTCAAACATACTGCTCCAGATTTCTAAAAACTCATGCTTTCAAAGGCAATACCCATACGCATCGCCCTGCGGTACGATGCATCACCAGCAATCTCGCGCAGCGTGCGGTGCAGCCGATCACGTTCCAGCGGCTCGTTGTAGCACTGCACCAGGCGACGGATCGGTTCCGCCAGTTCACACGACGGACAGAATGCGTAGACTGGACCCTCTCTCGTCGTTGTCTCAGACAACACCCCGCTCTCTGCCAGTTCGCGCAGCGCCTCGCGCGTACTCCATATATCGCGGTACATGCGATTCGCTACTTGCGCGGCAGTAGCGCGCAACTGCTGATGCTCAACAAACAGCAGCACAAGTTGCAGTTTGAGCGGTGTATCGACCACATCCTCAAGCAACGAACGCACACTCTGGTCGATCATTGACCTGCCTCCTTCTGAACTAGGGGTCATCGACGACCACACATATCAGCGGACTGCGCACAGATCCAGACGCTTCCGCCGACAGCGGCTTCCTGCGTTCGTGGGAGGAGCCTTTCTAGGTCGGCATACCTTCTGACACGACAAAAGCTTGTGGAATTTCTCACAAGGTAACGATTCGGTTGATAACAGTATACTACAAAAGGTGGGCATGTGCTAGATGTTTTTTTGACATGAGATTCCAATGCGCGATCTGAGTTGACATTTCTCCACTTTTGGTGCTACCATCCATCGAACAGACCATGCATGATGTTTGTTCGCGCCGCATGCACCGTGCGCCTGTGAAAGGGGAGGCAATGAGCCAATCAGAGCGAATCCTGCTAGTTGACGACGAAGCCAACATTCGGCTAACGCTGGGCGCAATGCTGACACGTGCTGGCTATGACGTAACGACCGCTTCCGGCGGCGCTGAGGCGATCGCCCTTCTCGAAAAGCAGGCGTTCGACCTCCTGATCATCGATCTCAAGATGCCTGGTGTTGACGGAATGCAGGTGGTATCCGCAGCCCGTGCGCGCCATCCTGACGTGCCGATCATCATCCTGACTGGGCACGGCTCGCTCGAAACCGCTGTCGAAGGGTTACGCCAGGGCATCTTCGACTATCTGTTGAAGAACACTGAACCGGCGAAGGTGCTCGAGCGCGTTCAAGCAGCGCTACAGGCGCACGCTGCCGAACAACGCCGACGCGCGCTGCTGAATGCTGTCGAAGCAGCGGTTCAGGAACTGCGCGGCTCGGTCGCAGCGACCGCCGAGACGCCTCCAGCGCCGCAAACGGAGCGGACGATTGTCATCGGGCAGTTGCAGCTCGACACATGGCGTCAGGTAGCCACACTCGGCGGGCGGACGCTGGCGCTTACGCCTACTGAGTTTCGCGTGCTCCTCTGCCTGGCAGAACACGCTGGCACGATGCTTTCCTACAGTCAGCTGGTCAAGTGCGCCCAGGGGTATGATGCCAGCGATCTTGAAGCTGGCGAACTGATCAAGCCCCACATCCACCATTTGCGCCAGAAACTGGAGCCAGACCCCAGTTCGCCGCGCTACATCCTAAATGTGCGGGGGAAGGGGTATCTGCTGGCGATTAATAATGAGTAGACGCAGCGCGGGCGTGCAGCACATCGATGACCGCGCGCCCGCGTCGTTTACAGCAGCGACGCCAACCGACGCACGCCTTCATCGATCTGATCTGGTGTCACCGCACAGAACGGCAGCCGAACAAAGCGTTCACCATTCGGCGCCGGACCTTCATCAGGTTCGGCGAAGAATGCCTGCCCTTCGGTCAACACCAGGCCGATTTCCTTCGCGCGCGCAACCAGGTTGCGGGTATTGGCGTCAGCTGGCAGGGTGACGCTGATGAAGAAGCCGCCATCCGGTTCGGAAGCGACGACGCCGCTCAGGTAGCGTCGCACGGCGTTCATCATCGCTTCCCAGCGAGGGCGGTAGAGTGCTTTCAGCCGCTCGATGTTCGGCGCCATCCAGCCACGCCGGATAAACTCTGCAACTGCCGCCTGCGTCGGGAGCACTGGTGAAAGATATGTGTTCTCCGCTTCCTTCGTCACCGCCGCCACCAGCGACGATGGCGCCACCAGATAGCCAACGCGCATACCGGGACTGAGGAGTTTGCTGAACGACGTGATGGTGATTACACGTTCCGGGTTGATCGCACGCATCATCGGCACACTCTCGCCACGGTAGCGCAGCAATCGATAGGGAATGTCCTCGATCACCCAGAAGCCGTACCGTTCGGCAATGTCCAGAATTGCGCGTCGCTTTTCCAGCGATGTTGTCACCCCTGCCGGGTTCTGGAAATCGGGGATAGTGTAGAGGAATGCCGGGGTCTGCCGTTTGACCTCGGCTTCGAGACGCGCCACGTCAAGCCCATCCGCTTCGAGGGGAATACCGACCACCCGCGCACCACGACGGCGAAACGTCGTAATGGCGCGGTCGTAACTGGGCTGTTCGGTCAGCACTGTTGCCCCTGGACGCACCAGATGCGCCGCCAGCAGATCCTGCAACTGTAATGATCCGTTGGCAACCATGATTTCGTTGTCCTTCACACCGTAGTCGGCGGCGAGCAGCGCTCGTAGCGGTGCGTAACCGGGCTGGTGACCGTACTGGAGAACAACTGCCGCATCCGTCTCGACCGCCGCCGCCAGACATTCGGCGATCTGCGCGGTTGGAAATGCTTCGGTTGGCGGAACGCCGCGGGTGAACATGATGGTGTCGTGCATGATTCTTCCTTTTGGTTAAGAAAATACCACCCAGGATTGTGAAGAATTTTACAACATGTTCGTTCCGGTGTGTATACTAGGGCTGTCGGTTCTTTGTGATGAACCGCACAAGGTTACCGCTCATCCACCACATGCTAGAAGGGGGACATCGTGCTACCTGTCAATGAAAGCGTGCTTGACCGCGACATTCGTCTTGGCGTCGGTTTGTTGATGTTTCTGTTCGGCTTCTTCGGGCTGACCGGCATCTGGCAAATTACGCTTACCGTTATCGCTGTGTTGCTGATTCTCAGCGCAGTGACCGGTTTTTGCCCGTTGTATGCGGTTCTCCACATCAATACCACCGAGCGCAGCAGTCAGTAATAATGTTGAACCTCCCAGACGAGGTGACTGGAGGGGATGCACCCTCCAGTTTTTTTGTCACTGGAACCGAATTCCGGGGTGTCGGCGCGCAGCGATGATCCGCCAGGCTACGTCCAGCGTGCAATTAGGGCCTCGATCCGCGCCAGTGCGTCGCGCGGCGTATCAGGATCGGGACACTGCTGATCGACCCAGTGTTGCAGGCGTCGCGCTGCCTCGGCGTGGATATGGTCCGGTAGCATCCAACAACTGCTGTACATTCGCTCCTGATACCTGCGTGCAACCTCACGGACTGTTTGCGGTTGCTGGCGATAGGTGATCAGCGTTGTACGCTCAACCATCGCTCCGAGCGTCTGAAGATGATTCCGAAAGCGTTCGTCCAGACCGTGCAGTGCACCATCACGGCGCTGATCCAGTGGCACGTTCAGTTCATCAAGAATGGTGGACCAAGCGCGCTGCACCTGGGCGCGTGGCGTGTGATCCGCGCTGTCACATTCACCACGTACATCGTCGGCAAGCACGATAGCCCCCCCTGGTCGCAGCACACGATGCGCTTCATTCAGCACCTGACGCCAGTCCTCTACCAGATGGAGCACGTGAACCATCACTACAGCGTCGAAGGTTGAGTCGGCTATGGGCAGTTGCATCGCATCGCCGCATATCAGATGCACGCGGTGGACTCGACTATCGAGCTTCCGGCGCAGTTGCTCCATCATCCGACGCGAGAGATCGACTCCAGCGTAGAAGTATCCCGCCTCGATGAACGGAATGGCGATACGTCCGGTCCCGACGCCAGCTTCCAGTATCTGTGCACTCCGGCTCAGTTCAAGAGTTGCGATGATTGCATCTCGGAGACGTTCCGCAACACCCGGCGGATAGCCGCGGGTAGCGTCGTAATAATCAACTGCACGATCAAATGAAATGCCTGGCATATGGAGAACCGAGAACCAGGAACCAAGAACCAAGAACTGAGAACCAAGAACCGAGAACCAAGAACCAAGAACCAAGAACTGAGAACCAAGAATCAAGAACCGAGAACTGAGAACCGGGTTCAACGTTCAACCTGCAACCTGCAACCCGCAACCTGCAACATTCCAACCTTCAACCCTCAACGTTCCAACCTTCAACCTTCAATCCTCAACTTCCTCCGGCAAGGGCAGGCGCGGTCGCTCGCCAAAATCGGGAAGTTTAGGCGCGTGATCCTGCATCAGGCGCGGCACTTCAGCAATTGCGCGCTCGAGTTGCGGATCGACGCCCGCAACGTAATCCTGTGGTCGCATTTCGACTTCAATATCCGGTTCAACGCCGCGATTCTCCAGTTGCCAGCCTGCCTCCGCCGACCAGAAGGAAAACTCCGGTTGTGTGGTCACGCCGCCATTTATCAGGGTATCGCGCGGTCGGATGCCGATGATCCCGCCCCACGTGCGCCTGCCGATCAGCGGACCGAGTTTCATTATCTTGAAGACGTGGCCGATGATGTCACCATCGGATTCGGCAGCTTCGTTGATGATCGCCGCCATTGGTCCCATCACCGACTCTGGTGGGTAAGGCTCAGGTTCGCCCCAGCGTGAAACATCGTATCCAAGACGCTTCAATTTCTCGACGATTAACGGCGAAACAAAGCCACCTGTATTATACCGCAGGTCAACGATCAACCCTCATACACAACCCCAGTAAGAAAGCCGCGGTGGAACTCGGCATACCCACGTGCCTGCATATCGGGGATGTGGAGATACCCGATGCACCCCTGCGTTGCTTCGTGGACGATCTGCTGGTTCCGTTCGGCCCATTCCCGATAGCGCGCGCGACTCTCGTCATAGAGCGCCTTGATGGTCACCGATCGCAGCGTACCATTTCATAAAGGTCAACGACACCTCGCTGCCTGCCTGGTTGATCAGCAATTCGTGCGGCGATACATGTCGCCCAACTCGACACCCGCCAATTGCGATCAGGCGGTCGCCGAGCACGATGTTGATCCCTGGCCGTGCCAGCGATGAACTGGCGCGCTCGTCCCATACATCACCCCGGATCACACGCTCAACCACATAACAGTCGGTCTCGGCGTCGTAGCGCAGATCTGCGCCCAATCTGCCAGGGCTGTAGCGCGGCTCAGGGCGGTAATCACTACCATATTCGTAGGCATGCGATGTTCCCAGTTCGCACTGCATCTCCCACAGCAGATCGGAAAATTTGCCGCGGGTCGCAACCCGATCAAGCAATGGCAGGTAGCGATGATAGACCGCTAGCCAGTTGACTCCCGACATATCCGGTGTCCAGAAATGATCGCGCTAGAGACGCCGGGCTCCGCGGTACATCTGCCTCCACTCCGCTGGCGGCGAGACCAGCAGTTCGATGCGCGCGAGATCGATCCATCCGCTCTTCCGTCCAGGCTCAGAGCTGTTATCCTTCGGTTTCTCGCCCGCCCTAACAACACGCACCCGATTGCCAGAACGGTAGATCAGCGTCTTTGCATCGCGTGAAAGGGCAAAGTGCGAGACACCATCGATCAACGTGTCGCTACTCAGAGTCTCGAAATCGTAGACATCAAGACGACCGCGACTTGCCGACGTATAGCCCGACGTCTGCGCCTGACTCAGCATGCCTTCGATTGGAAAAACAGTGAAGAGCGGCCTTTCCCGGTATTCCAGCGATCTGCCCGTACCGCCCAACTGATACAGGAAACGCAACAATCCGGTCGGTAATGCCTTCCAGATCAATAACGATGCTTTTCTCGGACGACGACACCTCTTTCGGATCACTGGCTTCTTCCTGACCTGATGGCGCTTCGCTGGAAGCGGGCTTTATCGTCGGCTGTTCCAGCGGATGCGGACCCGGCACAAACGGCGAACGCAGATCGGCGCGTAACGTCACCAGAAACGGCACCACGAGGAAATCCCAGGTCGAAATGAATCTCATCACGCACCGGATCGAGATCGCGGTATGAAATGAAATAGAGATACTTTTGGATCGAACGCTGGAGATCGATACAACCAGCACCGGTTGCGTGACCGGGGTGATCGTCCCGGTAGCGACCTCGCACGCCTTAATCACTGATGTCTGCTCCGTTTCCCAAAAGCCATACGCAAGCCAGTGTCCATCTGGCGACCAGGCGATGCCGGGCATAGAGGCATATCGACTGCGATCAAGCAGTCGCACGGAGCGATCATTCAGATCGACCAGCAGCAATTCATTCCGTTTATTTATTCGCAAGTGCGACAAGCGGCGCTTTGGGTGAGACGGCGAGCGTCAGAGGACGACCGATATCGAGTCCGTCCAAACGCACCGGTTCCTCAAACAGCAATGTCGATGATCCTGTTCTGGGCTGGACATCCGCAACGTCCGTTTTGGGAGCGACCTGACCATCGCCAAATCCGACCGGGTAGACTTCCAGCATCTCTTCGCCTGCGGCATCGCTTACCACCACAATCCGCCTGCCGTCGGGCAACTAGTCAGCCAGGCGATAGCGCATCGCGCCAGGGTCGCCGTGCTGCAACGTTGCCGTATGTAAATGGCTTGCCGCGAACAACGGCGACGAGCGAGTGCCCCTCTGGATGCAGCGCAACACTCTGAAGAAAACGTGCTGGATCGACAAAGCGACGTTTTCGCTGCGTTCGCGGGCTGTGCAATTCGATCTTGATCTTGCGCGATTCATTCATAGCCGGATCAAACAGGTAGAGATCCGCACCAGCGTGGTAGATGATCCGCCGTCCATCGGTAGACGGAAAACACGCGTAGTATTCACGGTGCCACGTGCGCCGTTGAAGATCCTCGCCGGTCGGCAGGCAATGAATAGAGATTTTCGACACATTCGTGATCGGACACAAAATAGATCCGATCGCCAACCCACAGTGGAATAGCAATATTGCCGGGGAGCGAGATCAGACGCCGCCACTCGCCGCTGCCTTCCGGGTCGATCCACACATCGCCGGTGCGTCTGCCACAATACCGCTTCTAGCGCGCCAGGTCGCTCTCGCTGCGCTCGATAACTACGCCGCTGCTCAGTCCATACGACACATGAATCGCCGGACCATTTGGAAGAAGGTGCGGCTCGCCGCCATCAGCAGCAACCACGTACAGCAGGGGAGACCGCGAAAACGGTGAATGTGTAGAACAGGCAAACAAAATATCGCGCCTATCGCGACTCCACCCGCATACGCGCATGGTTTCGCCGAGAAACGTCAGCCGACGCGCTTCACCGCCCACTGCTGGCATCACAAAGACTTCCCCCGGACCCTCATCGCGTCCGACGAACGCCAGCAATGCACCATCCGGTGAAAGCGCTGGCGACTGTATACCGCCAGGGTTCGCGGTCAACCGTCGCGCCACGCCGCCCGACGCGGCAACCGACCAGAGATGATCTTCACAAACAAAGACAACGGTGTCGTTATGGGTTGGCCAGCGATAATATCCGTGCGTACTCATACTGTTCTCAATCAAATGAAGCGAGAATGCTCGACAATTTCAACGGGGAAGTGTACCACAATTGGGGAATGATCGGGAAAAGGTGAACCAGACGCGTGCGCAGCGCTTCGGACTTAACCAAACATTGACAAACGATTCAGGTAGTGTTATGATTTCTCCACATCTTCGCTTCTGGTGAATGATTCCCGACAACGGTTGTCATCACAAATCTGCTACGGGTGTCCAGGAAGTCACCATTGCGCCACACGGGCGCGGTCTGATCATATCCATAATCATTGCGCAGAGCAAACCTGTTCCTATGCTACGAATGCTGTACCATGCCGCAGGCAACGCACTGAAGAAGCGCAACACGCGAGCGCGTGTGCGTGATAGATTCTCCACCTTCAACGAGGACATAGAAAGGAACACCAGCGCATGACAGACGACAGGAAAGCACGACTGAACCGACGCACATTTCTGCGCGCCGCCGCTATCGGTATTGGGTCAGCAGCGCTTGCCGCCTGCGGCGGCGGGACCGCACCCGCACCAACCCAACCACCAGCGACACTTCCCTCGCCAACGACCGTTCCAACGCTTGCACCAGTACAGCCGACGCCGCCACCAACCGCTGCCCCTGCACCGACCGTCGCACCGGCAGGCACAGTCAAGAACTCTCTCGGCGTTACCCTGCCGGAGAATGCTGCTCCCCTCGAACACCAGACCTTTGTCGTCTATTTCGACATTACTGCTGACTTCACCAGCCCCAACCAGATGGAAACGATCTACAAGTCGGGAGGCTTCGGCAGCATTACCACTCTGACTGGCGATACCCTCGTGCGTCTAAACAAAGACTTCCAGGTGCAACCAGCTGCCGCGCTCTCGTGGTCGTCCGATGAGACAGGCAAAGTCTGGACGTTCAACCTGGACCCCAATCTGGTCTGGAGTGATGGCACACCAGTGACGGCGGAGGACTTTGTGGCGACCTTCCGCTACGCTGCTGACCCGAAGCATGCCTGGGACTTTGCATGGTACTACAGTGCGCCGGGAGCGATCAAGAACTGGGACAAGTGCGTTGCTGGCGAACTGCCGCTGGAAGAGCTTGGCGTCACAGCGAAAGATAAGCACACTCTGGTGATCGAAACCGAAACGCCAGCGCCCTTCCTGCCTGCCAAACTGGTCTACAGCGAAGTGCTCAGCGCTGCGAAACTGAAAGAGTACGGCTCTGGTCTCTACACCGCAGACCCGGAGAAGGCCATTTCGTGCGGACCGTATATTCTAAAAGAGTTCAAGCCTCGCGAACGGGTGGTGTTCGAGATTAACCCGACCTACAAAGGTACGAACCGTCCGCGGATCGAGCGTGTCATTCAGATCGCGGCACGACCCGAAGCTATGTTTGCTGGATACCAGGCGGGCGAAGTTGACCGCGTGACTGGCGAGCAACTGCAAACAGCGGACAACGAGATCATCGCCAGAGACCCCGAACTCTCGAAGCAGGTGCGTCTGACCGCTGGCGACTTCCGCACCGATTACCTGTTCTTCGACTGCCAGAATCCGCCGTTCAACGATGTGCGTGTACGCAAGGCGTTCAGCCATATCGTCGACCGCGATACGTTGATCAAGACGATCATCACGCCAATGCAGGGCATTCCAGCATATTCCTTCCTGATGCCTGGCTTCCCGGCATCAAACTCAGAGGGGTTGAAGGACATTCAGCGCTACGACCCCGAACGTGGACGTGCACTGCTCAAGGAGGCTGGCTACGAGGGTGGCAAAGGGTTCCCCAAACTGACTATGTGGCTACGCAACGAGCCTCCGATTCGCCAGGCGCTCGCTGCAGCGATCGCCGCAGCCATCACTCAGGAGTATGGTATCGAAGTCGAGGTCTCAAACAAGGACTTCAAGACGTTCATGGATGCGCTTAACGCCAAGCCGACTCAGATCCAGTTCGGCATGGTGTCGTATGGTATCGACTTCCTTGATCCGTCAAACATGCTTGGTGTCTGGCTCAGCACGGGTCGCCACAACTGGTTCAACAAGAAATTCGACGAGATGGTGCTGGCGGCGTCAGAGAGCACCGATCCAAGTCGCATCCAGATTTTCCAGGAAGCTGAACGATTGTTGTGCGAAGAAGCGCCAGCAGTCTTCATCTACCACCGTACCGTTGCCGACATCTACAAGCCCTATGTTGTCGGTGAGTGCTTCGAGCCGAATATCGCCGGTTTCTCCGGTTTGCAGTGGCCCGGCTTCACATCAATGAGCGACTCGTTGCAAACCCTGTACATGAGCAACGAGGTCACGAAGTATCGGAAAGCGCCTCCGAGATAAGCGGGTCAGAAAGGAGGTGAGAGGTCGGGGAACATTGCTATGCAACCTTTCCCTGCCTCTCACCTCTTACGGAGCCGATCATGGTTGCCTACATCCTTAAGCGCCTGGCGGGGCTAGCATTCGTCTTCTTTCTCGTGTCGGTCGTTGCGTTCTTGCTCATGCATTCCACCCCCGGAGGACCGTTCGACGAGCCAAATATGCCGCTGCCGCCAGCAGCTAAAGCGAATATTCTCCGTAAGTATGGTCTTGATCAACCGCTCCATATTCAGTACATCAACTATATTACAAATGCGCTACGCGGCGACTTTGGCTATTCGTTCTCAAACCCAAGCGAAACTGTTGCCCAGATCATTGGGCGCACCTGGCCCATCAGCATCACCCTCGGCGGCATTACCGTTATCGTGGCGCTTGGGAGCGGCATTGTGATTGGCATTCTTGCTGCTGTCCGTCAGAATACGATTGTCGATTATGTCGCTACGTTCCTTGCAACCCTTGGTCTCACTGTGCCCAATTTTGTGATTGCGCTCTGGCTGATCCTGGTATTTGCAGTTGAACTTCAATGGCTGCCGATCGGCGGATGGGGCGAAGACTGGCGTCAGATCATTATGCCGATGATTGCGCTGGGGTTGGGACCTATGGGGATCGCTATGCGCTACACCCGCGCCAGTCTAGTCGATGTCTTTACAGCGGATTATATTCGTACCGCGCGTGCCAAAGGGTTGGCTGAGCGGATGGTCGTGATGCGCCACGCAGTCAAGAATGCGCTCATTCCGATTATTACGGTGCTGGGTCCGCGCGTTCCCGATCTGATCACCGGCACGATCTTTGTCGAGACAATGTTTCGCGTGCCTGGCCTGGGCAAATTCTTCGTCGAAAGCGTCCTTGACCGGGATTATCCAATGATTATGGCGTTGACGCTGCTGATTGCAGCCCTGTGGGGTATTGTCTATCTGCTTACCGACCTGTTGTACACCCTGATTGATCCGCGCGTTAAACTGACATAGCGCCATGAACCGCTGTCAGAGAGTGCTATGAGTGCAATTGCAACAAAGGATGCCGTCACTGCTGTCGATCCAATCATCTCCCGCCCTCCGAGCAACCTCTGGCGCGATGCTGCCATCCGCTTCTCGAAAAACAAACTGGCCATGGGGGCGCTGATCATCGTAGGGTTCCTGGTATTTCTGGCTGTGTTCGCCGATGTTCTGGCGCCGCAACCTAATTTCGCCCGCCCCATCGATGCGCGCAAGTTTCCTGGAGAGGCGGGGTACATTCTGGGGACTGACGATGTTGGGCGCGATATGCTGAAACGGTTAATCCACGGCATTCGCACATCACTGATCGTTGGCGTATCGGTGCAGGCAATTGCGCTGGTCATCGGCGCTGCACTGGGGCTAAGCGCGGGATTCATAGGGGGATGGGTTGATTTCTTTGTCATGCGGGTTGTCGAATTGTTCACTGCCATCCCACAGTTGCTGTTCGCCCTTTTCCTGATTTCGATATTTGGTGGCGGTATGTTCAACGTTATCCTGGCAATCGCTCTGATCGCCTGGGTAGACATCTGTCGCTTGACACGCGCCCAACTCTTTTCTTTGCGCGAAAAAGAGTTTATCGAAGCCGCACGCGCTGTCGGCGTTCCATCGTGGCAGATAGCCTGGCGGCATCTCCTTCCCAACGCACTCACCCCGCTCATTATCGCGGTAACCCTGGGTATCCCGACTGCCATTTTTACCGAAGCGGGGCTCAGTTTCCTCGGTCTTGGCATCGATGAACCGACTGCGAGCCTTGGTAAAATGGTCGGTGTCTCCTCAGCATATATCCGCGTCTACTGGCATATGGGGTTGCTGCCTACGCTAATGATCGCCCTGATCATGCTCAGTTTCTCGTTCGTCGGCGATGGCCTGCGCGATGCGCTTGATCCGCGCCTTCGGAAGTAGCGCCGGGCAATGAAGGCGAACAGGTGCGGCGACGTCTGCCTGGCGCCCTTCCTTCAGCGCCGGTGAATAACATACACCGGCGCCGGACCAAGATCAATGACCAGGCGCCCATCGCTGGCGACAATCGTCGCTGTGGCGCCGTCGCGCGTGATCAGTGTGGCAGTGGATGCACTGGTGCTGATGCTGGCGCGTACCGGTGCAGGCGCCCATAAGACATCGATGGCGACGTCGCCGCGCCGGAACTGCGCATCGTAGGCTTCCGGTCCGCTGATGGCAAATATGTCGTCGAGGTAGATAGTTCCACCGCCGACGAACACATCAGGGGCATCATCAAGCACGATTGCGTCGAGCCACGCCGGAGCGTCGACCCGTCCGTTGCCATTGCCGCTGATCCGATCCCAGGGTGGCACAGTCCCACTGATCGGCGCTTCCAGAATGCGCCATCCGGCTGGTCCGACCGCGCCCAGGGCAAACTGCAACACTTCTCCCTCAGCATCGCGGATCCAGACTTTCAGCGTGTTCCCGGAGCCATCGCCATAGACCCATACACCCAACGCATATGTGCCATCAGGAACAGGTATGGGACGTTCGCGCCGGAAAACGACGTACTCATTTGCGCGGGACGGGAAGAAATAGCGGAGTTGTGCAGCGCCGCGCCCGCTGCGCACTCGTTCGCCGGTCGGCGCGAAGTCGCCATAGGTTTGATCGCCGCGTCGCCAGGAACCAAAGTTCTCGAAATCGATCACCGATGATCGGTCGAACAGGTCGCGTACCACCACCAGTTCTGCACCGGCGAGATATTCCGTCATGACCCGGTATGCCGTAAACGACGGCTTCAGGCGGCTGTAGTCGAAGTAGCCAGATCCGAAATCGACCAGTCCATAGGGGTTGCCTGGATCATCCTTGAGGGTGTACCAGAAGATTTTTTCGACCCCGGCACGCCAGAGGAGCAGGGTTGCCCGCACCAGAAAGTTCGCCTGATCCTGCTCGTCGACCAGTCCGACAGGATCGCGGTCGCCGCGCCCGCTCGACCATCCGATCTCGGTGACCCAGATCGGACGCGCGCCGTACCGTTCGGCGACAGCGCGCGCCGCTTCAACACCGGCAATCAGGTTCCCAATCTCAGGCGCGCTTGGGCTGACATAGGGATGAATGGCGAGGATATCAAAACTCGACCAGGCGCCAGCTTCCGCTACCTGACGCAAAAATGATGGCTCGAACGAGTACACCCCGCCGATCAGGATGGTCGCCTGCGGATTGACCGATCGGATTGCAGCAGCCGACAGACGTAGGAGTGTTGCGTACGCTGCGGGATCGGGGGCAGGTTTCCAGAAGAGCGGATTATCCGGCTCGTTCCAGATCTCCCAGTGAGAGATGTAGTTGCGGTACCGTTGCGCGACGGCGGCAGCGAAGGCGGCAAACCGTTGCGGATCGGGAGCGTAGAACGAAACGCCGTGCGGCACATCACCGGGGAATGGTGTCGCCCAGCCGGGCGGATGCCCGATGACGCCAAGAATATTCACGCCACGCCGACTGAGTGCGCGTACCGCTTCATCGGTGTACGTCCAGTCATAGGGTGCATCGGGCGTTGGCTGAATGCGAAACCAGTGGACATCTTCGCGCGCCCAACCGACCCCCAAACGTGCCACGACATCTGCCGGGATGGACATCGAGGCGGGATCCCAGTAGCGGGTTGCCAGATGCGAGTTGATCCCGAAGGGAGAGTCGTTCGACATCAGGCGCGGCGCCTCCGCGACTGCGAGCGAAGACTCAGGCGGCGGCGCGACCGCAGGCACGATCAGTGCGACGATGACAAGAATCGGCAGGATATGACCAATACGAAACAGTGATGTTGAGCACATAACGCGCCAATTATACCATTCACGGAAACAGGGAGACGTGTCCGCTACGGCGCCACAATTTGCACGACTGTCGTTGTGGCAGTTCCGGTCAGCGCGCGATCGCCGGGCAGGATCAGTTCCGGTGGCGGAACAGCATACGATCCCGGCGTTACCGCACGTACCAGGTAGGTGTACCGGTAGATGCCGGGTGCAAGCGCCTCGACAGCAAGTTCGATCCGGTCTGAAAACAGATCGATTTGACGAAACACTGGACTCGATCCAGCATCGACCGGCACGAATCCAGCGGGGAACGCATCGCGCAGCGTCACAAAATGTCGCTCGGCGTGAGCAACACAGGTCAGTCGTACTTTGATCAGTTGTCCAACCCGGAGACGCGCCGGATCCAGCGGAATGCCGGTTTGCGGATCGAGAAACTCGCGGATCAGACCGACGCCTTCCGCAGGAAGCGCCGCAGGATCCGCAGAGGTCACCTGCCAGGCAACGAGCGCCGGGTTGCCATCGCTGGTCACAACGAGCGTGTTGACCGAGCGCAGATCGCTGAGAGGAATGGGAACGATTCGTAACACAGCGTCAGGCGCGGCAGGCGATACGACAGGCGCACCGTTGAGCGTCATCGCAACGGTCGCCGGTGCTCTGGCAGGCGCAATCGTGCGCAACGCCTGTACCACGCGCGCTGTTGTATATGCGTCACCCCATCCTGCTGGCGTCATACGGCTGATCAGCCAGCGCGCGGCATCAGCAGTCAGCGGATGCCGTGGTGATGCATGGTGAACTGCACGCGCTGCGATGGCAGTTGTTGCAACATCATCGTGCGGGAATGCGCCGCCATCTGGCGCCGTCCACCACGCTTCCGTCTGTGTGCGTTGCGCCAGACTGATCAGACGGGGAAGCGCAGGGTCGATGCGTGCCCGATCCGGTGGCAGCATCAACAGGCGACACGCCAGCCCGGACACATTCAAAGCATGTTCATCCCATTCGCGCGGGACAGGGGCGTCAAGCTGCGTCAGCGCATAACTCAGGCAGATGCGCTTTTCGAGCGAAAGGACGGGATCATTCGTCAGTCGGGATGCCAGGTCGATTGCGCGTTCCAGCGTCGTATCCGGAACGGCAAAACCAGACTCCTTCGCCCTGGCGAGCGCCTCAAGCGCTGCTGCGATAACGACCGGACTCGAAGATCCCTGCCGCTTCCACATCCATCCTCCATCGGCTGCCTGCAATTCCACCAGATGATCAACCACCATCTGTGTTTCCTGGCGAGCATCCGCCAGTGATGCTGCCATCAGGATGATTGCTACATCGTCGAGCGCGCGGCGATTCGTCGATACGGCAAGTATGCGTGCCCGTTCAAGCGCCAGCGCTTCCAAAGAAGGCGCCACGAGAATATCCAGCCATCCCCACGTTGCCTGGGGCGCCGGTATCGCCACCTCGAACCGGTCAGTCACAAGCGCGCTGCCTGTACTGAGAACCCTCGTCGCAGGCGGCAAAACAGACAGATCAGTGCGCAGTGTCTCACTGAAAGCGTTATCGGTCTCAACAGTCGCCTGCACCTCCAGGGTAGCGCCGGACGGCGCCTGCACCGTGAACGTCGCTAATGCAGCGCCTTCTGTGGGAACTGTGGTTGTCTGCACAACGGAGGTTCCGTCTGGCATCTGCATCTTAATGCGCGCCTGGCGCGGGACATCCTCTTGCGTGGTGAGACGCACGCCGACAACGAACCGATCCCCGGCGCGTGCAAACTGTGGTGCAACTATCTGCGCAACAATCGGTTGCCTTACCTGCAACGCAGCTCCGGTTACACCAAAGCCACGTTCACTCGCAACCCATACCTGCACCTCGCGTGAACCTGGGGTCTGGGGCAGCGATATGTCGAAGCGGATCACACCACTACTATCCGTTCGCCCGGTGCGCCAGACGACGGGTTCCTGCCGATCATCATCGCCTGCCGCAATTCGCACCAGCACATCGGCGGACACCAGAGCGCCACGCGCATCCATAACGGTGATCGTCAGCGCTGCGGTCGCTCCCGGATCATACGTCTGTGCATCAGTCGTCGCCGTCGCCAGGAGCGATGGAGTGATCGCAGTCACCGGCACGTCCAACTGCAAACGACGATACGCTGGCGACTGCACCCCAGACGTCAACATAACCCGGACAACCGGCGCATCGGCAGAGGTCAACGTGAGCGTCAGCGGTACGCCACTACGCACAGTACGAAGTTCAGTCACAACATCCCCCGACGCCCGCTGAACCGTCAGCAATGCCAGACCTTCCGGGATCGGCGCCAGCGGCAAAAGCAACGCCGTATCGCCAGGTTGATACCGTGCACGATCAGCAATCAACGAGGCGCTGGTGTGAGGTTCGTTCCAGGCAGTAAAACCGGGCTGATACGCACGTAGAACAATATCGGTCGGCGGAGACGCCAGACCGCCGCCGACCAGCGCTGCGCGAATCCGGTATACCCCCGGTGCGGGGAGCGACACAGTGAATGTCGCCCGTCCATCGTTATCGGTGATGATCACACGACTCAGGATTTGCTGATCGGATGGCGACACGCCCATATCGCCAGCAGCATCGCCGTCGAGCCGCACTGCATCGATCTGTACACGCTGCGCAGCAAGCGGTTGATCGCCCGCCAGGGTCACCAACTCAACGCTTGTCTGACCTCCTGCGCCTACGAGCGATGTTGCAGCCCGTAGACCGACCGCCGGTACAGGCGCTGTGCGGATCGTTCGATCAAGCGTCGCCGTTAGTCCGCCAGCTTCGACAATCTGCGCCTGGAAGCGAATATGATACCAGTCTAAAGGGAGTGGGAGTGTCAGCATACCCTGCTCATCGGTGACGCCGACACCCGATAGAGATGTGAGCGGCGTTTCCAGTCTGCCGAACACAAAGTCTTCCATGACCGGCGGCGGTATCGGTTCTGGATCAATCGTCCAGGTGATCGTTGCGCCTGCAACCGGAAGATCTTCCGGTGTATGGACAGAGACGACGACCTGATCCCGCGTTACGCGTGTGATTGATGCGCGCAATGGCGACAAAGGCGGATGCACGTCAAATTGGAGCGCCACACGCTCATCGTGAGGAGTGAAGAGACGATAGACGCCAGACGGCGCATTGGCGGGAAGCGTTAGTGTCGTGTCGATCATTCCTGAGGCATCGGGAACAATCCGCTTCCGCAGGCGGAAACCGGACGGACCATGGATGTTGAGGTCCAGCGACTGTCCAGGATCAGGAATCTCGAATGTCTGTGATCCCTCCTGGCGGACAAAGCCACGAATCGCCACCGATTCGCCCGGAGAGTAGACGGATCGATCAGTCGCCAGGATGATCCGCAGGCGTGGTGCAGGCGCCGGCTGCGCTGGCGCTTCCAGCGTGGCGAAGGCGGGCAGAAGGTTGAGAACGACGACCAGATCGCGCGGATTGATGCCAGACAGATCGGCTTCCCACACCCCACGCTCATCACTGCGCCCGACAGCAACCAGCGTTCCCTGTCGGTAGAGCGCCAGCGGCGTATCGGAAATGACCGATGTACTGGCAATGTCCGTCACCCACACGATGGCGCGCTGCCCGACGACCTGAAAGGAGAGCGCGACGCGCGACACCACCAGGAGAACGCCAGCGCTGGCACGCTCAGGCGAGCGTATGCGCAGGAAGTAGACACCCGGCGGCAGCGGTGCGCCATCATCGAGGGTCACCCTCACCCGCTCTTCGACGACCGTATTGAGCGGATCGGTCAGCGGCTGCGTCCAGAAACGCAAGGGTGACAGACCATAGCGTGCCGGATCGAACACTGTCCACTCAGCATCGCTGAAACTCAACGCACGCAACAACGTCGCCTCATCGAGCGGATAGAGTGTCAACCGCAATTCCGAGAGGTTCGTCCGCCGCGTCAGCAGGTCAATCGCTCGATCAGGGAGCGACCGTATAACGCGACCTTTCGCTTCCGGCAGCGTGAGCGATGGCGCAGCCGGTGCGGTAAAAAAGCGAACCTGATAGTCACGCCCCAGCGTAACACCGGCGCGATCTGAAAGCGAAGCCGGTATTGTTATCGTATACAGGGTGGCAGCCTGAAGTTGCGCATCAATGCGCGCTTCACCGTCGTTCGTGGCGACCCGCAGATTTGCAACTGGCGGTTCGACGCGCAGATTGTCGCGCAGGGCGCCAGCATCGATTGGGGTGCTGAAGATCAACCGCACACTGCCTCCTGGCGGAAGCAGTTGCCCTTCACCGGGGAACCGTCCAATCAGCGCTGGCTTTGGCGCCGTCATAAAACTCCATCGAAACGGCTTTACCAGGAGTGGACTTCCGTGCGCCGTCTTTTCTGGAAGGGCAATCGTATACACAACGCCAGCCTGCCATTCAGCAGTCGGGGTGTACGTGACAACCTGCGTTCCGTCGGACAAAACGGCGTCATCAAGAGTGCCGGGCATCGGCGGCGACACCGACAGCGCCCCTTCGAGCGCCTGCCGATCAACCGGCTGCGAGAAAACGATGCGCAGCGGCTCGCGGAGCGCGACCTGACGCGCATTAGGCGCCGGCGACACATTGAGCACGGTTGGCGCCAGCGTGGTGAACGACCAGGAATAGACGCGACCGAGCGGCGTACCGCTCTGATCGGTCAGATTAGGCGATAGCGAGCAGGTATAACGAACACCGGGACGAAGCGGTTGATCCGGGCGAAAGAGAAGCGTGGCGGGATCGATCCAGACAACACTTCCGGCAACCGGCGGATCGGTGCGGAACGCAGGTAACAATTCAGGAACGGCAAGCCGGTCAGGAGGAACAATGGCTTGGCTGAACCGTACACTGATGAGCGTATCGACAGAAACCCCAACGCTGCCGTCACGGGGCCACAGGGAAGTCACCGCTGGCGGCGGCGCTGTTTCGAATGTGAAAACGAACGGTTCATCCAGCGGGCGGAAGAACCGACTCAGCGCCGAGTCATCAATGCTGACCTGATAACGTACACCTGCCTGGAGCGCCTTCGTCGGTGTGACGGTCAGAGTTGTGCGCGAATCATCCCAGTCATAGACAACGTCGCTTTCGGGTTCGATGCGCAACGCGCGTTCGACGCTGGGCGGGTTCATCGGAGTGTTGAATTGAATGGTCAACGCTGCACGCGGCGAAACATCGCGCGCCCCATCAGGCGGCGAGACCGCCACAACCATGGGCGTGTCGGAGAGCGAGGGGAGAATAAGAAAGCGCGCTCCAGGCAGCGCCAGAGACGCCAGAACAACGACCAGCAGGGCGGTAGTCCAGATCAAACCGACCTGTCGCAGAAAACGCACACGCACTCCTCAGCGACGAGCGGCGACGCGAACCAGCACATGCATCAACAGGCACCATCTCCGTCGCAGTATAGCACACCCCGCTCCTGTTATGCACTGATCTCGTAGAGGGTTTGCCAGACCCCCACAAGACGATCCCAGCGGTACCTCTCCGCCCGTGCACGCGCCCCTCGCGCCAGACAGGCGCGTTGCGCGGAGTCGCTCAGCAGCGTCTCAATTCCGTCCGCCAGTGTGTGCGGATCGCCAGGGGAGACGATCAACCCGGCATCGCATCCAAGCATATCGCGCCGGTCGCCGACATCACCGGTTACGACCGGCACGCCTGCCGCCATGCTCTCGACAATCTTGAGCGGCGAACGCGCTGCTGCGGCAGGGGTATCGTCCACCGGATCGACCGAGCAGTCGCCGACTGCCAGCCACGCCGGAGCAGCTTCAGCAGGGACACGACCTGCCCAGATGACCGTCTGCTGCAAGCCGCGCATCCGGGCATAGGTCATCAATGCCGGACGATCATCGCCATCGCCGATGATCACCAGGCGAGCAGACGGCATCCGTTCGCGGAGGAGCGTCCAGGCATCGATCAGCAGATGCACACCGTGCGCGACAGAGCTGATCGCCCCAAGATAGACTGCCGTCGGGTTGTCGGTCAGTCCAAGCGCAGCGCGCAACGCTCTGACCCGGCGTGCATCATGCGGCTCGCAGCGTTCTATGTCTACTCCATTTGGAACGTAGCGTAGCCGTTGTTCAGGGATGCCCAGACGATGCAGGCGGTTATAGAGGAAGCGGGTATTGACACTCACCCCGCGCACCATGCGCGGCAACTGATCTTCCCACCACGCTACTACTCGTTGCTGCCATGCGCTGCCGAAACGATTCGCCTCGGCTTCGTAGTCATCGCAATCAACATACAGTGCACCCCCGCTTTGCGCCGCCAGCACCCCGGCAAGCCCATTGATCGGCTGCGGCTTCGCAACGTGGATAACGTCGGGGCGCAATCGGACCGTTGCCAGCGCCAGCGCCAGCGCCCCGCGCAGAGAGACGGCAGCCAGTTCTGATGCACTGAAATGCCGTCGCTCACCGGGCAAACCATACACATGCATCTGACCGACATACGCACAATGCACCCCCTCGATCACGAAGCGCCGTCTGCGCAACCGGTCGAAGGTTGGATGCAGCATCAGCAGATGCGGCTCATGCCCCGCCCGCGCCAGATAGCGCGCCAGTGGCAGCCAGCGTCCGCGCGGCGACGGATAATCAAGACTCGAGGTGCAGAGAAAGACAATACGCATGCCATACTATTTGGTCGCTGCAACAATCAGCGACACGCCAAACCGACGCAGGGGCGTTCGATGCGTTCAGCGCTGTGAGCAGCAGCAACGTACTTTCGCAGCGTCCTGGAGCGCGGCACGACGCGCGTTCGATGTATTCGGCACCGTGAGCAGCAGCAACCCTGACGACGTCTATCTGGGACGAATGGTAAGGCTTCGCAGAGAAGTAGACCCTGTTCCATTTCCATCATACCAAAACCTGACTTCAATCTCCTGTCTCTCTTGAATGCTGAATGAAATTTCAATATAACTCGGAGAACCGTTCGTTCCATACACCTCTTGCTGAGTAATCACCGTCCTTCCCTTGTCAGTGGCAACATCAACAAATCCAATACTTGTGTCAGAACGTGCATCACTCTTGTATTCAAATATGGCAATATAGCCGCCTGGCGGCAAAGTGACATACGGACCGTAACTCAAGAAACCGGATTCTTTCGTATCATCGGTGATTTCTCTGCTGAGACCGCTGACTTGCCATATTTGAGAAGGAAGATGAGAAGCAGGATAAAAATGGTGAGTTGTATCATAATAATTCATCGCAACAGAAAGTAACACAATTCCTAGAGAGAAACCGATTTTGGAATAAATAGAAAGCAGACTACCCCGATAAACATTGATGATTTCAATGATGCCATATGCCTGAAGCAATGCGACGATCGGCGCTAATGGCAGGTAGTAGCGATCTGCATTCTGAGAAATCCAGAGCGTGATGCCCACAAAACTGACGCCTCCCCAAAGCGCTATGACTGACAGCGCCGAAAGGTGTGCTCCCGGTTGCCGTTGCAGCAACGCGCGAGTCAGGGAGATAGCGCCAATGATCAGCCAGAGCCGACTGCCAGGCAAGCCGCCGCTGCCGATATATCCACCATCGCCGAGACTTGTCCAGACTGCGCTGATGCGCGATGCCAGCGTCGGGAGCGGAGCGAACTCGCCTGAAGCCACTATCCTGCTCATGTCAAGCATATGCTGTATGCCAGCGACAGGATGAGAGTAAAGCCCAGGATTGGATAAGAAGAAAACCACCCACGTCCAGAGGAGAAGTGACACAACGCCTGAGATCAATGTGTACCTGTCAGATTGGTGCTGGTGCGCAACGCCGGTCAAACCAATCGCAAGCACGCAGATGCCGGGGATAAGCAACGCATTCAGTTTGGCGCCGACGGCAGCGCCGCAGGCGGCGCCGCAGGCTGCAATCCACGCGCCAGCGTTGGCGGACCCCGTGCGCAGAGCGATCACCGCGCGGATACCCAGATTCAGCGCAAGCAGTCCGAACATCAGCGCAGGGATGTCCAGCATAGCGAAGCGGGCGTAATCCCATACAACCGGCGTTGCAATAAACAAAACGACGGCGAGGATGCCGGTGACAGGTCCGGCGACCTGGACGCCGAGCCAGTAGAGGAACGCCCCGCACAGCGCGCCAGTGAGCGCAACGGAGAAGCGCGCTGCGCCGATAATCTCCGGCGGCAAGACCCGTCCGTGCGCCTTGTTCCACGCCAGGTCTTGCCTGAAGTTATACAGCAGCATCGGCACATCGTGATACCCGGCCAGGTATGCTCCGGCGCCGATGATATATTTGCTGATCTGCGGATGTCGCAAAATGTGGAGCGAGGCATAATCGAACCAGAATGGATGATCCAGATCGCGCTCGATAAATGCAGTGCGGAATGCCTGGACACTCACTGAAACCCAGTAGCTCTCATCGACATGATAGCGGCTCTCTGTATCTGCTATTCCGGGGACAAGTATGCTCACAAGCGCAATGGTGATGATGCCCCCAAGAGCGACGTGCTGCCAGGGATTGGGGGAAGGTATGGACGATGGCGCTGCCGGACGAACGCCGGACGAGCGACCGGGCGCGAGCGCGGATAACCACGCGCCGCAGATGAGGAAGACGGCGCCGGCAATGACCCATCCCGGCGCGGCAACCAGCAGGGTGCCGGTTCCGGCGACTGTTACGGCAACGATCGGCAGAAGATGGCGGGGCATCCGTCGCCTCAAACGCACTGCTTCCACTGCGGCTGCGGCTGCGAGCATCTCGCCCGCCAGCGACCAGTTCGTCGGCAGCATCTGCACGAGACGCGCAGGCGTCCACGCGCCGAGCATCCCCAGCGCAACGACCGCAATCGCCGCAAGCATCCCGCCGTAGGGTTGCGGACGACGCACGATGACCGAGAACAGCGCAACAAGCGCCGCCAGGAACAATCCGCGCTCAACGGCAGCAAGAAGGCGCGGAGAACCAAGACGCTGCACGGCGCCTTCACTTACCGCAATCCCTAGTTGTCTGCGGTCGTGGACGCCAGGCGTCCAGGTAGCGGTGGTAAGTTGCACCACTGGCGTGCGCCAGCGTGGTGCGGTTACCGCAGCGAGGATGTGATAGCGGCGCCACTCCGGCGCGACGGTGAAGTGGAAAGGCGCCGAGTCGTCAACCTGGAGCCGGGCTGCAACGGGACGCGCACCGGGATACTGGGGGGCAGTAAGGGTCAGCGTCACATAAAGTGACGAAGCGGTTTCAAAACCCGGAAGATGGAAGCGCGCATGCCCGTTTGTCCAGCGATAGGATCGCTCGTTGTTGAACTCAAGCGACCAGAAGCCGTCCGCTTCGGCGAGACCGGCGGGGGTGATCGGTTGGACAGGATACGTCAGCCCCGATGCGAGAAGCGCAAGAATGATCAGGGCGACGGCGGAAGCCGCAATAATGGTGAAACGACTGGTTGTCATTGGCTTGTCCTGCAGATCACGAGCGAGCAGCATGTGGAAGAATGTCCTACAGCACTCTTGGCGACGCTGTTTGCGGCGCAGGTTGTTCAGTTTGCGGCGCACTCGCTGGTTCTGCCAGTTCCTCGATCAGATGCACCAGCGGCAGCCAGGAGTCGCGCTCGCGCACCGTGCGGATATTCCGGGTGAACGGCTCAGCCAGTCCATTGCGAAAAAAGCGCACCACTGCATCCGCCAGCGCTGCACTGTCACCGGGAGGCACGATCAACCCGGTTTCACCGTTATGAATCGTTTCGGGCATACCGCCGACAGAGGTGGCGATCATCGGCTTCTCGAACCCGATCGCCAGTTGCGCCACGCCGCTCTGGGTCGCTTCCAGATAGGGCAACACTACCGCATCGCAGGCGGAGAAGTAGACTGCAATCTGCTCGTTGGGGACATATTCGCTGTGGAAATGCACCACATCACCAAGATTCAGGTTCCGCACCAGTTCGCGGTAGGGGCGGTCATCTTCCCAGAACTCGCCAACGACCAGCAAACGCACCGGAACATGCTGTCGTATCAGCGGCAGCGCCTGGATCAGGTGACGCAACCCTTTGTAGCGTCGCACGAAGCCAAAGAAGAGCAGCACCGGTTCATCCGGATCCAGCCCGAGGCGGGCGCGCGCCTCGACGCGCGGTAGCGGTGTGCGACTGAACACATCGTAGGGTGGATGGGTGACACCCCGGATGCGCGCCCACGGAAGCGCACGCCGGAGCAGGGCAAAATCCTCCTCGCTCATCACAATGAAAGCGTGGCCACGCCACAGAATGCGCCGTGCCAGATACCAGTCGAACATGCCGCCGTCGGGAGCGATGACGTGATGACACAAGAACAGGATGCGCACATTCGTATAACGTCGCACCAGACGGGTCAGCACAAACAGCATCGGCGACCAGAACGGCGTCCACCACTGGAGCAGCAGCAGATCCGGGTTATCGCGCTGGATCATACGAAAGGCGCGCCACCAGGTCAGCGGATTCATCGGCGTCAGCACCCGGTCGCACTCCACACGCAGCGCGCTTTCGTCGGGGCTGGGATCCATTGCCGTGTTGCCGGGATAGAGCCACTTCGGATACTGCTTGATGTAGGAAATCAACCGCACATCGTGGCGCTGGCGCAGATGATGCGTCAGCAGGGTCGTATAGTGCGCAATGCCGCCACGGAACGGGTAGGTCGGACCGATCAGAGTAATCTTCATTGCGTCACCAGTTCGAAGATTTCAACACCACCGTGATCGTACACCAGGCGGAAATGCGGACTTGTGCGTAACCGCGCAGTATCGATCCGGTCAGGTGCAGCAAACACCAGAGGACCAGGACCAGCAAGCAGCTGTGCGCCGCTATAGACGTAGGTATAACCGGCAGCGCGCAACCGTTCGATCGTTTCGGGAAGAGTCAGATCCACCAGAACGCCTCGCACATCAGTCAACGGACGGCGGCGCAGATCGCGCGCCAGGGCATGGATTTCGGCTGCATACTGCGGATCGGCAGCCAGTTCGCTGCCATACGTCATAGGCGGCACGTTCGTTTGACGTCTGGCAAAGAACGGTATCCACCAACCGGCATCAACGCCAGCGACCATATCGCCGCTATAAATCGGGTAGCTGTTCACAACGAAGCGAGCGTCGGGCGGCGTATGTTCACGCACCCATGCCATCGCCTGAACATCGGCCGGCGTGACCATACGCATATAATCAGACACGAGATTGCGCTGCCAGCCGACACCCCAGGCGCTCACGACTATCAATACCACGATCGGAACGAATATCAGGCGCGATGCGACACGCTCCAGCGCCGTACAGACTGCTGCCAGCGTCATTCCTGCCAGCGGCGCCGCCATCAGGTAGAACGTCATTGCGATAAATCCCCCATCAACCACACCTGTGCCCGGTAATCCGATCACATGCGGCATGACCGTCGCCAGCATTGCCAGCGTCCACCCGGCAGGCAGCAGCGCACGCCACAAACGTTGTCGCCCTGCGAGCAGCATCCCGCCAATGGCTGCGCCAATCACCGGACCCTTGAGGAAGAGTGGTGCAACCGCCGGTATCGTTGATTCGAACATCTGCCTGGCTACCGTTGCTGGACCTGTCAGGTGCGCCACATTACGGTCCAGGTGACCGCTGCTCACATTCAGCATCCACGGCAGGATCAACAACCCGGCGCCGGCGCCGATCGCCACGACACGCCCCAGCGTCGCCAGAATCGCGTCTGGCGGTGAATGCAGCCGGATCACCAGGAGGTAGACCAGGATCATTGGCGCTGCCAAGATCGTCGTCTGGTAGTGGCACAGAGCAAGACCGGCGCTGACGATTGCAGTCAGCGCGATCAGTCGCCAGTCATGGCGTTCTGTTTCGATGGCAGCCATCCACATAACCAAAACTATAGCAAGAACCACGTGACTGGTGAGAGACGTGGTACGTCCCCAAAACACCAGGAACGCCGGCAGCGTATTGTAGAAACCGACAATCAATGCCGCCCACATACCGGCAACACTGCTGCCGGTCAGTCGAACAGTCAGCGCAAAGACGGCAAGGAGCGTTGCCGCGTTCATCATCTGCCCGGCGTCGAGAACCGCTTGAGTGACAGGAATACCGGTAAGCCAGTGCAGGAAGGCAGCGCTGGCATGGAAACCATAATGATAGGTGAACGTCACCAGCGGTGCATACGGTTCCCACGAACGGAACAGCCCCTGGTGTTCAACCAGCAATTGAACGATCAGGGTGTGGTGGTAACTATCAATGTTTGCTCCAACCAGCAGATTGCGGGTAGTATAGAGCCGGGCAATCAGCGCCAGCACCACGAGACCGACCATCACTGCCGTTACAAAAGCCGACAGGTGCAGCGGAGCGTTGTGGCGCTCATCTCTCGCACTCGACGCCTGCCGCCGTATTGGGAGCAGCCAGATCATCACAGCCAGGACGACATAAGCCACCGTCGCGGTGCGATTCCAGGGAAGGTTCACGATATCCATCACGAGCAGCAGGAGCGGCGGCAGAGCGGCGCCAACACCCAACGCCACGCCGATATGCTCGATCATGGACAGATTGTGATCGCGCCAGAGCAACCGGATCAGCGCCATACCCGGCGCCACCCACAACGCCAGCGCTGATCCTGCCAGCAATGCAAGTCGCCCTGCATTCGACAGCGCCCACCAGAGAACATCGGACGATCCCAGGAGCGCGAGCGCCCCGACCCATCCGAGCGCCAGCAACAATGGCATGACGGCGTATCGCGTCATCCATTCGCGGAAACGAAGGATATGTGTATGTGGCGCAACTTCAAAGGGCTTCATCAGGTCGGCAATTATAGCAGATATCCGCGCACAGCCTGTTCCCACTCGATCAGACGTTGCATCTGGCGCTCGTTGAGACCAATGATCGGTCGCGCGCGACGCACCTGTTCCAGCGCCGCAACGCTCGTTGCGCCCTGTGCTACCAGGTATGCTGCGGCAGTCAGCGGCGCGCGCCCAACGCCAGCGTGACAGTGGATCAGGGTTGCCAGTCCATCCGCATGCGCGTCGCGCACAAACGCTACCGCGCGATGCAACTGCTCAATCGTTGGCGGGTGGAAGTCGATCACTTCCAGACGCAGCACACGCTCTGGCGGCGGTCCGTCAAACACATCCTCGCGCTCCGCCTGCAGGCTCAGCACTGCGCGAATGCCTATCATGCGCAACTGCGGCCACTGATCGGCGCGAAACTCGCCGCCGACATACAGAAGATCATGAACGCGACTGACATTCAGCCCGAAGAAACGGTTCCATTGCGCTGTCGTGTACCGCCACATCCAGGCGACAACATCTTCGCAGGAGACAATCATAGCAGACAGTTGCCGTTGCTCGTCGGTCATGGTGTATGATACGCTTTCTGAAGAACCCGCCCGCCGACCCGGACGGTGCAGATATGTCTGAATATGGTCTTTGAGTAATTATTCCGCTATAGCCCGCGCAGGCGGGCTTCGCCTTGACTAGCCGAGGGGTTCACCCCGACGGCAAGAGGCGCACATCGGACTTAATTCTCAATCTCCATATTCGGACAGGCGCTCGTGTCGCGCGCATTATACACGAGAACGAAAGGAACCTCGATGCTTACCGCTTTTGTGCTCATTCAGACCGAACCGGCGAAGATCGCCCAGACTGCTCAGGCAATCGCAAACCTGCCGAATGTCGCGGAAGTGTACAGCGTCACCGGCGATTTCGACATTATTGCGGTGCTCCGGCTGGCGGAATACGAACAACTTGCCGAGGTTGTGCCGGAAAGTCTGGCGCGGATCGACGGCATCACGCGCACCAGCACCATCCTGGCATTCCGGCGCTACTCAGCGCAGGATCTGAAGGCGGCGTGGGATATGGGAGTGGCGTAGCGCCGATGAGTCTGGCAGAGTATCTGATGCGACAACGACGGTGGGTTGCCATTGGCATCGGAGTAGCGGCGGCAGCGGCGCTGATCATCGGCGCGCGCCCCGCGCCGCTGCGTCTGGCGCGGGTGACGCATGTCAGCAACAGCACGCCGCCTGTGGCAAGCATTGCGCTCCGTTATGCGCGGGGCGCGCGCCCGCGCGTCGCCGTGCTGGATGTCATCGGCGCACAGGGCGCCACCGGCAGCGCCAGCATTCCGGGCGATCAGGAGTTCGTGGAAGTGCCGCTGGCTGGCAATCCCGGCAGACCTTATCGGATCGATGCAACCCTGGCATACCGGGTCGGCGGATCCCTTCTGGTGCGAAAGGCGACGTTCGCCGATCCTGGATAGCCACGCATCACTTGTTGCGCCGTTTGTGCTCACGACGGGCGGCGCGTCGCCCGCTCGAATGGCGTGGCGTTGCGCCGTTGGAGACGACTTTTTCGCTCTGGGCGCTCCCCTCGCGCGGTGTTGAACGTTGAACCTGCTGAACACGCACCGCTGAGCGCGCGCCTTTGCCACGCTGCGACGCTTCCCATGCCGCCAGACGACCGGGATAAACCGCAGTAGCGTAGTAGATGGCGTAGATGACCAGCAGGACGGACAGAACCGTGACGAGCGTCATCCAGTAGGGCGCAGTGAACGGCTCAATTGCGCTGCGGCGCAACGCGCCAACCGTAGCCCCCAGCAGACCCAGGATCGCCATAGCGTATCCCAGACGCCGCAGCGCCGGACCGCGCACCGGGTTCGCGTCGCTGTGCATGAAAGACAGGTACGCACCAACAATAGCCACCGCGAACTGAGCAATAAAAAAGACCCACTCCGGGGCGCCAAAGTCAGGATTCGGGGTGGTAAAGTAACTCAGGTCCATGGGGGCGTCTCCTGCACTCGGGGAACCATTGATCTATAATTCACACGGATTATACCAACCGGAGAAAAGCGCGTCAAATGCGCCGAAAGCAGAAGGAGACGCATATGCAACTGACCATCGTACCGGTTGAAAACCCGAATGGACTGAACATCATCCTGGGGCAGACGCATTTCATCAAGACCGTCGAAGACATTCACGAAGCGCTGGTCAACACCGTCCCCGGCATCGCTTTCGGATTGGCGTTCTGTGAGGCGTCCGGCAAACGTCTGGTGCGCTGGAGCGGCACCGACGAGGCATTGATCGACCTGGCGCGGCGCAATGCACTGGCGATCGGCGCCGGGCATACGTTCATCGTGGTTCTGGGTACAGGATACTATCCCATCAATGTGCTCAACGCAATTAAGGCAGTCCCCGAAGTCTGCCGCATCTTCTGCGCCACCGCCAACCCGCTCGAGGTGGTCGTCGCCGTTACCGATCAGGGTCGCGGCGTTCTTGGCGTGATCGATGGCGCTTCGCCGCTGGGAATCGAAGGCGATGAGGACATCGCCTGGCGTAAAGGGTTCCTGCGGCAGATCGGGTATAAGCTCGGTTGATGCTATAATTCGTTACAGAAGAAGTATCAGTGCAGGGAAACGCATGGACTACCTGGTTACCATTGGTCTTGAGATCCACGCTCAGATTCTGACCCGCTCGAAAATGTTCTGCGGTTGCAGCGCCGACTATGCAGACGCACCGCCTAATACGCACGTCTGCCCGGTGTGCATGGGGCTGCCCGGCGCACTGCCAACGCCAAACCGCCGCGCCATCGAACTTGCAGCGCTCACCGGTCTGGCGCTCAACTGCCGTATCTCGCATACCAACGTCATCAGTCGCAAAAACTATTTCTATGCCGACCTGCCATCCGGCTATCAGCGCAGTCAGTATGACGATCCGCTCTGTGTCGATGGGTGGGTGGAGATCGAGGGGGACAGCGGTCCGAAACGGATCCGCCTGACGCGCGTGCATATCGAGGAAGATACCGGCAAACTGATCCATACGAATGATGGCGGTTCACTCGTCGATTTCAACCGCGCCGGTGTGCCGCTGATGGAAATTGTCTCAAAGCCGGATATCTCCTCGCCAGAGGAGGCGCGGCGCTACTTTCAGAAGTTGCGCCAGATCCTGGTCTGGATCGGGGTCAACAGCGGCGATATGGAGTCGGGTGCGCTGCGTTGCGATGCCAACGTCTCGGTCCGACCCGCCGGTCAGCAGGAGTATGGCGCAAAAGTCGAGATTAAGAACATCAACTCATTTCGCTTCGTTGAACGGGCGCTGGCGTATGAGATCGAACGCCAGATCCGGGCGCTCAAAGCTGGCGAGCCGATCGTCCAGTCAACTCGTGGGTGGGACGAGATCAGCGGCACAACCGTTGCTCAGCGCACAAAAGAGTTTGCCGAAGATTACCGCTATTTCCCGGAACCGGATATTCCACCGCTGCACCTGACCGATGCCTGGATCGATGAACGGCGCGCTGAACTGCCGGAGCTGCCCGACGCACGACGCATTCGGTTCATCGAGGAGTATGGGCTGACGGCGTATGACGCGAGCGTGCTTACCGATGAACGGACGGTGTCGGATTACTACGAGCAGGCGGTGGCGGCAGCGCGCACCCGCGGCGTGACGCCGAAGGAAGTCGCCAACTGGTTGACTGGTGAGTTCTTCCGCCTGTTGAAGGAAACCGGTGAATCGCCAGCCCACGCTGCGCAGCGGATGCGACCGGAGTACATCGGGGAAGTGCAGGAACTGCTGAACAACGGCGTCATCACGCGCACCAGTGCTAAGGAAGCGTTTGAGGCGGCGTTCCGCGAAGGACGCTCCCCGGCAGTCATCGTCGCTGAACGGGGTCTGGCAGTGATTGGCGCTGGTGATGCCCTGACCGACCTGGTGCGGCAGGTGATCGCCGGGAACCCGAAGGTGGTCGAAGAGTACCGCCGTGGCAAATTGACGGCGATCAAGTACCTGATCGGGCAGGTGATGAAAGCTACCCGTGGCCAGGCGAACCCTCAGGCGGTGCAGCAGGCGCTGGAACAGGAACTGGCGCGCGAACAGACTGCATGCTGATCGTACCTCTTTCGCCTTGAAAGATGGTACGCATGCAGGATGTTGCTATGCGTTCACCAGTGTCGTGCATAGCGACGTTGTTGAAACGCGACCGGGTGCGTAGGTATAGCATCCCATGTTGCTACGTCGATGTCGGATAACACGACCAAACGAAAGCAATCGAAGCAGCACAGGCATTGTGCAGTACGTTGGTGCCTGGCAGCACGGCAGTTTCGTACCAGGATGTGGCGGGCGCAGTTTTACCGCGTGGCGCGTTGCTCTGCTCGATGCACTGCGCTTTCATTTTGGCATGTCGGTGTTTGTCCACCTGGAATGAACATCTTCCTTCCACAGGGTGCCAATCCGCGCACGGAGGATGACATCGGGCTGCGGCGCCGAGCAAAGGCGGGGTTCGGGTATGGAGACGACCATTCGTACCGAAGAACTGACAAAACGGTTTGGCGACCGCGTTGCTGTTGATCGCATCAATCTGGAGGTGCGTTCTGGCGAAATCTTCGGGTTCCTCGGTCCGAATGGCGCGGGAAAAACCACTACGATCAGCATGCTGTTGGGTCTCATCCGTCCCACCTCCGGGCGTGCATTTGTGCTGGGATACGATATTCAGAAAGAAACGGCTGCGGCGTTGCGTGAGGTCGGGGCGATGATCGAATCGCCAGCGTTTTACCCCTACCTTTCTGGGCGCGATAATCTGCGCGTCCTGGCGCGCGCCGCTGGCCTTCCTGACCGTCGGGTGGACGAGGTGCTGGAACAGGTCGATCTAAGCAGTCGCGCACGTGACCGGTTCAGCGCCTATTCGCAGGGTATGAAGCAGCGATTGGGCATTGCTGCGGCACTGTTGCACCGTCCGCGCCTGATTATGCTCGACGAGCCAACCAATGGTCTTGATCCCGCCGGGCAGCTTGAGATTCGGAATCTGGTGCGCTCACTGGCAGATAGTGGACGCACCGTTTTTCTATGCAGCCACATGTTGCATGAAGTCGAACAGATCTGTCAGCGAGTCGCTATCCTTAAACAGGGGCGAATCATCGCGCAGGGGGAAGTGGCAGCGCTGGTTCGGCGTGGCGTGCTGGTGCGCACGATTGGCGAACGTGAACGCGCGGAAGCGTTATTGCGCGCGACACCGTGGATTTCCAGCGTCAGTGACTGTGGTGGCGCGTTTCTGATCGATGCGCCAGGCGATCGTACTGCCGATATCAACGCCTTGCTAACTGCTAGCGGCGTGCCGGTGGCAGAAATTCGCAAGTACGAAAGTAGTCTGGAAGAGTTCTTTCTCGAAGTCACCGCTGAGCGTGAACGGCGATGATCAACCTCATTCGCGCTGAATGGCTCAAACTCTCACGCCGCCCGTTGAGCTGGATCCTGCTGATCCTTTTTCTTGTTTTGCTCGTAGCGCAGATACTGACACAGTTTGCGCTGACCATTATCATACCGGTGCAAAGCGGAGTCGTGAACGCCCAGATCGAGGAGTGGCGACGTGGCGTGATCTTTCCCGGCATTTTTGCCACGGCGTTGAGCCACGTGAATAGTCTTGGCGGCATCTTTGCAGTGATCTTCGTTGCTGGCGCCATCGGCAGCGAATATAGCTGGGGTACGCTACGCACTCAACTGGCGCGCGATCCGGCGCGTGATCGCTACCTGCTGGCAAAATTGACCACAATTATGCTCATGCTGACGGTAGCAACGCTGCTGGCAATGCTGCTGGCGTCGCTGTTGAGTGTGATTCTTTCGCCAATCCTTGGCTCGGCGATCAGCATCACGTCTAGCGACCTGATAAACCTGATCCCGGCAACACTCCGCGCGCTCTATGTACTTCTGCCATACGTGCTGCTGACCGCGTACGCTGCACTCCTTACCCGTTCCGTTTTAGGAGGGGTGGCCATCGGTCTGTCCTACATTATTGTCGAAACAGGCTTTGGCGCGCTGGCGTTGCTGCGGGTGCTTGGCGGCGTGTGGGCGCTGGTCTACAATCTGACGATTGGACAGAATATCAACACATTGACATTGATGAATCGTCATGCGTTCGGTTTGCGCCCAGAAACGACCGCGCCGCTCGATCTGACCCAACTTCCGTCGCCGCTTCAGGCAACGATTGTGGTTGCCGTTTACTCAGCGCTCTTTCTTGTCTTCGCCCTCATTCTCTTCCGCCGACGCGACATCAGTGGTCCGGGCTGATTCTCTCTAGTGCTACAACTATGAACGCTAGAGAAATGTTCACGTCTCACACGCGCCCAGAAGTGCGGGCATCCCGTCTTCGTCGCGTTTACGAGAGTGAAAGCCCTTGCTCCCGGAAGAAATGTGAACACGTATCGCCAGAGTTATCCACTGGATAGGCGAGATTCGATCAGGAGTACAGAAGGCAGTGCCGCAAACGAGTCGATCTGCCAGCGAACAGCGCCAGCATCCACGAAGATGCCGCTTGACGACCCGCCGTCCAGGTTAAGCGCCCGGTCGATCTCCATACCTGAGGACGCCAGCCACGCCGCCAGTTCCTGTAACGAGAATGCGCTGGTCGGGCAAACAACAAGTAACACACGCCCTGCGCGATCAATTGCGACAGCCGTGCGTCGAGCGCGCTGTCCATTGTCGTTGATGCTGGCAACCACACCGCCAGGGTAGATCAGCATAGGGAACGACTGTATCGCCTGATCCAGCGGGATATTCGGATCATACGGCTCATCGCGCAGCGCCTGAATCCAGATTCGTCCGTCGGGCGTTGCGGCAAGCATCCCGCCGAAGCCAGCATACGATGTGCCATAGACCGTACCGTCGCTCACGATGAGTGCCGTCGCCTGGTTTTCGGCAGTAAAGAACCCTCCATTGACCGCAACGAGCGGACGATGCGCTACAAACCAGGTACGCAGCGGTTGCGGCGCCTCAGGATCATACCGGATACGCAGCCGGATCGTTCCTGGATCCAGGCGCACTGCGTAGATTGGAACAGGTGAGTCTGATAAGTCTTTGCCAGTCATGAATGTGCGCACTTCGACGCCGGAGGCAGCCAGGATCCAGCCGCTGTCGGAGCGTTCCGCTGCTGCCGTTGGCGAAGGAGCAGGAGTTAGCATGCGCGTTGGAACCAGGCGCGTTGGCGGCGAGAGAGCCGCCCTGCTGCACCCGGTCACCAGGATCGTACCGACGATCCATGCCCATACTAACAATCGCATGCCTGGTCACTCGATCAGCAGCGCTTCGGAAAGCGCTCAACCTCAATCCACGACACCATCGCCCACCACTCACCCCACGCTGGCAACCGCCGACTCGCTGCTATCACCCATATGAGAACTACGGAAGCGCCACACGTCGTTCAGCACGGAGCGCGCGCCATGCCAGAAAAACAAGGGTGACTGCCGTCAGAGGCAGGACAAACAATGTCATCACCGCGCTAAATGCTGGCAGCATGTCGTGCTGCGACGCTGCCAGGATCAGGTAGAGCGTATAGGCAATATAGTACCCCAAAAACAGCCAGCCTTCCCAGCGAGCGATCAACCTGCCGGTGAAGAAAATCGGCAAACAGGCGATGGCAACGGCAATCATCACCGGTATATCGAAATTGAGCGCCGCAGGTGCAACGCTAATGCCGGTAGGCGCGACAATGCTGGACAGCCCAAGTACCGAGAGCAGATTGAAGATATTACTCCCAACGACATTGCCAACCGCAATATCACGTTCGCCGCGCAGCGCTGCCACGATTGAGGTTGCAATTTCCGGCAGTGAGGTTCCAACTGCCACAATCGTTAATCCAATCACCAGTTCGCTGACACCGAGCATGCGCGCGAAACCGACTGCGCCGTCAACCATCCAGCGTGATCCAACGACCAGCAGTGCAAGACCGCCGATCAGCAAAGCAACATTTTTGAGCCAGTCGCCAATCGATTGCGGTCGGTCGGCATCGAACTCTGCACGGTACTCTTCCTGCACTTCGGAGCTCTCCCGGCGGCTCTGGCGAATAGCAAAGACTGTGTAGGCGACGATGCCAGCGAACAGGATGAGGCCGTCGATCCGGCTGATGCTCCCATCGAGTGCCATGACGAAGACAACCACCGATATACCAATCATCAGTGGCACATCAAGGCGGATCAGTTGCTGCTGAACGACAAGCGGCGTAATTGCTGCCGAAATCCCTAGGATCAGTAGCACATTAGCGATATTGCTGCCAACTACATTGCCCAGGGCCACATCCGCCCCATTTGGACCGGACAACGCTGACTGAATGCTAACCGCCAGTTCCGGCGAGCTGGTGCCGAAAGCGACAATTGTCAACCCTACAACCAGTGGCGAAATACCCAGCCCCAGTGCCATGCGCGCCGCGCTGCGCACCAGGCTCTCTGCCCCAGCGATCAGAAGCGCCAGCCCAAGAACAAAGAGCATGATCGTAACGATATCCATAGCTCTACCCTATTTCTGCAAAGCCCTGCCATATAATGATGCTATTGAAGCAGTGCATGCATCGACTCGTCAAGGGAACTTCCTAACCATTACCTCAAAGAATCTTCCCCGTCCCCTTAGTTCTTACTCTCACTCCTCACTCTTCACTTCTCACTTCATCACTCTTGCCGCTATCGCCGCTTTCTGTTACACTTACCGTGCAAGCCCCGACGATGTCGTCCTCATTCCGTCGAGATCCGCCGGCGGCTCAGTTGTTGACCGGCTCGTACATCTATGCGCGAGGTGCAGCGTGAGCGGGACACGCCTTCCACCCAACCCGTGGCTGGCAGACCACGTGATTTTCTTTACGTCCCGCTGGATGTTGTGGGGAGCGACGCTGCTCTGGCTATTGGTGCAGGGGGCGCTCAATGCAACGTACAGTTGGGTCTTGCTTGCAGCAATGGGGGTCAACGCGCTCGCAGTGGCGCTGGCTCAACCATATGTGCGCATCGTCCGCCGCAATCCGGCGATCCTGACGATCGATATCGTCTATGGCGTCGCCCTGATCCTGCTCAGCGGCGGGTGGGATAGTCCTTTTCTGCTCTATGCGTGTAGCTCTCTGGTGCTGCCTGCTCTGCTGTACGGTTGGCGCGGCGGTGTGATGGGCGGTCTGACTTTTGTGACAATCAATCTGAGCGGGCTGTGGGCGACAGGCGCTCCGCCAGCCGATCGACTCCTGACCGGCGCAGTTTCCGGCGCCACGCTGGCGCTGATCATGATCATGCCGCCGTTGTTCGGCGGGTTGGTCGCTCCTCTGATCGAACTGCTACGCAATTATGTCGAACATCGACACACACTGCCACGCCGTCCACAGGAACGACCGGATACGCGCCCGCGTCGTGCTACGCCGCCTGATGCGCCATTGCTGCCACGTGATAGCGTTGGGAGTCGCTCGCTGTCGCGTGATGCCAGCGAGCCTTCTCCGGTGATCCAGGCGACTCGTATTCGCACTGCTGAGCATGGCGCCGATGAGTTACGTCGCCTGTTGTTTGCACCGTTTTCGACAGCGGACGTCGAACTGGGCGCGGCAATCGATGTCCTGGCATCGCGCTTCAATCAGCATACTGGTATCTCCGTGCGCGTGACGCAAATGGGGCGTGCGCGTCAGGTGCGTTATGCCCAACGCCAGTTGCTGGTACGTCTCACCCAGGAAGCATTGCTCAATGTTCAGCAGCATGCGCACGCCTCGTCGGTAACGGTGACGCTCCGGTACGATGCATCGTCGGTGGTCTTGTTGATTCAGGACGATGGGATCGGATTGCTCGATGGAACATACGAGCGCCCTGGCTGGCGAACCCTGCGCACCATGCAGTATCGCCTTGCCGAACACGATGGGCGCCTTGATGTGTTCGAACTTGATGGCGGCGGCGTGACGGTGCGCGCGTCGTTGCCCCTCGATTGACTGTGCGTTCCATTATTCGCTTTGTGAGCCTGGGCGCTGCCGCAGCGCTGCTGATCTATGGACTGTCGCAACCGATCGAAAACGATAGTCGCTGGATAGCATCGCTCTGGATCGCGCTGCCACTGATGTATGTCGCAGCGCGTCTCTGGTTGCAGCCGATTCCGCCCGGAGTTGCGCGGAATATCCAGCACCTGGCGCTGGCGATAACAATCGGCTTTGCAGGTCTGGCGCTCCAGTTGCTCCGGCAGCAGTTCGTTCATGCCGACGCGATCGCCAGCTCGGTGTTCATCGATCAACAGACTGGCCAACCGACCAGTAATGTGCGCAAGGTCATTGCGGCACTGAAAGTTAGGCGTGGTCCGATCCTTGATCGCAATGGAACACCAATCGCTACGACAGAGGTGGTTGAAGGCGATTATGCCGTGCGCCGTTATCCGCTTGCTGAAACATACGATCCGACAGTGTTCAGCAATATCGTTGGCTTCTTCAGCAGTCGTTTCGGCGCATCGGGCATTGAAGCAACCTGCAACGACTATCTTTCCGGGGATCGCGATTCATGGCGGCGCCTTCAGGATGCGCTGCTCAATCGCCCACGCTTCGGCGATACAGTGCGCCTGACGATCGATGCGCGTTTGCAGGCTGCCTCACATGCAGTCCTCGGAGAACGGAGCGGATCAGTCGTAGTGATCGACGTGCGAACTGGCGCGGTGCTAGCAATGGTCTCTCGCCCCGGCTTCGATCCACGCGGGCTGGCATTCAATCCCGCTGCGCCAGATCGTCAAGCGGAGAACCGGCGTATTGACGAATACTGGCGCGCGATCAACGCAGAGGGATCGGGGCAACCGTTGCTCAATCGCCCAACCCAGGGTCGCTATGCACCCGGATCAACGTTCAAAACGGTTACGGCAGTCGCAACACTGCTGCACTCCGAACAGGGTCGCCCCGATGCCATTGACTGCCCCGATGAGCGCCCGACCGAACCTGGCGCACCGCCGGTCGTCAATGCCGTGCGCACAGGACTGGAAGGGATCATTCGTTCGACGCCGTTCCCTGCTGAACCGAACCTGGAACGGGTCTATGCGTTTTCCTGCAATACCGCTTTCGCTGAATACGCTATGCGGCTCGGTCCTGATCTGCTGATCGAGACGGCGCGCCGATTCGATATCTATCGCCCGCAGGAGGCGCCTGCATCTTATGACGGTTTTACTGACCTGCCAACCCTGCCGAGTCTGATCTATGTGAACCCCGGCTTCCTCAACAGCCGTGCGGCAATCGCCGCAACTGGCTTTGGGCAGGGCGAATTGCAGGTCACGCCGTTGCAGATGGCTATGGTTGCGGCAACGATCGCAAATGATGGTATGATGATGAGACCGTTTCTGGTTGCGGAGATTGTGCGCCCTGATGGTACAACAGTGGTGCGCAACGGTCCGCGCCCAATCCGGCGGGTCATGCCCGTGAACGTTGCTGCGCGTATGCGCGCGAATATGCGGGCAGGCGTCGCTTATGGCTTCGGAAAAGCAGCTGACGCAGTTCCTGGCGTCAAAGTGGGCGGCAAATCCGGGACGGCTGAATACCCGTGCCCGACCCGCGACAATCCTGAACGGTTGTGTGCACATGCCTGGTTCATTGCCATTGCGCCGGTCGAACAACCGCGTTTTGCGGTCGCTGTTATGATCGAAAATGGTGGTGAAGGCGCCCGCATTGGCGCCCAGGTGGCAGGTCAGGTGCTGCGAGCTGCGTTCGAGGCGATTCAGTAACGCATGCGCCCGGTTTTTTAGAATATGCGCAGACTCTAACAATCAACTTCTGTGCAGCGGTTGCGCGAATGGCTCTCAGGAAGAATCTGATACGATTAGGCGCGCTTATCGGCGTGGCAACGCTGACGGGATGTGGCATGGCGCCAGCGCCAGCAGTAACCGCTCCATTTCCGGCAACTCCTTCACGGGAAGCGGAGATCACGCTGACGAACGCTCCAACTGCTCCTCCTGCAACGACAATCCCAATCCCATCGCCCATTCCGACACCAACGTCGTCACTGCCAACCGTGACGCCAACATCGGATCTTCTCTCCCTCGACGAGCGTCTCCAGATTTTCGATGAGGTCTGGCGCATTGTGGACGAAAAGTACCTTTATGCCGATTTTGGCGGTGTCGACTGGGAAGGGTTGTACCCGAAGTACCGTACGCGCGTTGTGCAGGCGCAATCACGTGATGAGTTCTACGCAGTAATGATCGATCTGGTCGCCCAACTGAACGATAATCACTCGCGCTTTGTACCGCCAGCTGCTGCTGAAGCCGAAGATGCAACAGCCAGTGGGCTCGAGATACAGGTTGGAATCGGCGTGATTGTTCATCCAAAGCCGGATGGCGGCTTCGTCCAGCAGGTTTTCCCAGAAAGCCCCGCAGCGCGCGCCGATATTCGCCCGCGTGACCGGATCATCGCAGTGAATGGACGACCCTACACGGCGTCCGACGGTGATCTCCAGGGTGCTGTCGGGACCTCGGTGCGCCTGACCATTGCACGCCCCGGATCGAAATTGCGCGATGTGCTGCTGACCCGTCAGGAGGTGCGATCCAGCATTCTTCCCTACTATCGCCGTTTCCCCGGTGATATTGGTTATGTGTCGGTGCCAACCCTCTGGGTGCACGATATGGGTGAACAGGTGAGCGGCGCGCTGACCGATCTGGTGGCGGGCGGACCGCTGCGTGGTCTGATCCTCGACCTGCGCTCGAACCGCGGGGGATGGGGTGATGTGTTGTCGGCAGTGCTGAGTCACTTTGTGCGTGGTCAGGTCGGCGTCTTCTTCGGGCGTGACTATGTGCGTCCGCTAGTGATCAATCCGCCCGCCGGACCGGATCTGCGCAACCTTAGCGCCGGTCTGGTGGTGTTAGTCGATGAGGATACCGCTTCATACGCCGAAGTTATGGCGGCAGTGCTGCAATCCGAAGCGAAGGCGATCGTCGTCGGTACGCATTCGGCAGGCAATACTGAAACCATTTACGCTCATGCGCTGCGTGACGGCTCACGTCTCTGGCTGGCGCAGGAAGGGTTTCGCTTGCGCAATGGCTCGAACCTGGAAGGACGCGGCGTTGTTCCTGATGTGCTGCTCGACGTCGATTGGACACGCTACAGCGAAGATGATGACCCTCAACTTCTCGAAGCATTGCGCTTGCTCGGCGGAGGACCAAAGTAGTGCCTGCATCCACGCGAACTGCCAGCATTGAACGCCGAACCGGCGAGACCAGCATCGAACTGACCTTGAATATCGACGGTTCGGGAATGGTCGATATTGCGACCGGCATCGGGTTCCTCGACCATATGCTGCACCTGTTTGCGCGCCATGGTCTGTTCGACCTGAAGGTGCGCGCTACCGGTGATCTGCACGTCGATGAACATCATACGGCTGAAGATGTCTGCATCTGCCTGGGTCAGGCGTTCGACCAGGCGCTTGGTGAGCGTCGCGGTCTTGTGCGCACGGCACATGCATATGTGCCAATGGACGAAGCGCTGGGGTTTGTCGCCGTTGACCTGAGCGGGCGACCATACTGTGTGGTCGATGCCGACTTTGTGACGCCACGTGTCGGACAACTCGGCACCGACCTGGTTGCGCATCTCTTCGAGAGCATTGCAATGCATGGGCGAATGAACCTGCATGCGCGTGTTCTGTACGGTCGCAACGATCATCACAAGGTTGAAGCGTTGTTCAAGGCATTGGGGCGCGCGCTCGATACGGCAACACGCATCGATGAGCGTCTGGGCGGCGCCATTCCCAGCACGAAAGGGGTTCTATGAAACTCGATGCCATGCTGGTTGTCGATGCACGCCGGCTCAACGAAGCAGGCAGAATCGCGCGCGCTGCTGAAGCGGTTGGATTCGCCGGACTCTGGACGCCAGAAACGCAACATAATCCATTCCTTCCGCTGACGCTGGCAGCCGACCATACCGCCGAAATCCAGCTCGGCACCGCCGTGGCAATTGCGTTTGCACGCAGTCCGATGGTCACGGCGCAGGTCGCCTGGGATCTGCAGGCGTTCTCAGGCGGTCGTTTCATTCTGGGATTGGGGACGCAGGTGAAGGCACATATTGAGCGGCGCTTCGGGATGCCATGGGATCCGCCCGTGCCAAAGTTGCGCGACTACATCCAGGCGTTGCGCGCGATCTGGCAGGCGTTTCAAACTGGCGGCAAACTTGATTATCGCGGGCAGTTCTATAACCATACCCTCATGTCACCGTTCTTCAACCCTGGTCCGATCACCCATCCGCATATTCCGATCTACATTGCCGGGGTTAATGAAGGACTAGCGCGTCTGGCAGGCGAATTGTGCGACGGCTTCCACGTGCATCCGTTTCATAGCGTGAAATATATCAACGACATTGTGCGTCCCCAGGTTGCAGCCGGTGCAGCAAAAGCCGGACGGGATCCGGCGCAGGTCAGCCTGACAAGCAGTGTGTTCCTCATTACTGGTCCCAATGAAGCAGTTATCCAGAGTGTGCGCGCGTTCGTGCGTGAGCAGATTGCCTTCTATGCCTCGACGCCAACCTACCGCGTTGTCCTGGCATGCCATGGATGGGAAGATGTCGGTGAACATCTTTCACGGCTTGCAGCTGCGCGACGCTGGTCTGAAATGGGAGAGCTGATCACCGATGAAATGCTGGACGTGTTCGCGATAACTGCGCCGCTCGACCGGATCGGTAAGGCGCTGCGCGAACGTTATGCAGGAGTGCTTGATCGGGTGAGCAGTTATCTGCCGTATACCCCCGGTCCGCTCGATGATGCCTGGCGACAGGCGGTGCGCGACGTGAGCGGCGAATAGCAGGAATGGGTCTCTTTCCCACATTCCCGTTCAACGAACGCTTCCAGCGCGCAGGACGTGCGCTCGTGGCGCTAGCGCTGCTGCTGACCGTTCTGCCAGAATCTATCCGGGCGCAGGGCGACTTCTCGCTCCGCTTCTATGGCACAGGACGCGATGGCGTTGACCGCGTGATGATCCCGCTCGATGCGCCGCCGCGTCCGGTCGACGTTGGCGGCGATTTCACCATCGAATTCTGGCTCAAGGCGCTTCCCGGCGATAATGCGGCACCAGCCTGCTTCCCCGGCGAAGATAACTGGATCTACGGTAACGTCGTCATCGACCGCGATGTCTACTTTGCTGGCGACTACGGCGACTACGGTATCTCGCTCGCAGATGGGCGCATTGTGTTTGGCATCAATAACGGATCAGAAGGAACAACCCTCTGTGGTCAAACGAACATAACCGACGGTCGCTGGCATCATATTGCAGTGACACGTTCCGCCTCCGATGGCAGCCTGGCAATCTTCATCGATGGGCGCCTCGATGCCCGTGGGGAAGGACCGACTGGCGACGTCAGTTACCGCGACGGGCGTGCGACACAGTACCCCGCCGACCCCTTCCTCGTGATCGGCGCTGAAAAACATGACGCCGGTCCCGAATATCCGTCGTTTCGCGGATGGCTCGATGACGTTCGCATTTCGCGTATCATCCGCTACCATGGCGCGTTCACCCCGCCAACCGCTCCCTTCACGCCCGATGCCGACACTGTTGCGCTCTATCACTTCAACGAAGGCGCTGGCACCACAGTCCGCGACTCATCGGGCGCGCCAGGTGGTCCCAGTGATGGCACACTGCGCATAGGCGGATCACCTGCTGGTCCCGCCTGGTCAGAAGATACGCCCTGGATGGATTTGAGTGCATCACTACCTTCACCAACGCCTCAACCATCGCCCACCACGATGATCGCTGTCGTCACGAACGTTCCGCTATCCACAGACATACCCGTTCCACCGACGCAACCGACGAGCGCAGCGTCTCTCCCAAAGCCCACATCCCTTCCCTCTCCAACACTACCGACCGCTGGAATGGTTGCACCCTCGCCGACGCCTGGCGCTGCTTCGTCTGCACCTCCCAATCCGCAGTACTGGCTGCTCATTATTGCAGTGATCGGGCTGGCGCTGGCTGGCGTCGGGGTGGCGCTCATGCGTCGAACGTGATACGGCTCTGATTCAAAATTCATCCAGAGCGCCGGAGATGTTATCGGATGGTAAGACGGTCAGGCTATGCTGTTCATGGGATTATTGTGTATGTTGTATTCATTGAGTCCACTGCAAAAAGGGTATGTCATTGCAGCGGTGCATTTTTGCGGTGAAGTCATCGTTGAAACGCAAGGTATTGAGATGCGCAACTATCGTCTCTGGTTCGTCCGCATCCTGGCAGCGCTCTCAGGAGTCGCGTTTCTCGTCCTGACGCCAGTCGCACCTGCAACGCCACCGGATCGACTAATGCATCCCGGCGCAGAACCGGCAAGCACAGGCTACGCGCTACGATTCTACGGCAACGGCACGGGCGATATCGACCGGGTCAAGGTGCGGATCGACCCTCCCACCCCCGCCGATGTCGGCGGCGATTTCACCATCGAGTTCTGGATGAAGACGACCGCAAGCGGCGGAACCTGCACGCCGGGCGCCTCCGGCGACGGCTGGATCACCGGGCGCACGATCATCGACCGTGATGTGTACGGCGGCGGCGACCACGGCGATTACGGTATTGCGCTGGCGTCCGGGCGCATCTGCTTCGGCGTCGCGCAGGGGTCGTCCGGGCGCACGATCTACGGCAGCACGAATGTGGCGAACGGACAATGGCGGCACATCGCCGTCACGCGCGACGCCAGCAACGGGCAGATGCAGATCTTCGTCGATGGGCAACTCGACGCCAGCGGCGCCGGTCCGACCGGCGACATCAGTTATCGCAACGGACGCAGTACCGCCTACCCGAACAGCGACCCCTTTCTGGTCTTCGGCGCGGAGAAGCACGACGCTGGACCGGACTACCCGTCGTACAGCGGTCTGCTCGACGACATTCGCATCTCGAATGTGGTGCGCTACACTGGCGCCTTCGCCCGTCCTGCGGCGCCACACGCAGTGGATGGTTCGACGGTGGCGCTGTATCGGTTCGATGAAGGGAGCGGCACAATCATCATCGATGCGGCGGGCGGCAGTCCTGGCGAGCGTCGCTTCGGTGGCTCGCCCGCCGGTCCGGTGTATGTGACCGATACGCCGTTTGTTCTGTCGCCGAACCTTAAGCCACGCGCCTATTTGCCACTGGTGGTGCGATAATGGAGTATCAAATGCGCTCAATTGCGCTTGTTCTTTTCGTTGCGTCTGGCTGGCTTCTGGCGCTGCTCGCCGACTCCTGGTTGCGCCAGGCGCAGGCGCAGCCGTCGGGCGGCTATGCGCTCCAGTTCTACGGCAACGGCACGGGCGATATCGACCGGGTCAAGGTGCGGATCGACCCTCCCACCCCCGCCGATGTCGGCGGCGATTTCACCATCGAGTTCTGGATGAAGACGACCGCAAGCGGCGGAACCTGCACGCCGGGCGCCTCCGGCGACGGCTGGATCACCGGGCGCACGATCATCGACCGTGATGTGTACGGCGGCGGCGACCACGGCGATTACGGTATTGCGCTGGCGTCCGGGCGCATCTGCTTCGGCGTCGCGCAGGGGTCGTCCGGGCGCACGATCTACGGCAGCACGAATGTGGCGAACGGACAATGGCGGCACATCGCCGTCACGCGCGACGCCAGCAACGGGCAGATGCAGATCTTCGTCGATGGGCAACTCGACGCCAGCGGCGCCGGTCCGACCGGCGACATCAGTTATCGCAACGGACGCAGTACCGCCTACCCGAACAGCGACCCCTTTCTGGTCTTCGGCGCGGAGAAGCACGACGCTGGACCGGACTACCCGTCGTACAGCGGTCTGCTCGACGACATTCGCATCTCGAATGTGGTGCGCTACACTGGCGCCTTCGCCCGTCCTGCGGCGCCACACGCAGTGGATGGTTCGACGGTGGCGCTGTATCGGTTCGATGAAGGGAGCGGCACAATCATCATCGATGCGGCGGGCGGCAGTCCTGGCGAGCGTCGCTTCGGTGGCTCGCCCGCCGGTCCGATGTATGCGACCGACACACCGTTTGGCGGATCGCCTCTTGCGACGCCAACGCCAACGCGCACATTCACTCCCACATCGAGCGCCAGCGCCCCTTCCGCGACTGCGACATCGCCTCCTGCATCAGCGACTGCTACTTCCTCACCTGGCAGCAATCCTCTTCCATCTCCACCACCATCCACCCCAACACGCACTGCTTCACCAACCGCTACAACCAGCAGCGGATCGACGTTCACGCCGGTACGTCTCTTCCTGCCGCTCATCACCAGACCGTGAAGATCAATGTCATTTGCAACACACACGGAAACTTGCAAAAATGTCACCTCCTGCCCTGAGCAGTTTACTCGCATGTCACAACGTTCTGCTACCATATGCGCGAGCATCTGAGCAGATCCGTTAGCGAGGCGCCTGCGCAACGAACCGAATCGACTCGCGCTTCGCCCGGACATTCAGACGCATACCTTGCAGATTGAGGCAGGAGGAATGCCGATGACGACCCTACCCGCCGCGAACCGCGATACCATCGTTGCGTTGATCATCTCGAGTTTGCGCGACCTGTACGAGCAGAACGGCATCGACGCCAATGGCGACCTGAGTGAGGACACCTGCCTTATCGGGCGTCGCGCTGCGCTGGACTCCCTTGGTCTGGTGACGCTCATCGTCGATCTGGAGCAGAAGATCGAAGAAATGTTCGACAGTGCGCTTACCCTGGCGAATGAACGCGCAATGTCGCAGAAGCATAGCCCCTTCCTCACCGTTGGTTCGCTGGCGACCTATATCTGCACGCTGATCGATGAACAGCGCAATGCCTGAGAAAGAGAGCGATGACAACCGAACAACAGGTGGTGCTGATCACCGGCGCGCGGAAGGGCATTGGGCGCTTCCTGGCGGAACGATTCGTTCGCAACGGCGCGCTGGTCGAAGGATGCAGTCGAGAACCGCCCGACTGGTCGCTGGAAGGGTACACCCATCATCTGGCGGATGTCGCCGACGAGGCGCAGGTCAAAGCGATGATGACCGCTATCGGGCGGCGTCATGGGCGGCTCGATATTGTGATCAACAATGCTGGCGTCGCGGCAATGAACCATTCTCTTCTCACGCCACTTGCCTCAGTGGATCGAATCTTCAACACGAATGTACGTGGTGTCTTCCTCGTGTGTCGTGAAGCGGCGCGATTAATGCAGCGGCGGCGCTTCGGTCGGATCGTCAACCTGAGCACAGTCGCCGTTCCCTTGCGTCTGGAAGGAGAGGCGCTGTACGCTGCTTCCAAGAGCGCCGTCGAAATGTTGACCCGCATCCTGGCGCGCGAATTCGGACCTCTCGGCATTACCGTCAATGCTGTCGGTCCGACGCCAATCGAGACCGACCTCATTCGTGGCGTGCCAGCGGAGAAGATCCAGAAGATTATTGATAGCCTGGCGATCCGACGGTTAGGTCGCTTTGAAGATGTGGCGAATGTCATCGACTTCTTTGTGCGTCCCGAAAGCGACTATGTTACGGGTCAGGTGATCTACCTCGGCGGCGTTTCCTGAACCGCCGCATTTCTTCCAAGGAGGCGAACGTGGCTATCGAATGGCTGATAGAACGGATGGCGCAGGCGCGTGATACCACTGCAGTCGTCTGGCAGGGAACGTCGGTTTCCTATGGCGAGTTGATCGACCGGATTGCGCACTGGTGCAAAGCGCTCGATGACGCGGGTATCGCCGAGGGGCAGGTCGTGAGCATCGAAGGCGATTATTCACCTGGCGCGATCTCACTCCTGCTGGCGCTAATTGAGCGTAACGCCATTGTTGTTCCCCTAACAGCGTCGGTTGCAGTGCACCGCGAAGAGTTTCTGTCGATCGCCGAAGTGCAGACGGTCGTCAGTTTCGATGCCGATGATAGCTGGCAGATCGAGCGTCGCAGCATTCCGGTCACCCATGAATTGACCCGCACCCTCATCGCGCGTGGGCATCCCGGTCTCGTTCTCTTCTCATCCGGTTCGACCGGCAAGAGCAAGGCGGCATTGCACGATTTCGTGCCGCTGCTGGAGAAGTTCAAAACGCCGCGCCATCGCCAAGTGACGCTGACCTTCCTGCTGCTCGACCACATCGGCGGTATCAATACCCTCTTTTACACCCTGTCGAACGGCGGAACCGCAGTCTCAGTGCGCAGCCGTGACCCGGATGAGGTCTGCGCTGCTATCGAGCAGTATCGCGTAGAACTGCTGCCGACCTCGCCGACATTTCTCAACCTGATGCTGATGTCAGAGGCGTATCGGCGCTACGATCTCTCATCGCTGAAGTTGATCACCTACGGCACCGAAGTGATGCCCGAAACGACGCTCTTGCGCGTGCGCAAAGCGTTCCCCGGTGTGCGCCTCCAGCAGACCTATGGACTCTCCGAACTCGGCATCCTCCGCTCGAAGTCGCGCGATGACGGCTCGCTGTGGGTCAAGGTCGGCGGCGAAGGGTTCGAGACGAAGGTGGTGGATGGAGTCCTCTTCGTGCGCGCAAAATCCGCGATGCTTGGATACTTGAATGCGCCCAGTCCGTTTGACGAGGAGGGCTGGATGAACACCCAGGACATGGTCGAAGTCGATGGCGAATACATCCGCATCCTAGGACGCCGCACCGAGATCATCAATGTCGGAGGACAGAAGGTCTATCCGGCAGAGGTCGAAAGCGTGATCATGCAGATGCCGAATGTACGGGATGTAACAGTGTACGGTGAGAAGAACCCGATCACGGGGCAGATGGTTGCTGTACGGGTGAACCTTATTGAACCCGAAGACCTTGATTCGCTCAAGAAACGGGTGCGTTCCTGGTGCCGCGAGCGCCTGGAACCGTTCAAAGTGCCGGTCAAGATCACAATTGCTGGGGGTGATCAGTTCAGTGCGCGCTTCAAGAAGATGCGTCGCGCCTAATGTGATCAGTGCACCTCGACATAGAAAACTGTATGCAACTGCTCACCATCGCAATCGATCCGTTGCTCGACGATTCCTTCGCTCCGGAGATCGTGTGGACCTGGCGCTATCTGTTGACCGGCATGGGATATTCGTGGCGCACATGCGCTTGCAATAAACCGTGTGATATTGCGTATACTCCTAATCCTCAGCGCGCACCGCACGCGCGAATCGTCATTCGGGCAATGCCGCACCACTGGGAACGCCGGACACTCCTACGCCTTGCAGGCACTAGGTCGGTGGATGGGTTCGTTTACCCGGTGTACGCCAGTGAGCACGAGAATGATCGATTGATCACGAACGAAGCAGGACGTTTGATCATCCACCGCGATATTGTGTTCGATGTCTTCTGGTTGCTCACCGGTCAGGAAGAGACGCATTTCCCGAAGAATCGCCATGGACATGTCGATCTCACTGGAACGCCATATCTGGAAGATCAGACTCTACGGAAAGGCCTGGCATCAGGGATCGGCGCCCGTTTTGAGCAACTGATCGGTGAAGCCGGCATTCCTCCCGGCGAACCACGCTGGCCTCACGGAAAGCGCGCCGCAGCTGCCCTGAGCCACGATGTGGACTACCCGGAAGTTGTGCGTTGGCTGGAACCGCTGCGAGTGGTGATGCGCCAGGGAGTACGCGGACTGCCAGCAGCGCTAGATGTGCTGACCGGCAAACGCCATCACTGGCAGTTCGACTCATGGCTGTCGCTGGAACGCACCTTCAACACACCATCGGTATTCTACTTTGTGGCTCGTCGGGGATCATTGCACGAATATGTGCTGGGAACCCCTGATTCGTTCTATGACATCCGCGCGCCACACTTCCGTCAACTGTTTCGCACCCTGATCGAAGCTGGCTGTGAAATCGGGTTGCACAGCAGTTACCACGCACACGCCAGTATTGAACAGTTTGCACGCGAAAAACGCCTGCTGGAAGAAGTCGCTGGCGTCCCAGTCGTAGGCAACCGACATCATTACTGGCATCTGGACCCCGCCAATCCTGAAGTGACCTTGGCGATCCACGAGCAACTCGGGTTCGCATATGACGCATCGCTGACCCATGACCGGTATATCGGCTGGCGGCGTGGATCGTGCTGGCCCTACTTCCCGCTGCTGCAAGTCGAACGGCGCGAACTACGCACGCTGCAATTGCCGACGTGCTGGATGGACAGTCAACTCTTTCTAAAGCGCACGGCAAATCCGGGTTCGCCCAATGAAGTGTTGCGCGCCCTTGCTGATCAGACCGCTGCGCAGGGCGGGTTGTTGCTGGTCAACGTCCACGACTATGTGTTTGATGAAGCTCTCTTTCCGGGATGGTCGGCGACTGTTCGGCATCTGTGGGAATACCTGGTCGCACGCGGAGATTTCTGGATAGCGACGCCAGCTGCGATTGCCGATCACTGGCGGGATCGGTATCAGCGCCTGCTTGCAGCGAGCGTCGATTTCGCCAACATCTGTGAGACTGCCTTCGATATCGGTTCGTAATCGCACAAATCGGCGCCTTCGTCTGATTGCTCAGGTTTGCCTATGTCCATGCTGGTTGTTGCCCTGATCCTACTTGCGCCACCGCTGTTCAAACCCTGGTTGATGCGCATCCTGCTTGGCGCCCGCATTGGTCGAAATGTGCGTATCGGCTGGTTTGCCGGAATCGCCGCGCATCACATTGCTATCGGTGACGAAAGCGAAATCCGCGCGCTAACATTCATTAGTTGCCATGGTGACGTCATCATCGGACGCTACTCGATTGTGAGCAGTTTCGTCCTGGCATACGGCGCAGCAGATCTGATCATCGGCGATCATGCGTATATTGGCCCACAAACGCTGATCAACTGTGATGAGCGCGTCCAGATTGGCGACTACTCCGCACTCGGCGCACGCTGCATGGTCTACACCCACGGTTCCTTCTTTCCTTACACCGAAGGATACTGGGTCCGGTTCGGCCCTGTGACGATCGGCAACCATGTGTGGTGCGCAGCTGGTGTGTTTATTCATCCTGGCGTAACCATCGGCGATCACGTTTTTGTCAATTCGCGATCGGTGATCACGCAGGATGTTGCATCCGGCGACGTGCTGGAAGGGTTCCCGGCGCGCACCCTCACAACGATTGACCGCCTGAAACGCACCATGTCGCCACAGCGCCGCGATGCTGCCGCGCGCCAGATCCTCGACCACTTTGTTGAACTTGGGTTGCGCCGCGAACTGCGCCTCCGTCGTGTCGAGCAGTGCGATGGACAGGTGCTGTTTCGCTACCGCGGCACACGATATTTGATCGTCTGCATCCCATCCACTGCCGATCCGCCTGTCCTCGCCGATCAGCGCGCAGATCGGGTTATTGCCCTGGTGACACGAACGGAGTGGACACTGCCTGACGGAACAGCGATCTACCCGCTCGATTTGATCAGCCGACGCACTCCGCGCAGCCGCGACCCGATCCATCAAGCGCTGCGCATCTTCCTAATGCGCTACTACGGGATTCAGATCGAATATCTCGACCTCGCAACGTAACGGGATTGTCACAGCTCACCGGACATTCCATTCATCAACTCGTCATCAGCGCTTTTCATAATGCATATGTCAACACATCCCATGAGCGCCAGAAAAGATGGCGCTAACCGTTTCCCTCTGGCAGACAGATCATAGAGAAAGGCGCCGGAATGGATCTTTCACTGGTCATTCCATGCTTCAACGAGTCGGACAGCATCGATCAGATGCACGCGCAACTAAATGAGATACGCCCGGAACTGGCGCGGCGCGGCTCGTTCGAGTTAGTGCTGGTCGACGATGGCAGCACTGATGACACCTATGAGCGACTGAAGGCAGCCTTCGCCGATTGGGAGCACGTGCAGATTGTACGACACGAGCGCAATCGCGGCCTTGGTGCTGCGTTGCGCACCGGTTTCGCCCACGCGCACGGTGAAGTCATTGTAGTGACCGACAGTGACGGCACATATCCTTTCACCACCATTCCCGCCATGCTCGACATGATGACGCCCGACGTCGATATTGTCACGTCATCGGCGTATCACCCACAGGGCGGCGTGGAAGGCGTACCCGCCTACCGGCTGTTGTTCAGCCAGGGCGCATCGCTGATCTACCGGTTGCTGGTAAATCGCCACATTCATACCTACACCGCAATGTACCGTGCCTACCGTCGTCGCGTCATCGAGCAAGTTCCGCCAACGCTCGAGGGGTATGTCGTCATGGCAGAAATTCTAGTGAATGCACTGCTAGCGGGGTACCGCGTCGTCGAATACCCGGCGGTGTTGCACGTGCGCAAATTCGGTCAGTCGAAAGCGAAAATCTGGCGTATCACAAAATCGCATCTGCGTTTTCAGGCGCACATCCTGTGGCGACGGCTGGCAGGTTTATTCTATGCTGCACCGGTCACAACCGGTAGGGTGAAATGAAAATGAGAACTGTGGTTACGGTGCTGGGAACGCGCCCGGAAATCATCAAACTTTCGCCGCTCATCCCGCTGCTGAGTGAACGATTTCGCCACATCCTGGTGCACTCCGGGCAGCACTATTCCTTCGAGATGGACGCAGTATTTTTCGAGGAGTTGGGTCTGCCAGCGCCTGATTACACTCTGGCAGTCGGTTCGGCATCGCACGGTGAACAAACCGCGCGCATGCTCTCGCGGTTGGAGCCGATCCTGCTTGCAACCAGACCCGATATGGTGCTGGTGCAGGGTGACACTAACACTGCAATGGCTGGCGGACTTTGCGCCGCCAAACTCAACATTCCGGTCGCGCACCTGGAGGCAGGCGGGCGATCCTTCAACCGTCAGATGCCCGAAGAACTCAACCGCATCATTCTCGATCACATCTCGACGTTGTTGCTGGCTGCTGATGAAACGGCTGAACGCAACCTGCTGGCGGAAGGGTTGCCACCGGCGCGGATCCGGACGGTCGGTTCGAGCGTTATCGATGCGGTCGAACGCAACCGGCAGCATGCCCGTCGCTCAACCATCCTGCAACGTCTGGAGGTGACCCCTGGCAACTACCTGGTACTGACACTGCACCGCAGCGAGAATACCACCCCCAACGTACTGCCAGGCATGATCCGTGCGCTTGGAGAACTGGCGGAAGAGCACACCATCGTCTTTCTGCTGCATCCGCGTACTGCCGCCGCGATGCGAACCTGTGGCATTGAGATGCCGCGCAGTATTCGTGTGAGCGAGCCGCTGGGGTACCTCGACACCCTCAGGCTGGTCGAACAGGCGCGTGCGCTGTTGACCGACTCTGGCGGGTTGCAAGAGGAAGCTGGCGCACTGGGAACGCCAGCGCTTATTCTTCGGAATGAGACTGAGTGGCGATATCTGGTTGATGCTGGCAGGCATGTACTAATCGGCAACACTTGTGAGTCGATCCTTGCAGGGGCGCGCCATTGGCTGCAACCAGAGGCACTTGCCCGGCTGCGTGCAGCGCCAGCGCCGATCCGCAGCGGTGCCAGCGAACGCGCAGTGGCGGCAATGATCGACGTTTTAGAAAGTATCGCCTGAATTGCCCAGGAAAGAAAGCACTATGCAAGCAACGAAAATACAGGCTCATCGGCGTGAACAGAGCGCCTCGAAAGGATCACCGATGACCCCCATGATGCTAACCCTGATACTGATCCTGATCCCGACTGTCACCGGCGTCGCCGGTCAACTGCTGTTGAAGGTCGGCATGTCTCAACTGGGAACGCTGGACATCAGCGTCGCCGCGATTCCATCACTGATCATGCGGATCATCCTTTCGCCCTATATTATCGTTGGTCTGGCGATCTACTTTGGCGGCGTGTTCTTCTGGCTGCTGGCGCTCAACCGCGCTGATCTGAGTTATGTCTATCCCTTCGCCAGCCTCAGTTACGTCCTGATCACGCTGGCGTCGTGGCTGCTGCTCAATGAATCAGTTCCACCAATGCGCTGGATCGGGCTGGTGATCATTTGTATCGGCGTTATGCTGGTTGCGCGGAGTTGAAGCGACGTGCAGGCATCCTGAGCCATATTCATGTGCCCCGTCCCTGCTCCACAGATACACCAGACTGGAGAGCATATCGCTCTCCAGTTCTTGTTTGCACCGGCATGCTGCTAACAAAGAGTTTATGTACGGCTTTCCTGCGTTCACTCTGATTTCAGAGCTGGCTGGTACAGTACGGTTGCAATGGCGGCAATCTCCAGTTACAGGAGTTCTTGATCATGCCCATTATCGACATCGTCGGCGGCGGCATCCTCGGGCTTGCTCTTGGCTACGACCTGATCAAACGCGGTATTGGCGTGCGAATCTGGGAGCGGAGCCACGAACTGGGTGGTCTCATGGGGCGCACCCGTTTCGATGAATTGGATGGTCTGGAAGTAGATCGCTACTACCACGCCATTCTGAGCAGTGACCGCACGCTGATGCGCCTGTTCGAGGAGTTAGGGCTGCGCAGCAAACTGCGCATGTCCACAACGTCGATGGGGTTCTACCACAACGGTAAACTCTACTCGATGTCAACCGCGCTCGATTTCCTGCGTTTCCCGCCGTTATCGCCAATTGACCGTTTCCGTCTGGGGCTTACCATCCTGCGTGCACGCCAGGTGAAGGACTGGCGCGCCCTGGAGCAGATCCCGGTGGTCGAATGGCTCACAAACCTGAGCGGAAGGCGAACGGTGGAGCATATCTGGAAACCATTACTGCGCGCGAAATTTGATGGTGCCTTCGACAACGTACCGGCGACCTACATCTGGTCGCGGCTGGTACGCACGACCGATACCCGCGAGAAGGGCGGCGCAGTCGAGAAGATGTGCTTCCTTCCAGGCGGTTACGCAATGCTCATCGATGCGCTGGCGAGAGCGATTATCGCACGGGGAGGGCGGATTACCACCGGTGTGGCGGTACAGCAGGTGCGCATAAGCAACGGACAGGTATGTGGATTGCGGTTGAGCAATGGCGAGATCGCCAGCAATGGCGCGGTGCTCACGTTGCAAACACCAATTGCGCGGCGATTGCTCCCCCCTGAAGCAGCAGATGTCAATGCGCGCTGGAGCGCGCTGGAAGACTATCTTGGCATCGTCTGCCTGCTCCTGGTGCTGCGTCGGTCTCTCTCGCCTTACTACACGCTCAACATTACCGATGAGCGTATTCCGTTCACTGGCGTCATCGAAACCACTAATCTGATCGACCGGCAATTCACCAATGGGTATCACCTGGTCTATCTGCCAAAGTATGTCGCACCCGACAATCTCTTCGCTCAGATGAACGATGAAGCGTTGCAATGCTCGTTCTTGGCCTATCTCCGGCAGATGTTCCCCGATCTTCGGAGTGAAGATATTGCAGCAATACGGATCGGACGCGAAAAGTATGTCGAACCGCTCCACCCAATTGGTCGTACGGACGATATTCCTCCCTTCACGACTGATATTGCCGGACTATACCTGGTGAACAGCAGCCAGATTTACCCGCAACTGACGAACGGTGAGGCCGCCGTTGCTCATGCGGCACGGGCGGCAAGGATCATCGAACAGACGATACCTGTGAACGAGGAATTCCAGCAGGCAGTCATCATCTGAAATGTACACAGGAGAGTCGCGGATGGCTATCTACGAAGGGATTGCAACCGCTACAAAGCCACGAAGCAGCACCCGTCGCGTTGATCGACGGTTTCTGCTTAGCGTGCTGGTTCTCAACGATATTCTGATCGTGTTGACCAGTTTCGCAATAGCGTATGCAGTGCGTTTCTGGAGCGGACTGCCATTCTTCAATGAAGGATGGGTTAATCCGCAATTCTACGCCGCCGTCGTGCTGGCAATGACCCCGGTGTATCTCGTTTTGTTCCGCATCTATGGGCTGTACAACCCGACCAACCTGCTTGGCGGCTCAACCGAGTACGCTCGCATGTTCAATGCTGTCACAACAGGAATGTTACTGGTCATCGTCGTCAGTTTCCTGTTCCCAGAGTTTGTCGTTGCGCGTGGCTTTCTGCTCCTGTCATGGGGATTGCTGGTTGCCTGCGGCATAATGGGACGATTTATGGTACGCCGTTTTGTCTATGCGCAGCGCCAGGCCGGGCGGTTTGTGGATCGCACTCTGATCATCGGCGCAAACCCGGAAGGGATCGCAATTGCCGAGCAGTTGCGATCAGCAAAAGTCAGTGGCACGCATATCATCGGGTTCATCGATGACTACCTTCCTGTGGGAAGCGAGCCAATTCCCGGTGTGCCAGTGTTGAGCACGTCAGCATCGTTTGCACTGCAGATCCGCCTCCACGACATTGATACGGTCATTGTCGCTAATACTGCTATGATGCGTGAGCAGTTGCTTTCCCTCTACAGCACGCTCGATACCTTTCAGGATGTTGAGGTGCGCCTGGCATCGGGCTTGTTCGAGTTACTGACAACCGGCGTGCGGGTGCGCGAAGAGGGGTTCGTACCGCTGCTGGTGCTGAACAAAACCCGCATTACTGGCATGAATCTGGTGGCCAAGACGGTGCTCGATTACGTCATCGCGGCAAGCGCGTTGATTATCCTGCTTCCCTTCTTCCTGGTTGTCGCATACCTGATCAAGCGCGACTCTCCCGGTCCAGTTATATACCGGCGACGGGTGATAGGTCAAGGACGGCGTGAATTCGATGCCTTCAAACTGCGCACCATGCACGTTGATGGCGACCGGTTGCTTACTCCGGAACAGAAACGCGAACTTGAGGAGCACGGCAAACTGAAGGATGACCCGCGCGTGACCAGGATTGGCGCATTCCTGCGCAAGTACAGTCTCGACGAACTGCCGCAACTGGTCAACGTACTCCGCGGTGAGATGAGCCTGATCGGTCCACGCATGATTACACGCCAGGAACTGGAAAAGTTCGGTAAATGGCAACACAACCTCTTGACCGTAAAGCCGGGATTGACCGGTCTGTGGCAGGTGAGCGGTCGGAGTGATCTCTCCTACGAAGATCGGGTGCGCCTTGATATGCACTACATCCGCAATCACACCATCTGGTTGGATCTGCAAATACTCTTCCAGACGATACCAGCGATGCTGACCGGTCGCGGAGCTTACTGACGGGGAGCGATGCTATGGCAGACATACTTCGAGCAGCACTGATTGGCGCAGGGATCATGGGTCTCAATCATGCTCGCGTCTACTCTGAAATGGACGATGTCGAGCTGGTCGCAATTGCCGATGTCGATCCAAATGCCGTCGCGCGATCGGTTCAGCGTTTCCGGGTACGTGGTTATACCGACTATCGCGAGATGCTCGAGCGCGAACAACTCGATCTGGTATCGGTTGCGACGCCAACTGAGCATCACTTTGCAGTGGCCCGCGACACGTTGCGGGCAGGGATTGCAACGCTGGTCGAAAAACCAATTGCAGCAACCGTTCAACAGGGTGCTGAACTGATCACACTTGCGCATGAAATGGGCGTCTTGCTCACTGTTGGCCATATCGAGCGATTCAACCCGGCAATTATTGCCCTGAAAGGACAACTCGAACATGGCGCATTGGGGCGTGTGTACCAGATTACGTCGCGACGCATTGGTCCGTTCCCCAGCCGTATCAAGGATGTTGGCGTTGTCATCGACCTGGCGACACACGACCTCGACGTTATGCACTACCTGACTGACTCGATCGTGATCAAGTTGCACGCGGAGATTGGGCGCCGGTTGCACACTGCGCATGAAGATCTGCTCTCAGCCGTCCTGCGTTTCGAGAACGACATTATCGGCATGCTGGACATCAACTGGCTGTCGCCCAACAAAGTGCGTGAACTTTCGGTCATTGGCGAGCGTGGGATGTTCGTTGCAAACTATATCACCCAGGATCTGACACTCTACGAGAACGATCTGGCGCCATACGGAGCGGAATGGCCACAAGCAGCACTGATGGGTGTCACCGAAGGGCGTATGATCCGTTTCAAAGTCAACAAGAAAGAACCGCTGCGCGCTGAACTCGACGCCTTTGCAGCAGCGGTACGAAGCGGCGGACCACCGCCAGTGCGTCCAGAAGATGCGCTGCTGGCGCTTATGGTCGCGCGGAAACTGATTGAGTCTGGCGCGTATGGCGAGACGTTGTACGCGGTCGATAAACATGGCAAGATCTGGAAACCGCTGCAACCGCGTCGTCGTTACCTTGCCGAAATGGAAGCAGGCGCAGTCGCCTAGATGAATGGATATTCCTGACGTATCGGACGAGGCGGCGCAGTGCGCCGCTTTTCGTCTTTTGTAAGTGCTCACACTTCTCCTAGAATCAAGGGCACCTTGCCCTCGCAGATGCGGCGATGGCGGGACGCTCTCGCCTCCACGCATGTGCTACCCAGATGTGAGCCGTTACTGTCTTTGGATGCGAGCATGAATTGTCAGGCCTCAGCCGACTCGACTTGCCGTTGATAGGAACGCTGAGGTGACACCTGTAAACGCATGGACACTTCCCACCAGTCACTCTTTCACCAGGCCTGAACTACCGCCACCGCTTCCGTCCCTTCCTGATTCCCAGATCATGGCTGCACGCGTGAGCCGCGCACTCACCAGTCGCTCGCAGGCGCCCTCGACCGTCCCATTGCTGATCGGCAAGCCGCGGGCGCGGTAGGCGGGATTGTCCATCGGCGTCTGATGGATCGTAAAAAGAGCTCAGGGCGTTCGCCCCTCATTGTAGACGGGCGTGAACCACGTCTCGTTGGTCTGATAGGTCGTAAAAGAGCTCAGGGCATCCGCCCCTCCCTTCGCCCCTGACGCAATACAGTGCTGGCGCTGCCAGCACGTCGGTCACCTGCCCATCCCACGGTGCATCAAGATGCTGGTGCACCCACGGCGTGTGCAGATCGCTTGCTTCACCAGCAATCGTCGCTGCTGCCTGCCAGACGTCCTGACAGGCATGATACCTCCAGGATACGGAGGCATGCGGGAAGTGTTCCATGACCAGGTTCCACGTCCGGTGCGCACTATCAGCACGACGATCTCGGTCTGGTCGGTCATCCTACGCTAACATGCTTCCGCCCATAGCCATCAGCCGAAGTTGTGGCATTGGTCAGCACCGGGCGAGAGCGCTGGTTCTCGTCCTGAACAGCAAGCATTGCCGGGCGCCAGCGCGGGACAGGCGCTCGAGTAGTGGACCCGCAGCTGACCTCGATCTCCTTCCACCCTGAGAGCAGTTCCGCTGATTTGGGCCATGGTCGCCGCGTTCACGTTCGTGGTCGGCGAGCGCCGCACTGAGATCCTTGGTCACGGCCCGCACACTTTCGGAACAAACCTGGACAAGGCTGAGGCATTCGAGCACCGTTGTCGCCTGAGCGAACGCATCCTGGATGGTGCCCAGCAGGGCACGCAGTTCGTGCCGACCGCGATGGAAACTGCCAGCCGTAATCAGGAGCCAAGCATTCAGCGGTGCATGATACGTCCCGCATCGCGGGCAGCAAGCGAGCGATCACTCTAGCGTCGCGCGCCCGAGCACAAATAGTGGTCAGACGCATGCGGATATAGCGCGCAGTGTAGCCACAGTGCAGGCGCATTAGGCGCGGAACGGGTATGCAGCAAGCGGCACGAGAGTGTTCTCTTGCCCGGATCGTGAGGCACGCGCACAGTCCAGGCTTCGATCTCCTGCAGAGGACGTGGTTCGGCCCGCACCCCGTTGCTCAGGGTCTGCATCAGGCGCGTCATCTGGTCGGTTATCTGCTGCACGAACCGCTCTGTGCGGTCGCTGGATCATTCGGCGTGCGCTCATCATTAGATTACAAATGGTTGCGGTGAGAGGCGATTGGGGCGGAGCACTCAACTTCTTGTCAATTAATGACTGCATCCCAACGTTCAACCCTACTTGACAAATGCACGCTTCTTCGGATATACTCACAAGCGGTACCAATGCAACAAATGCAATCCCTATGAACCGACAAAACGCCAGCTTCCTCCTTAGCCTTATCCTTGTAGCCCTGATTATTATCACGGGCTTATAGGCGTTTGGGAGGTAGCACGCGGCAAGATGCACAATACAACGACACGAACGAGCCCCTCCCAAACTCACGGGAGGGGCTCTTGTTTAGGGGTCATACGACGTTGCAACGACGCGCGCGCCCGTTGCCGGTCACGGTCGAAATCTGACCAGTCCCCGTAAGCGACAGAGAAGTCGCTGATGCGCCACTGATGCGCAATCAGGCGCCGATGACGGCGATGCCTGCGCTTGCGAGTGTGTTGCACATCAGGCGCTGGCCGGACAAAAAACCAGAGCAGCAACGCAACGCTATCTGAAACGACTGGGTCATCATTTCAGAGAAAGGGAGGAAACAGATGTCCGAAAAGCGCACCGGCGCTCAGGTGATGTGTGAGGCACTGATCCGCAACGGGGTTGAAGTGATGTTCGGCATCCCCGGTGGCGCGATCATGCCATTCTACCATGCGATGTGGGAGTACCGTGATAAACTGCGCCACGTGCTCTGTCGCCACGAACAGGGTGCGGGACACGCTGCCGAAGGGTATGCGCGCGCTACTGGTCGGCTAGGCGTGTGTATCGGCACCAGCGGACCCGGCGCTACCAATCTGGTGACGCCCATCGCCGACGCAATGATGGACAGTGTGCCACTTCTGGCGATTACCGGACAGGTCGCGTCGCATGTGCTTGGTAAGGACGCCTTTCAGGAGACCGACATTACCGGCATTACCATGCCGATCACCAAGCACAATTATCTGGTGAAACGCGCGGAAGACCTGCCCTACGTGTTCGAAGAAGCGATCTATATCGCTACTACCGGGCGCCCCGGTCCGGTGTTGATCGATGTGACCAAGGACGCCCAGCAGGCCACAATCGTCCCCGACTGGAATATCAAACTTGATCTCCCTGGCTATAAGCCGAACTATCGCCCCAATCTCAAGCAAGTGCGCGAAGCGATCAAACTGATCCTGAGCGCGAAGAAACCGCTGATCATTGCTGGTCACGGGATCATCATGTCTGGCGCTGTCGAGGAACTGCGCGCCTTCGCCGAGCGCACCCGCATCCCGGTGATCACCACTCTCCACGGGATTGGCGCCTTCCCCGAAGACCATCCGCTCAGCATTGGGATGCCGGGCATGCATGGCTGGGTGCACGTCAATCGCGCTATTCAGGAGTGCGATGTGCTGTTCAACATTGGCGGGCGTTTCGATGACCGGGTGACCGGCAAGGCGAGCACCTTCGCCCCTAACGCGAAAGTCATCCACGTTGATATCGATCCCTCAGAAATCGGCAAGAACGTCAAAGTCACCGTGCCAATCGTTGCCGATGCACGCCTGGCGTTGCAGGCATTTCTCAATGAGTTCCCGCCTGATAACGAGGCGTTTGCCGAACTGCATGGGCATGCTTCCGACTGGATGGAGCATATTCGCGAAATGCAGGCGAAGCACCAACCGAAGCAGCAATATCTCAACCGCGCTGACACTGAGAACATGAGTCTGCCGCCGCACGATGTGTATGCAGCTCTGACAAAGGCGCTCAACAGTCGCGGCAACTACCGCGTCGTCACCGATGTCGGTCAGCATCAGATGTGGGCTGCGCAGCTGATCGACTGGTACCGCCCGCGCACCCATATCACCTCCGGTGGCGCAGGAACTATGGGCTTTGCCGTGCCAGCAGCGCTCGGCGTTGCAATTGCCCATCCGAATGATACAGTCTGGGTGATCTGCGGCGATGGCGGCTTCCAGATGACCAATCAGGAGATGGCGACCATCGTGCAGGAAGGGATCAAGAATATCAAGATCGCAGTTATCAACAACGGCTACCTGGGCATGGTGCGCCAGTGGCAGGAACTGTTCGAGAACAAGCGCTACAGTGGCACGCCCCTCTCTGGTCCCGACTTCGCAAAACTGGCGGAGGCGTACTATTGGAAGGGGATCACCGTCGAGCACACCAGTCAGGTCGAGGCAGCCATCGAAGAAGCGTATGCTACCGATGGACCGGTGCTGATCGACTTCCGCGTCGAGCGTGAAGTCAATGTGTTCCCGATGGTGCCGCAGAACAAGAGCATCAGCGAAATGATCCTGGAGTCGCCGCATCGATCATAGACTGGCGGAACAGCTCATCTTGCTGAAACGCAACAAAGGAACGATTATGAAAAAACATACTATCGTCGCACTCGTGCAGGACCGCCCCGGCGTGCTGAGTCGGGTGGTCGGGCTCATCCGACGGCGCGGATACAACATCGAAAGCCTGGCTGTCGGTCATAGCGAAACTCCTGGCGTCAGCCGGATGACAATCGTTGTGGAGTGGGAGGATGTCGAACAGGTGGTCAAGCAACTCTACCGCCTGATTGAAGTGTTGAAGGTGAGCGATGTCACTAATGATCCAATCGTCGAACGCGAAATGGCGCTAATGAAACTGCATGCGCCGCCATCAAAACGCCCAGAGATCGTTGCCCTCACCGAAGTGTTCGATGCCAAGATCGTCGATGTCGGCGCCAATACCATGGTGATCGAAATGACTGGGTCACCAGCCAAGGTGCAAAACTTTGTCGATGTGATCCGTCCCTACGGCATTAAAGAAATGATGCGCACGGGGCGAATCGCGATGGTGCGCGGTGCACGCGGGCATAACGCGGAAGAGTACGTCGAGAACGCCAACGGACATGCCGAGCGCGTACCGGTGATGAATTAGGCAGAGTGATAGGGCGCAGCAGTCGCCCAATCAAGATGCTGACGACCGGGGACGACTGCTGCGCCCCGGTAGGAGAATGCAACACGACTATGGCAAATATTTACTACGAAAACCACGCCGACCTTTCTCGCCTTGCCGGAAGGACCATCGCTGTCATCGGGTTCGGCAGCCAGGGGCATGCGCACGCACTGAATTTGAAGGACAGCGGTTGTGATGTTGTTGTCGGTCTTTATCATGGCTCGAAGAGCTGGAGCAAGGCGGAAGGGTTGGGGCTAAAGGTGCTGCCTGTCGCCGATGCTGCAAAAGAAGCGCAGATCATCATGCTAGCGCTCCCTGATACGGCGCAGGCGGCGATCTACCGCGACGAGATCGGTCCATTCATGACGCCCGGTAAGACACTGATGTTCGCACATGGCTTCAACATTCGCTTCGGACAGATCGTGCCGCCAACGGGTGTCGATGTCAGCATGGTCGCTCCCAAAGCGCCCGGTCACCGGGTACGCGAAGTCTACACGCAGGGCGGCGGTGTCCCAGCGCTCGTTGCTGTGCACCAGGATGCATCAGGGCACGCACTGGCAGACGCGCTGGCATACGCCCGTGGTCTTGGGTGCACCCGCGCTGGTGTTATTGAGACGACGTTTGCTGAAGAAACTGAGACGGATCTGTTCGGTGAACAGGTGGTGTTGTGCGGCGGTGTGTCGGCGCTGGTCAAAGCTGCGTTCGAGACACTCGTCGAAGCTGGGTATCAGCCGGAAGTCGCGTACTTCGAGTGTATGCACGAACTCAAGTTGATTGTCGATCTCTTCTACCAGGGCGGTCTCAACTATATGCGCTATTCGGTAAGCGATACGGCAGAGTGGGGCGATTACACTGCCGGTCCGAAGATCATTACTGACGAGACACGCGCAACGATGAAACGCATACTGGCGGATATTCAGAGCGGCGCATTCGCCGAAGACTGGATCGAAGAGAATCATAATGGTCGCCCGCGCTTCAATGCGTACCGCGCCCGTGACATCTCGCATCCTATCGAGCAGGTGGGGCGTGAGTTGCGCCGGATGATGCCGTTCGTCAATCCGCGCGAGGTTGTACCGGGTGAAGGCGGGGCGTGAAGGGCTAAGAACTAAGAACCAAGAACTACGAACCAAGGATCAGAGCCGGGAAGCCAGAACTGGGAACCCAGAACCGGGAAGCCAGAACTGACTGAGAAATCTCGCTGTACGGTGAGTCTCACTAGAACAAGCTCGCTCGTTGCCAGCAAGCGCTTGTGGAGACCGTGTAAGACCTGCTCGTGGAGAGTGGTTGTGGACGCAGAAATCAGACATCGAATTTGCCAATGGCAGATTTGAGTAAGTTCTGAGAAACGGCCAGATGTGCTGGCATTGCACACCTGTTTCATGGAACCGCTCCCTGTTGGGGAGGACAAGGGAAGAACACGGTTTTCGCACAGGCATTGCAAGAAACACGGTACTATGGCAGATGATTACACGTATCGAAATCTCATCATGTGGGATCGGGCGCAGCAACTGGCGCTTGAAGTGATGAAGATCGTTCAATGTCTGCCTATACGTGGGGCAATGCTATTATTGCGTAACAGTATCATTGCTTCTGCTACGTCTATCAGCGCGAATATCGCTGAAGGGCACGCCTGTTACACTCCTGGCGCGCATCGTAACCATCTGTCGATTGCGAAAGATCGACTGCCGAAACCGATAGCTGGCTCGATCTGCTGCGCCGCTTCAGGCATCTTTCAGCTGCAGAAGAAGCCAGATTGCACACGAAATGCCGGGAGATTATGGCAATGCTTACGAGCAAGATCTAAAAACCGGAAAATGTCACGCCATCACGCACGTCAACTGCCCACGAGGAACGGCTTCATAATATCGCCGACAATCCCGGATCATCGCCGCCGTTCCCGTTTACGCCCGAAGATTACCAACTAGGCAGTGAGGAATGAGCGCCAGACGCTATCGACTCTCAGTTCTCGGTTCTCAGTGCTCAGTGCTCGATTCTCAGTGCTCGGTTCCTAGTTCTCGGTTCTTAGTTCTCAACCAAAGGAGAAACCAGCGCTATGGAGGATCATGTACGCATCTTCGATACCACTCTGCGCGATGGTGAACAGGCACCCGGTTGCACGATGACCCTGGAAGAAAAACTGGAGGTAGCGCGGCAGCTCGCGCGCCTGGGCGTTGACATTATCGAAGCTGGCTTTCCAGCAGCATCCCCCGGCGACTGGGCGGCAGTTCACGAAATCGCCAGAACCGTCGGAACCCCGGACGGTCCGATCATCGCAGCTTTGGCTCGCGCCAATAAGGACGACATCGATAAAGCCTGGAGCGCCGTTCAACCCGCTGCGAAGAAACGTATTCATACCTTTATCTCCTCGTCCGACATTCATATCGAACACCAGTTGCGTTCGACCCGCGAAGAAGTGCTGGAGCGTGCGCGCATGATGGTGCGCTACGCCCGTTCGTTGTGCGACGATGTCGAGTTCTCGCCAATGGACGCGACCCGATCCGACCCGGAGTATGTCTATCGTATGCTTGCGGCGGTGGTCGAAGAAGGAGCAACGACCCTCAACATTCCTGATACCGTCGGTTATGCCACTCCTGAAGAGTACGCTGAACTGATCGCTGGTATCTACCGTCACGTCCCTGGTGCAGAGAAAGTCATCATTTCCACCCATTGCCACGATGACCTGGGGATGGCAGTGGCAAATTCGCTGGCGGGCGTGCGCGCGGGCGCACGTCAGATTGAATGCACTATCAACGGCATCGGCGAACGCGCCGGAAACGCCTCACTCGAAGAGGTTGTGATGGCATTGAAAACCCGTCGCTCGTTCTTCGGCGTCGATACGCGGATCAACACTCGCGAACTAGCGCGCAGCAGTCGCCTGGTGAGCAGGATCATCGGCATGCCGGTGCCGCCCAACAAGGCGATTGTCGGTGCCAACGCCTTCGCCCACGAGTCCGGCATTCATCAGGATGGTGTCCTGAAGTGTCGGATGACCTACGAAATTATGGACGCAACGATGATTGGTCTCGAGGGGAATGCGATTGTGCTTGGCAAACATTCAGGACGCAACGCGCTGCGCACCAAACTCGCCGCTATGGGGTATGAGTTCGATAATGAGGAAGAATTCAACCAGGTCTTCCAGCGCTTCAAGGAACTGTGCGACAAAAAGAAGGTTATCGATGACCGTGACCTGGAAGTGCTGGCAACCGGTGGTTCGCTCCACACCCCCGAACTCTACCGTCTGGACCACGTGCAAGTTACCTGCGGCACTGGCGTGACTCCGGTGGCGACGGTACGCATTACTGATCCTGACGGCAACACGCACACGACTGCCGCTCACGGTACTGGTCCGGTCGATGCGATCTACAAAGCGATTGACAAGATTGTTGGACGACCGAACGAATTGATCGAGTTCTCGATCAAGGCGGTGACCGAGGGGATCGATGCTGTCGCTGAGGTTTCAGTTCGCATTCGCGAACCAGGCAATGAGGTCCAGGATGGCGAGTATCGCGTCGGGCGCCACCGCGGACCACAGATCTACAGTGGGTACAGCGCTAACACTGATACTATCGTCGCGGCTGCTGAGTCGTATATGGCGGCGCTCAACAAGATGATTGCGGCGCGGCAGGAACGTCTCAGCGCCGAAAATGCTGCGTATGCCGCCGGATACGATCGCAACAAGCCAACGTATGCAGTCGACCTGTTTGGTAAGAATGCAACCGAGTGAACGTGCGCGCCCGGAACGGCGGTGACCGGTGCCAGGCGTGCGAGAGACCGAACCATCATGGCCTATTCAATCGCGTATCTTGGTCCCCCCGGTTCCTACAGCGAGATTGCAGCGCTGGCATATGGCGGGGAACAGGCGATCTGCATTCCGCTGGCAAGCATGCCAGCAGTTGTCACTGCCGTTGAGACTGGCGCTGCAACTGTTGGCATTCTGCCAATTGAAAATGTGATCGAAGGGAGCGTGACCACCACGCTTGATCTGCTTATCCACGAGACCAACCTGCGTATTGCAGGTGAGACGGTCATCCCGATCCGGCACTACCTGGTCGGGCGTCCTGGTCTGGCGCTGCACGAAATTAAGGTGCTCTACGGACACCCACAGTCGCTGGGGCAGTGCCGACGTTTTATTGAACGTTGCCTGCCTGGCGTGGCAACCATCGCATCCTTGAGTAACAGCGCGGCGCCTGCCGAGGCGCTGGCGGACGAACGTCCGGCAGCGGCGATCGGCACCTTACGCGCAGCAGAACTTGTCGGCGCAGCCGTGATTGCGAGCGATATTCAGGATCGCTCCGGGAATGTCACCCGCTTCATTGCGCTAGGGCGTCACGACCATCCGCCGACCGGCGACGACAAGACCAGTTTCTGCTTCGGCTTCGACCGCGAAGATCGACCGGGCGTGTTGGTGGAAGCCCTTCAGGAACTGGCATCGGTGGGCATCAATATGACTAAGCTCGAATCTCGCCCTTCGAAGGAAGTGCTAGGACAGTACATCTTTCTGGTCGACATCAACGGTCACCGCGAAGATCCGACGGTGGCAGCCGCTCTGGAGCGTATCCGCGCAAAAACGGGACTGTTCAAGGTCTTCGGTAGCTACCCACGCTGGCGTGGGCCGCAGTAGATGCCTGATGTTTGATGTATTGTGCGCAAGGAGCCTGTTATGCAGATTCTGCTCTATGATACTACCCTGCGCGACGGAACGCAGCGTGAGGGTCTCTCGCTCTCTGTTGAGGATAAACTCAAGATCGCGCGTGAACTCGATCTGCTCGGCGTTCACTATATCGAAGGAGGATGGCCCGGATCGAACCCCAAAGACGCTGAGTTCTTCCAGCGCATCAGGCGCGTCACTCTGCGCCACGCAAAAATCGCTGCCTTTGGCAGCACCCGCCACGCTAACGCCACCTGTGACACCGACGCTAACATTCAGGCGCTGGTCGAAGCCGATACCCCTGTCGTCACGCTGGTCGGCAAAAGCTCGACGCTCCACGTCGAGAAGGTGCTCGAAACCACGCTCCAGGAAAACCTAGCAATGATCGGCGATAGCGTTGCGTATTTCAAAGAACGCGGCAAAGAGGTTGTCTACGACGCCGAGCATTTCTTTGACGGCTACAAACTTGATGCCGCATATGCACTAACGACTCTGACCACGGCCGCGCGCGCTGGCGCCGATTGCCTGGTGCTGTGCGATACGAATGGCGGCAGCCTGCCGGATGACGTCGCTGCGGTCGTCCAGATAGTGCGTCAACACCTGGCACAGGAAGGGTTTGATGTCAGTAAACCGGATTCGGGTCTGACGCTTGGCATTCACACGCACAACGATGGCGCCCTGGCAGTAGCCAACGCCATCGCCGCTGTACGCGCCGGATGCACCCACGTTCAGGGAACGATCAATGGCTACGGCGAACGCTGCGGCAACATGGACCTGATCCCGCTGATCGCCAATCTGCAACTGAAACTTGGCTACCGTTGCATCTCTCCTGAACAACTTCGCCGCCTGACTGAGGTGTCGCACTTTGTGGCTGCAGTCGCTAACCTCAACCCCGACACTCACGCACCATTTGTTGGCCATTCTGCTTTTGCGCATAAAGGCGGCATCCATGTCGCCGCCGTCGCCAAGATACCCGACAGTTACCAGCATATCGATCCCGAACTAGTCGGCAACCGGATGCGTATTGTGGTGAGCGAACTGTCGGGGCGCGGCAACGTGCGGATGCGCGCGCAGGAACTTGGTCTGGAACTGAACGGAAACGAACGAGAAGTTCTCCGGCGAATCAAAGAACTGGAAAATCGGGGCTTCCAGTTCGAGGCTGCCGAAGGATCGTTCGAGATGCTGGTGCGCCGTGCCGCACCGGACTACGAACCGCCGTTCGAGTTGCTCGACTTCACGGTAGTCGTCAGCAAGCATGGCGATCGGGATATGATCTCGCAGGCGATGGTAAAACTCAGAGTCGGCAACGAGGTGATGCACACTGCTGCCGAAGGCGTCGGACCGGTCAACGCTCTCGACAAAGCGATCCGTAAGGCGTTGCTGCCGCACTATCCCGAACTCGCTGACGTGCAGCTGGTGGACTACAAAGTGCGTATTGTGGACGAACACCTGGGCACTGCCGCCAAACCGCGCGTGCTGATTGAGTCAGCATGCGGCGAGGAGCGCTGGAGCACAGTTGGTTGTTCGGAGAATATCATCGAAGCCAGTTTTATGGCGCTGTGGGATAGCCTGGAATTGCCACTCGCGCGACGACGGGCGATGGCAAAGTCGACGACTGAGTCGCTTCAAGGCTGATATAATTGACTTCGCTGCAACAACGCATTGCCGAGACGCCAGGAGCGTCGGGAATGGCAAAAACAAAACACGAGCGAATTAATCTTCCTCTGTAATGCGGTGAAACGTTGCAGCGGACTCATCACTGCGTCAGGCGCAGCGGCGCTGGTTCACACTGCTGTGAAAGGAGAAATCCAATGCCTATCCGCGAATCGAAGTATATCTGGTTCAACGGCGAGATGGTTCCCTGGGAAAAGGCGACTGTCCACGTTATGACGCATGCTCTGCACTACGGATCGTCGGTCTTTGAAGGGATCCGCGCCTATGAAACTCCCCAGGGCACTGCAATCTTCCGCCTGCGCGAACACATCCGCCGTCTCTTCGATTCGTGCCGGATCTACCGGATGGATCCGCCGTTCACACCGGATCAGGTGTTCGAAGCATGCCGCGCTGTAGTGCGCGAGAATGGCTTGAAGAATGCCTACATCCGTCCGCTGGTGTGGCGCGGCTACGGCGAGATGGGACTGAACCCGCTGCGCTCACCGGTCGAGGTGATGGTCGCTGCAATAGAATGGGGCACCTACCTGGGCACCGAAGGGCTTGAACATGGCGTGGATGTGCATGTTTCCTCCTGGCAGCGATTTGCGCCAAATACCCTGCCGGCAATGGCAAAGGCGGGCGGTAACTACCTTTCATCGCAGTTGATCGTGATGGAAGCAGCACGCAATGGCTACGCCGAAGGTATTGCGCTTGATGTGCATGGATGGCTGTCGGAAGGATCGGGCGAAAACCTGTTCCTCATCCGCGACGGCATCATCTATACGCCACCGATCACCGCTGCGCTGCTGCCCGGCATCACCCGCGATGCCGTGATCATCCTGGCGCAACAACTTGGATACGAGGTGCGCGAGCAAAATCTGCCGCGCGAGATGCTCTACCTGGCGGACGAACTCTTCTTTACCGGCACCGCTGCTGAAGTGACGCCGATCCGCTCGGTCGATAAGTTGCCCGTCGGTAGCGGAAAACGCGGACCGATTACAACCGCCATTCAGAAAGCGTTCTTCGGGCTGTTCTCCGGCGAGACAGAGGATCGCTGGGGATGGTTGACACCGGTGGCAGAGTAAACATTGAACACCGCCGGAAACTGGCAAATCTTGAATCCACAGGAACTGCCATGACACCTCGCACGCTGTTTGATAAGGTCTGGGATGCCCATATCGTTCGACCGCAGACGGCGGAAACCCCTGCGGTGATCTATATCGATCTGCATCTCATTCATGAAGTCACCTCACCCCAGGCGTTCACCGAGCTGCGGCGGCGCGGTCTGAAGGTGCGCCGACCGGATCGTACCCTGGCGACGATGGATCATTCGACGCCAACCACACCACGCGGCGCCGACGGGATTATTCCGGTCGTTGACCCGCAGGCGGCGGCGCAACTCCGTCAACTCGAGCAAAATTGCGCTGAGTTCGGCATCCCGCTCTTCGCACTGGGAAGCGAATACCAGGGTATTGTTCACGTTATTGGTCCTGAACAGGGGCTAACGCAACCGGGCATGACCATCGTCTGTGGCGACAGCCACACCAGCACGCATGGCGCATTCGGCGCGCTCGCATTTGGTATCGGCACGTCTGAGGTTGCCCATGTACTGGCGACGCAGTGCCTGCTCCAGACTCGCCCCAAAACCATGGAAGTGCGCGTCGATGGGCGACTGGCGCCGGGTGTGACCGCCAAAGACATCATTCTGGCGATCATTGCGCGCTACGGCGTCGGCGCTGGCACCGGACACGTCTTTGAGTACACCGGCGAAGCCATCCGGGCGCTGTCAATGGAAGAACGCATGACGATCTGCAACATGTCGATTGAAGGTGGCGCGCGCGCTGGCATGATCGCCCCTGACGATACCACATTCGAGTATATTGCTGGACGACCGTTTGCGCCAAAGGGGAAGGCGTGGGACGAAGCCGTAGCGTACTGGCGCACTCTCCCCACCGACGAGGGCGCTGTCTATGACCGGATCATCACGCTCGACGCATCACAACTAACACCGATGATCACCTACGGCACGAACCCCGGTATGGGCATGCCGATCGATGGGCGCATTCCGACGCCGGAAGAGTTACCCGACCCGGCGGCGCGCCAGGCACTCGACAAAGCGCTGCGTTACATGGATCTGCGTCCCGGACAACCCCTCCTCGGGCACAAGATTGATGTTGTCTTCCTGGGGAGTTGCACCAACTCGCGGATTTCAGATCTGCGTATGGCGGCGCAGCTTCTGAAAGGACGCAAGATCGCCGATGGCGTGCGGATGATGGTTGTTCCCGGATCGCAGCAGGTCAAAAAGCAGGCGGAAGCCGAAGGTCTGCACGAGATTTTCCGCGCAGCTGGCGCTGAATGGCGCGAAGCCGGATGCTCGGCATGCCTGGGCATGAATGATGACAAAGTACCCCCTGGCAAGTATGCCGTCTCAACGAGCAATCGCAACTTCGAAGGACGCCAGGGACCGGGGGCGCGCACCTTCCTTGCCAGTCCGCTCACTGCCGTCGCTTCTGCTATCGAAGGCGTGGTCGCCGACCCACGCAGGTATCTGTGAGGATGAGGATAACCATAGAGGGAGCAGAGGGTTGAGCTGGCGACGGCAGACGGAGGGCTGCTACGCCGATCGCTGTGCGGATGAGAATAGTAGGAGCAATCGCATGCAACCCATTTCAGTCATCACCGGGCGCATCGTTGCCCTGCCAGTCCAGGATATCGACACTGACCAGATTATCCCTGCCCGCTATCTCAAAGTCACCGACAAGTCAGGATTGGCGGAAGGACTGTTCTACGCCTGGCGCTTCGATGCCGACGGGAAGCCCAACCCCAATTTCGTGCTGAACCGCCCGGAAACGCAGGGCGCAACCATTCTGGTTGCCGGGCGCAACTTCGGGTGCGGCTCATCACGCGAACACGCTCCCTGGGCGCTGCTAGGGTACGGGTTCAAGGCAGTCATCAGCCCCTCCTTTGCCGACATTTTCCGCAACAATGCCCTAAAGAACGGCTTGCTGACCGTCCAGGTAGACGATGAAACCTACCAGCAACTGGTCAGCCTCTTCGATGAAGACCCGACCACCACGGTCACTATTGACCTGACAGCGCAGACAGTCACCCTTCCCGACGGTCGCAGCGTCCACTTCCCGATCGATCCGTTCACCAAACACTGCCTGCTGCATGGCGTCGATCAGATGGGATTTCTGCTCAATGAAGAAGCCGCCATCAGCGCGTATGAAGCTTCGCATCCGGCGCGCGTCGTCACGACAGCGAGGAGCTGACAGGTGGTGACGCGCCTGATTGGACTGATACGCTATATCATCATTGTCGCAGTGCTGGCGACCCTCATTGCAGCAACGGCGCTGATCCTGTTTGGCACAGTTGAAACATATGTTGTCATACACGACGTCTTTTCAAAAGGCGAGTTCACCTCGAAAGTCGCCAAAACGCTGTTGCTCAGTTTTATCGAAATCACCGACATTTTCCTGCTGGCGACAGTGCTCTACATCATTGCACTGGGATTATACGAATTGTTCATCGATCACCATGTGCCGGTACCAAACTGGCTCGAAATCCGCACCCTCGATGATCTAAAAGACAAACTGATCGGCGTTATCATCGTCGTTATCGGCGTCGGGTTTCTTGGTCAATTCACCACTTGGAACGGCGAGACGAACCTGCTGATTTCAGGCGGCGGCGCGGCGCTGGTTATCGCGGCGCTCACCTTCTTTCTCGGTCAGAAAAGCAAAAAGGACAAAGACCAGGACAAAGAATAGACGGAGCAGGACATGCATGCAGTTATCACTGCGCTTCCCGGCGACGGCATCGGACCGGAAGTAGTTGCTGAGGGGAGGCGCGTCCTTGATGCGGTTGGAGAACGTTTCGGGCATACATTCGACGTGCGCGAGGCGCTGATCGGCGGATGCGCCATCGACACCGTCGGAACGGCGCTGCCAGACGAAACCCTGCGCCTGTGCCGCGAGTCGGATGCGGTGCTTCTCGGCGCGGTCGGCGGTCCAAAATGGGACAACCCGGAAGCGTCGGTGCGTCCCGAACAGGGACTGCTCGGCATTCGCAAGGCGCTGGGTCTGTTCGCCAACCTACGCCCGGTCACGTTGCACCCGCGCCTGATCGCCGCGTCGCCACTGCGCCCCGAACGATTGCAGGGGGTTGATCTGATCGTGGTGCGTGAACTGACCGGCGGCATCTATTTTGGCGAAAAAGGGCGCGATACGACGTCTGATGGCGGCGAGAGGGCCTACGACGAATGCGTTTACACCACGGCTGAGATCGAGCGGATCGTGCGGATAGCCGCAACCCTGGCGCGTCAGCGGCGCAAAAAAGTGACCTCGGTGGACAAAGCGAACGTGCTGGAAACCTCACGTCTGTGGCGCATCGTCACGACGCGCGTGATGCGCGACGAGTTTCCCGACGTGCATCTGGAACACATGCTGGTCGACGCCTGCGCAATGCATCTCATCCGCCGTCCCTCAGACTTCGACGTAATCGTAACCGAAAACATGTTCGGCGACATTCTGACCGATGAGGCATCGATGCTGGCGGGATCGATGGGAATGCTTCCATCAGCATCGCTCGGCGCACCTGGTAATGTCAGCAGGTCAACACGGATGGGGTTGTACGAACCCATCCACGGCTCAGCGCCCGACATCGCTGGCAAAGGGATCGCCAACCCGCTGGCAACCATCCTGAGTGTAGCGCTGCTTCTGCGTCACTCGCTAGGGCTAGAGCGCGAAGCGCGCGCCGTTGAAACCGCCGTCTGGCGCACCCTCGAGGATGGCATTGTCACCGCCGACATTGCTGCGCCAGATGAACGCCCCGCAACCACGACCGACGTCGGCGCAGCGGTGGCAGCGCGCATCATCGCCGGGTAACCGGCAGATTTGGGCGATATGCGCCACGCTTTCGCAACTCGCCGGGCAACGGTCGAAAAGGCGGGTCGTCGAAATCGACGTGTCAACAATTTTATCAACGTTTTGGGCAGCAGAAAGGGAAGGAGCGTGTTTCGCAACTTGACGCGATTTGAGCGCAAGAATCAGGTTGCGAAACGCGCTCGTTCATGCTAGTATACGGGTGTCACGGCGACACACCAGGAAGGCTCAGGAACGACGAAGCGTGATCATCGCGGTCGGGAATATGGATGGATGCAGGTGCGAGGGTCGGGATTGAGAAATTTTCGGCTCGCTGAAGAGCACTGAAAC
>JAGHYV010000135.1 GCA_017743475.1 Roseiflexus sp. | reverse complement strand
AAAAGCCCTGGGATCCGGCTGTGCATACGAGCGCCCCTTGACAAGCAACACAGTTGCTCTGTGGTGCAAAGAAGAGCAACCCTGCCGCTGGGCATCCCTCCCTCGCGAGCAGGAGATCAACAAAAGCCAATCCATCAAACGGTATGCGACTCTTAATGCCTAAAAAGGGATAAGCGCTATGAACGAAAACCGGGCAAAGTTCCAAAAGCTGTTACGTGAGCTCTTCGAATTTGACTGCGCCGACCTCGACTTTGGCATCTACCGCATCATAAACCACAAGCGGGCAGCCATCGAACGCTTTATCGCCAAGGATTTGCCCGAAGTGATCACCAAAGAACTGGAGCGGGGCGCGCTCGCAGCACAAGCGCAAGCCGTGCAGGCGCTGGAAGAGGCGCGAAAAAAGGTGCTGGCAACCCTGGGCAAGGACGCTCTCGACCCCGATGGAAGCCTGCGCACCGAGTATCATGGAACTCCTGTCGGCAACGAATACTTGGAGGCGCAAGCCAAGGCTAGAAGCAGCCGCTCCCAAGAGGCGTTGGAAACCGCCATCTACAACCATCTCTACACGTTCTTTAGCCGCTACTGGCAGGAGGGCGACTTCATCTCCAAGCGCCGCTACTCCAAAAAAGAACGCTACGCCATCCCCTACAACGGCGAGGAGGTGACTCTCTACTGGGCCAATCACGACCAGTACTATGTCAAGACCGGCGAGTATTTCACCGATTACACGTACAAAGCCCCCAACGGCGTGACCGTGCACTTCAAACTGCGCCAGGCGGATGTGGAGCAGAACAATGTCAAGGGCGAAAAGCGCTTCTTCCTGCCGCGCCTGGACGAAATCATCTGGGACGAGGCGGCGCGTCAGGTGGTTATCCCCTTCGAGTACCGCCCGCTGACCGCGCAGGAGGCCATCACCTACGGTCGGAAGAACCAGCAGGAAGCCATCCTCGCCAAGGCCTTCGCGGAGATTCCCAAGCGCATCAAAGCGCCCGAGGCTCTTGCCGCGCTCACCGCCGAGCGGCGCTGCCCTGGGAACGCGGACGTCTCGTCCGCCCTGGAATATCACCTGCGCCAGTACACCCGCCGCAACACCCGCGACTTTTTCATCCACAAAGACCTGAAGGGCTTTCTCTCCCGCGAACTGGACTTCTACCTGAAGAACGAAGTGCTCAACCTGGACGAACTGGAAGCGGCCGGCGAGGGCCAGAGCGAGCGCTGGTTCCAACTGTTGCGCCTGATCAAGCGTGTGGGCCTGCGCATCATCGAGTTTCTGGCGCAGATCGAGGACTTCCAGAAGATGCTCTGGGAGAAGAAGAAGTTTGTCACCGAGGTCTTTTACCTGGTCACGGTTGGCCATGTCCCCGAAGCGTTTTACGCGGAAATCGCCGCCTGCGAGGCGCAATGGGACGAGTGGAAAACGCTCTTTGCCATTGACGAGGAACAGCCCGACTTATTTACGAGCGGCAAAACGAAGAAAGAACGGCGTGTTGCATTCCTCAAAGCCCACCCCACCCTGGTGGTGGACGCCCGCCACTTCCCTCAGGACTTCACCGACCGCCTGCTGGCTTCCTTTGATGACCTGGACGAGATGACCGACGGCCTGCTGGTGCACAGCGAAAACTGGCAGGCGCTCAATCTGTTGCAGGAGAAGTATCGGGAGCGGGTGAAGTGCATCTACATTGATCCGCCGTATAACACTGCAGCATCAGAAATCTCGTACAAGAATAACTACAAGCATTCATCTTGGCTTAGCTTAGTTATAGAACGAATTATAAGCGCTTGGCCGACACTGAATCGTAATGGTCAGCTATGCATTGCTATTGATGATGTTGAGTTCAGCCGGCTTCATTTGGCTATTCAGTCCCTTTTCGGGATGGACTTAATCCTCGGTACTGTTGTTGTTCGCAGTAATCCCGCTGGTAGATCAGCCTTAACGGGTTTCTCGGTCTCCCACGATTACACTTTATTTATCGGAGCATCAGAACAAACCAACGTAGGCGAAATGCCAAAGAGTGACCTACAAATTGCAAGATACAACGAAGAAGATGAAGCGGGTAGATTTGAGTGGGTAAACTTCCGGAAGCATGGCGGGCTGAATGCCAATAGATTTGCTAGGCCGAAATTGTTTTACCCGATTTATGTAACGCCGACTAAGGAAATTCGCATTCCGAAAATGGAATGGAATGAAACAAGTCGAAGTTGGAATGTTTTGGAACAACCGAGCTTAGGAGAGACGGCAGTCTGGCCAATTGATGATGGGGGAGAAGAAAAAACTTGGAAGTGGGGACATGAAACGGTCTTACGGAATTTGAATGAGTTAACGGTAAGGCAAGATCGGTCCGGCAAGCTAGGGATTTACATGAAGTCTCGTATGCGCGCTGGAACTTTACCTCCAACAATTTGGAGCGATACCAGATACTCAGCTACGGACTACGGCACAAACTTGCTCACGAATATTATGGGCGTTTCAACATTATTCTCTTTTCCGAAATCTGTCTACACGGTTGGTGATTGCCTCCGAGTTTCTAATCTCGAAACTGACGAATATGCACTCGACTTCTTCGCCGGCTCCGGCACCACCGGCCACGCCGTGATCAACCTGAACCGCGAGGACGGCGGCCGGCGCAAGTTCATCCTGGTGGAGATGGCGCAGTACTTTGACACGGTGCTTTTGCCGCGCATCAAGAAGGTCGCCTTCACGCCGGAATGGAAGGACGGCAAGCCCAAACGCATGGCAACGCAAGAAGAAGCCGAACGCTCCCCGCGCATCGTCAAGGTCATCCGCCTGGAATCCTACGAGGACGCGCTTAACAATCTCACCTTCGACGAGGAAAGCGGTCAAAGGGCGCTGGAACTCTTCAAGGACGAGTATCTGCTTTCCTACATGCTGAGGTGGGAGACGCGCCACAGCGAAACCCTGCTGAACGTGGAGAAACTGCAATCGCCTTTCTCCTACAAACTCCACCTGCACCGCGACGGCGAGACGCGCGAGCGCACCGTGGACCTGCCCGAAACATTCAACTACCTTTTGGGGCTGGATGTGCAGACGCGGCGGGTTCTCTCCTCTCCCTCGGGGAGAGGGGGCGGGGGTGAGGGCCGCTACCTGGTCTATCGCGGGACCTTGCGCAATGGCCGTGCCGTCGTCGTCCTCTGGCGTGATACAAGCGGCTGGAAGCAGGAGGACTACGAGCGCGATTGCAAATTCGTCGAAGCGCAGAAACTGACCGAAGGCGCCGATCAAATTTACACCAACGGCGATTCGTTCATCCCCGGCGCGCGCTCGCTGGACCCAATTTTCAAAGAACGCATGTTCGCTCCAGTGGAGGTATAGCCATGCCATTGCAGATTCAAGCGCCAATGGAAAAGGTCGAGGCGTTCTGTCGCACGTGGAAGGTGCAACGCATGTGGCTGTTCGGTTCGGCGTTGCGGGATGACTTTGGTCCTGAAAGCGACGTGGACGTGCTCGTCGAGTTCGCCCCTGAAGCCAGGTGGAGTCTGCTGGACCTGGCGGGCGCGGAACAGGAGCTGAGCGAGATTATGGGGCGGCCAGTGGACCTGGTCGAGCGGCAGTGTGTAGAACAAAGCGATAACTGGATTCGTCGTCGTCATATTCTGGAAAATGCGAGGACGCTCTATGTGGCGCGATGAGGCGACCTTGTTGGACATTGCCCAGGCAGCACGCCGGATTATCTCCTTCGTTCAGGGCGTGGATGAAGCCTCTTTTGCAGCCAATGCGGAGAAGCACTGGGCCGTCGTAGCGCAACTACTCGTCATCGGCGAAGCCGTAACGCGCTTGTCTCCCGAATTCGGATCTTCGCACCCGGAAATCGAGCGGGCAAAGATTGCGGGAATGCGCAACCGACTCATCCACGGCTACGATACGATTCGATGGGACGTGGTATGGAGAACCGCGACGGAGGCTGTTCCGCAATTGCTGGCGCAGATTGAACCACTGCTTCCCACGGAGGAATCGTAATGCCGCGCAGTTCCCGACCGAGACCGCCCGTCCCGATGAGCAGCCTCAACGGCATCCAGCAATACGTCAAACTCGAAAACCGACTCGTGCTGCTGGCCTGGCTGAACAGTCTGCTGGGCTATGAGAGCAACAGGAAGCTGCTCGAGGACGCCAAAACCGTCGCCGAGGGCTTTGGTGCGGATGGGCGCAGTTTCCTCTACCATCACCTGATTGCTCGCGGCAGTCAGGTTAAGATTCCGCCGGACGATCTGGCACGCTATGACGAGAACATTCGCGACCACCTTGCCGCCATCAATCGCAACCGAGCCGAACCCATCACCCTGCGCTATTTTCAACATCTGGCAGCGCTCTACACGGAAATCGTTTTAGATCGTCTGTCTCATCACAAGGCGCAATTGCTGGCTGACCTGAACGGCTTTGTACACGAGCGCAATGCCCGCCGTCCGCCTGGCGAGCCGCAGGATGAAGCTTTTACTGCAGACGATTTGACCAAACTGGCGTTCTGGATGGCGACGGGCAGCGGCAAGACACTCCTGCTCCACCTCAACTATCATCAGTTCCGACACTACAACACCCAACCGCTCGACAACATCCTGCTCATTACCCCCAACGAGGGTTTGAGCGAGCAACACCTCGCTGAGCTGGCGGCGTCTGGCATCCCGGCGCGGCGTTTCGATCTGAACGCCGGCAGCCTGTGGACGGGCGACCGGGACGTTATCCGGGTCGTCGAAATCACCAAATTGGTGGAAGAAAAGCGCGGCGGCGGCGTGAGTGCGCCGGTGGAGGCCTTCGAGGGGTACAATCTCGTCTTTGTGGACGAAGGCCACAAGGGTTCCGGCGGAGAAGCCTGGCGCAAATACCGCGACGCACTGGGCGCGACTGGCTTTACGTTCGAATACAGCGCGACCTTTGGTCAGGCGCTTTCCGCAGCCCGCGACGACCAGCTCACCGCCGAGTATGGCAAATGCATCGTTTTCGATTATTCCTACCGCTACTTTTACGGCGACGGCTACGGCAAAGACTTTCGCATCCTCAACCTGGAGCAGGAAACCCGCGAGGAGCGAACCGAGTTGTTGCTCCTGGGCAACCTGCTTTCGTTTTACGAGCAATTGCGCCTCTACGAAGAACAAAACGGACGCTTGCGACCCTACAACCTGGAAAAGCCCCTGTGGGTGTTTGTCGGCAGTGCCGTCAATGCAGTGTACAGCGAGCACAAAGAGAAACGCAGCGACGTATTGACGGTGGCGCGCTTTTTGCACCACGTGCTGGAGAGACGCGATTGGGCGGTGAGAAGCATCGAACAACTGCTGGCAGGCAAAAGCGGCTTGACTACGGATGGGCAAGATCTTTTTGCCGGTCGTTGGCCATACCTACACGAGCTGGGACTCTCGCCCCAGCAATGGTACGGAGACATTTTGCACCGCATCTTTCACACGTCAACAGGGGGCGGATTGCACCTGTGCGATATTCGTAGCAGCGCAGGTGAACTGGGGCTGAAAGCCGCCGGCGCCGAGACGTATTTCGGCGTGATCTCCATCGGCGATGCCGCCGCCTTCAAGAAACTGGTCGAAGCGGATCATGCGGGCATCACGCTGGCGGAAGACGCCCTCTCTGCTTCTCTCTTTGAGGACATCAACCGACCCAATTCGCGCATCCACATCCTGATCGGCGCCAGGAAATTTATGGAGGGCTGGAATTCCTGGCGCGTGTCCAGTATGGGCTTGCTTAACATTGGTCGTCAGGAAGGTTCGCAGATTATCCAGCTGTTCGGGCGTGGCGTGCGGCTGAAAGGCAAAGACATGAGCCTCAAGCGCAGCAGCGTTCTGCCGGGCGAGCATCCCAGGCGCCTGCGCCTGCTGGAGACCCTCAACATCTTTGCCGTGCGTGCCAACTATATGGCGCAATTCCGCGACTATCTGGAACGCGAGGGCGTAGAGACCGAAGAGACGATTCACTTGCCGCTCCTCAAAAAGGGTTTGGTCGTCCCCCGTCTGCAAGAAGGGCGCAACTTCGCGGCGGAAAAGCGCCTGATGCTCGAAGCAGACCAGAATATTTCTGTGCGAGTGGATATGACCGCTCGTGTGCAGGCAATCGAAAGTGGACAGGGAAGCTTCCAAGATATACGCACACAAGCGGGGAACGAGCAAACGATCCCGTCCGAAAGCCTACGCTGGGTGGATTGGGAACAGGTCTATCTTGATCTTTTGGCATACAAAGAGCGCAAGGGATTGACCAATTTGGTCATTCGCCCCGATGCGGCGAAAAGGGTATTCCAAAGCATCAAATATACACTTCTCACCGATGAGGCGGTCGTCAAGCCGCGCTCATTTGCCGAACGGGCCTTGTTGCAAGAGGCTGTCACGAACATCTTGCGCAAGTACGTGGATGCCGTTTCTCATTCTGGGCATCAGGACGCCCATTCTCCCCTTGTGGGAGAAGGGGGTTTGGGGGATGAGGGGCAAAAACGCACGGGAATACGGAAAATCACGCATCTCTCCCAAGAAATTCACCCTTGAGAGAAAGATCACCCCCTCGGCCCATCTCCACCCAGCGCCGGAACAGTTCGACGGTGTAGCGCCACTGCCCATCGTGATCGTGCACCACATCGTGGCGGCGCAGTGTCTGGAGCGCCTGATCAACCGTGCGCTCCGGCAACCCACTGATCTCACACAGCCGGGCAAGCGGCAGCCCATCGGGGTGCGGCGCCAGGCAGCGCAGAATGGTCTGCTGCTCCGGCGCGCCATGCTGCGCCTGCCCCCACACACCGGTGAAGTAGTAGCGCGCCTGGTGATAGAAATCGGTGGTGATCACTGCTTCGACATCGGCGCGCCGGAAGCGTGGCTCCTGCGCCTTGCCCTGCTCGAAGGAGAGTGTGTTGAACCGGCTGACCAGCCGATGCCCGATCAGTTGCACCAGGTACGGCTGCCCGCCGGTCAGTTCCCAGATATGGTCAAGCGCCTCACGCTCGTAATCCAGCGCAAACTCCGGGTCGGGCGGGTTCGCCAGCACCTGATCGACCGCGCCACGACTCAGGAAGCTGACCTTGACCGGAATGACACTGGCGAAGAACGGCTGAAAATAGTCGCTGCTCATCTCTTCAAGGGTGTGCAGCCCGGCAAAGGCGAACGCAATCCGTTCGTCCATCTGGATGTAGCCGCGCAACGTCTTCAGGATGTCGGTCGGCAGTCTGTCGTTGGCGATCCACTCCTCCAGTTGCTCAAACTCGTCGAGCGCAATGATCAGGCGCTGCTCGTTTAGTATTGCGCTGACCTGCTTCAGGTAGCGTTCAAACGCCAGTTCGGGCCGCTGCTCAAACGCCGCGTCGTCAATCGGGGGCGCAGGCAACTGCCTGTGCTGGAGGGTATCGGCGATGCTGTCAGCCAGTTTCACAAACAGATCAACGGCGCCGTTGCGCAGATCGCCGAGCAACAGAAGATTGACATACGCAACATGCACCCGGCTCCCCAACCGCCCATCCAGGTTGCGCAGGATCGACGTTTTCCCCATGCGCCGGTGCCCGAAGATCACCACCGACGGCGGGTTGGCGCTGCCGTACCAGAGTTCTTCAAGCCGGCGCAACACATCGTCGCGCCCTACCAGTCTATTTCCGGGCACCGGATCGCCGATGATATAGGGGTTGCGCACCGGCTGCGTCGGCGTCGCCTGCCCAACCTCGGCGGTTGTATGGAGCAACAGGTCGCGCCAGGTTGTGGCAATCGCGCGCACCAGTTCCCGTTCCGCCCGTGGGATCTGCTCGATTCCGGTCAGTATCTCGTTGACCGCCGCCAGCGCCCGGTTCAGCGCCTGCGAACGCACCATCCGCGACACGCTCGTCTGCACCGTGTGCGCCTCCTGCGCCGCCCGCCGCAGGCGCTCGAGTGTGGTCCACGTCTCGCGCTGCGCCGGTGGATCGCCGACCGGCGGTTGCGTGGCGGTCAGGAATGATTCATCTCCGCCCAGTGCTGCCAGATCACCGAACCTGTTGCACCGTCTCGCTCTTGCCAGCGCGCTGGCCAGCCGGTAACACGCTTCGCCGCCCGGCAGATCGCGGCGGAGCGCGGTTATTTCAGCGGCAATCGTATCGGTGTTGTCCTTCACCGCCGCACTATCGCGACTCTCGCTCAGCGCCCGCAGTTCCGGTCGCGCGTCCAGTTCCATCTCCAGCAGACGCAGGAAGTCGGCGGCGACGGTCGCGGCTTCGGCGCGGGACGCTGGATCGGCGCGGTGCAGTTGCGCCGCCCACAATGCAGCCATGCGCGCCGGATCGGGTTGCCCCCGCCGGGCGAGCAGCCGGGACAGCAGTTCAACGACCTCCGGTTGGGTCAAAAAGTGCTGATCGAACAGCGCGGCAGCCCATGCCGGATGTTGCTGCGTGAAATCGGTACAGGCGCGAGCCAGCGCGATCTGAAATCCACGCCGTTCGGGATCGATGCGCAGAACCGCGCGCACCCGTTCGGTCAGCCCGCTCTCCTGGAGCAGGAGGTTGAATACGGCTTCAGCGACGGCAGCGAAGAGCGTGTCGAACATGCAAAGACCTTCTGATCAATCGCTGTGATGGCACGGATGCGCCGTATGCGCATGCATAGAATCTACCACAAAAAGGTCATGTCACGTGAGTGCTCACATCCCTCCTGGGAGCGCAGGCATCGTGCCCGCGTAACGAAGATTGAGAAATAAATCCGGTATGCTCCTCTTGCCGTGGGGCTGAGGCCCTCGGCTATGGAATGCGAAGCCCGCCTGCGCGGGCTACACCGGATTATGTATTCAAAGACCATAACGCGACGAGGGCGGGCCACCCGCGCTCCCAGGGGCGTGTGTTACCCTCACATGGGCAGGTTTTTCAGGAAAACCCTGCGTTCCTCCTCTCGTTTTGGTTGTCCTGACGCCCAACCTCCCCCTTCTCCCCGTGTGGGTTGAAAAGGGGGGGGATTTAGGGCGATTTCAGGCATTGGGACGGGTCATCGATATGCATGGTGATGCTGTCGCCGCTGCGCGCGCGGCGGCGGCCAGCGCCGCCGCCGTCGGCGACGACGGCGGCGACCCCGCCGTCATCGGCGTCGCCGCCGAACGGTGACGGCGGGGCGGCGGAACGGCGGGACGGGCGCGCCCGTCCCGCCGTTCCGCCGCCGCCGCCCCGTGCATCGCCCGCTGCGTCGCTCCCGGCATCGTCCCCGCCGCCGTCGCCGGCGCCGCGCCCGCCGCGTCGCTCCCGGCATCGTCCCCGCCGCCGCCGCCGGCGCCGCCGCATGCGCCGCATCCATCGCCCCCGCCGCCGCATCCATCGCCGTTGCCAGCGCCGCAGTCGCCGCCGCTGCGCTATCCTGGGAACGAACGCGGCATCCGCCGCGC
>JAGHYV010000134.1 GCA_017743475.1 Roseiflexus sp. | reverse complement strand
GACTGAAACGCAAAAATCATTCCGAAAATCAAAATAAATCTTGATGAGGTCTACTCATACCGGGCATTAGAATGTCGAGCAGTATCAGGTCGAACGTGTACTGCTGCACTGCTTCGAGCGCCTGAATACCGTCAGAACGGGCAATTACGGTGTGTCCGGCAAGCTCAAGTTGCCGCACCAGCGCGTTCCTCACGTGCTCATGATCATCGACAACCAGAATAGTTCCAGAAAATGACATAATCACATATATGAAACAGGTAGATCCTGCGGTGTTGTGTGACAGACACACTACTATACCGCCGTTTCTGGGCTGGTGCAACCTTCATTCATATACTGCTTCAGACCCAGGACAGCAACCTGTCATGCAATTTCCAGTACAATTGAGAAGACCCACCAAATGTTTCGCTTTTCCGTAGAAGTTTCTCACGGACGTGCATCGTCTTGTGAGCGCAGCGCATCACAAGAACGCACAACGATAAGGAGGCAGTCTGTGTTCGAGGGTTTCAAAACGTTCATCATGCGCGGGAATGTGATCGACCTGGCGGTAGGTGTGGTCATCGGTACTGCGTTTAGCGCCGTTATCAACTCACTGGTCAACGATATCCTGATGGCAATCATCGCCACCCTGGTCGGTCAGCCAGATTTTTCCGACGTTCTGGTGTTCGGTGCGGTACGACTTGGTGCATTCATCACCACTGTCGTCAATTTTCTGATCATCTCCGCTACGCTCTACTTCTTCGTCATTGTGCCAGTCAACAAACTCTCGGAATTCACTAGGAGAAATGAACCACCTCCTGCACCGCCTGCGCTGTCTGCAGAAGTGAAACTTCTGACCGAAATTCGTGACCTGCTGCGACAAAATATAACCTGACCTTAACGCGCGCTTTACCAGGTCCGGTTAGAGTGGTTAAACCAGAGTTCAAACGTTGAAAGCGAAGTTGACCGTCGACTATCGTCTGCTAGGAGATTCTGTCGTGTCTGGCGTACTGAGTATTATTGTTCCGACAAAAAACGAAGCAGCGTTGATCGGCGATTTTCTTGCCGTGCTACCCAGATCGGTAGAGTTAATCGTCGTCGATGCCAGTGACGACAATACTCCTGCCATTATCGAACGCCTGCGACCGCAGAATACGCGGATCATTCGCGCCTCGGCTGGCATTGCTGAGGCACGTGAGATCGGCGCATCCGCAGCACACGGTGACTGGTTGATCTTCAGCGATGCAGATGTCCGCTTTGCACCTGGTTATTTTGATCGCTTCACGCGCTATACCGACGCCGATGCGGTCTACGGTCCCAAATATGCGACTGCGGCATATGGATGGTACAGCCGCATCTTTACCGACGGGCAACGTTTGATGCACCAGCTTGGTTTTCCAGCAGCTTCGGGGTCGAACATGGCTGTTCGGCGTGACGTACTGACTGCAGTTGGCGGATTTCGCTGCGATCTCCCAGTCAACGAAGACAGTGAACTGTTTCTACGCCTTGCTCATCGCGGGTATCGTGTTGTATTCGCCCCCGACCTGGTAGTCCTCTCTCTCGACGACCGTCGCCTGCGGCGTGGCGCAGTGCGTAAGCTGCTGCACAGCACTGCACGCTGTGCACTGATTGCTCTTGGGATGCGCGTGCCGCTGCCGCAACGCCTCCTGCGCCACGATTGGGGTTACTGGCGCATGACACGCCGATGAATACTCCGCGTGATCCGATTCGCTGGACGTTGATCCTCGCCAGCATGTTTCTCCTGATCCTTCTGACCATCGTGATTGGACAGAGTGGAGCAGTCCAGCAGATCTTCAGCGCAGCGTCACCCGACGAAGCAGCCGCAATTCTGCGCGAGTTCGGATGGTGGACGCCGCTGGTCAGCGTGCTACTCATGGTGCTGCAATCTGTATTAGCGCTGCTCCCCGGCTCACTGATCGCTGCCGCCAATGGTGCAATCTATGGTCTCTGGAAAGGAACGCTGCTCTCCTGGGTCGGCGGCATGGCGGGCAGTCTGGCAACATATGCCCTGGGACGATGGTTGGACACTGTGATAGCGCACCGCTGGAAAACAACCTGTCTGTGGCAGCGACTCACAGAGGTCAGTTTGTCCCGTGGGTTCTGGATCGTCCTGATCGCTAGAATGACGCCAATCATCTCGCTTGATTTTATCGGCTACCTGGCAGGTATCGCACGGATGCCACTGATCTCATATACGCTCGCCAATGCCATCGGCATGATTCCGGGAATGCTGGCGTACACCGCAATTGGCAGTGAACTGATGCAGGGTCGTCTGCTGTCGTGGTATATCGCGCTAGCGCTGATCGCACTGGTCGCGCTCTTTTTTATCGGTCAGCATGCTGTGCGGCGCTTACTGGAACGTTGAAGGTTCAACGTTATTCTCAGTTCTCGAATTCTTTGCCTCCTCTTAGCCTCCCGTTAACACCCTCATAGTCGAAATGCAATCCAGGCGCAGTATGTTACCTAAGGGTATGCACCGCTGACGGATCGGCGATGCAGGACATGCAGATGCAGGGGGCGCAAAGATGCGGATAGCACTAATCACGGAGACATTCCTTCCCAATGTCAACGGCATCGTCACAACACTCTGCCGCTTGCTGGAATATGCCCAGAGCAAAGGCCACGAGACGCTGCTCTTCGCACCGCAGAAAGCGCCTGAATGTTACGCTGGCGCGCGGATCATCCCATTGCGCGGCATTCCTTTTCCCCTCTATCCCGACATCCGCTTTACTCCGCCACAGCCGGGCATTGTCCCTGCATTGCGGCAGTTCCGTCCCGACCTGATCCATCTCGCCGGGTTGATGATGCTCGGACCTTCTGCGCGCTTTGCTGCACAACAATTGCGGATACCAGCAATTGCCACATATCACACCGACCTCCCGGCGTACAGTGTTCATTACGGGCTTGGAGCGCTCCGTGAAGCAGCATATTCATACCTGCGCTGGATCCACAATGCCTGTACCCTGACACTCTGCCCATCATCAACTATCCTGGCGGATCTCCGCAGGCGCGGCTTCCGCCGTCTTCGCCTCTGGGGTCGGGGCGTCGATACGGTTCGCTTTCATCCGGCCCATCGTCGTGAAGAGTGGCGCACAGCTATCGGGGCGCGCGCCGATGAACGCGTGCTTCTCTATGTCGGTCGTCTGGCAGCCGAAAAACGGCTCGATCTGCTGGCGGATGCATTGCGCGGTATGGACGGAGTGCGCCTGGTGCTGATCGGCGACGGTCCGGCGCGACCGTCGCTTGAGCGGCGGTTTGCTGGGATGCCGGTGACCTTCACCGGCTTTCTTAGTGGTCACGACCTGGCGGTTGCATATGCGAGTTCAGACATTTTTGTGTTCCCTTCCGACACCGAGACGTTCGGGCAGGTCGTCCAGGAGGCAATGGCCTCAGGTTTGCCGGTCGTCGCTGCCCACGCTGGCGGCGTGATCGATCTGGTGCGTCACGAGGAGACCGGGATATTCTTTGAACCTGGTTCAGCGTATAGCTTGCGAAATGCCGTGAGCAGACTGGTAATGAACCCCACCCTGCAGATTGCCTGGGGTAAGGCGGGACGCGTCACTGCCGAACAACGATCCTGGCCACGGGTTCTCGATGAACTGATGGAGTATTATCGACGCGCACTGCGCTGGCGCCCGCGTCTGTTGTCGCTCAGGAGAGCCATATCATGACCACGTGGAGCAGGGCCGATATTCACGTTCATACTCGCTACAGCGATGGTCATAGTTCCGTCGCGCAGATTCTCGAATATGCCGACCATATCGGATTACACGTTGTTGCGATTACCGATCACGACACTATCGACGGTGCGCTCGAAGCGCGTCGCATGGCTCGTGGCTTCAATGTCGAGGTCGTCGTCGGCGAAGAAGTATCCACTGTCGATGGTCATTTGCTGGTATTGTTTCTCGAACGCGCGCTTCCTCCAGGACGGCCCGCGCTTGAAACCATTGCCGCTGCCCACGAACAGGGTGCGCTTTGCATTGTTGCCCACCCTTTCGACTGGCTGGTCTCGTCGTTCGGCGATGCGCTGATCCGTCATTGTGGAGGTCAGCGTCCTTCCTGGCGCATCGATGGAGTGGAGGTCTTCAATGCAAGCCTGCCATTCTCCGGAATGAATGCGCGCGCTTCTACTGTGACTGCTGCACTTGGACTACCCGCCTGCGGTGGCAGCGATGCCCACCACTTTTCGACCGTAGGGCTTGGTTATACCCTCTTCCCTGGCACAAGCGCGGATGATCTCCGCCAGGCGATTATCCGTGGCGAGGTGCGCGCCGGTGGACGCGCCTGGACTGCGGGACACTACGCTGCCCTTGCCGGGTTGCGCGCCCGTCGCGGTCTTGCACGCGCGGCACGGATTGTAACCCGTCCAATGCGCCTGCACCGCGTTGCCTGAGATACATTCGCTTCTTGCCGTCGGGCTGAGGAATAGCCGATTGCCGACACCTGATAGGAGAGCTTGCCGTCAGGCTCAATCCCTCGGCTCTCCGGGGCTTTGTAGCAATTCTCACGGAGGTTGAGCCTTCTCAGACGACCGCGATGACCATCACGCTCCCCACGCGGCGACCGAAATGATGGAGATTGAGAAAAATGTATTTCGGCACATCGCAGTTCTCACAGGAGATCGAACGCTCCGCCGGAAGTGAGCATCCTGCGCGACACAGCGGATATGAATGATGGTCAACGTAGCTGAGAAATGCTGTAATCCCTTGCATAAGACGTTCGACCCCGCCCACAATATTCTTATGGTATGATACATCCGGATGGACTGAGACACATACCTGCGCACGTGGCTGCCCTGTCACTCTGGGATCACGCGCTATGACACCAGTCCACATACCCGTGCGCTTGTGGCTGCTCCGCTCATAGATCATCATACCGCCAGATCGCTGCTGGCAACTCTGCTCCGTCAGGAAACTGGCACGGACTATAATGCCCTGATTGCCGATCTGTTCAGCACAGACCCCGCCGCAATACGTGTGGTCGTCTCCGGTTGGAACACGATTGACGGGATGCTGGTGCATCAGCCTGAGATACAGTGTGCCGCTTCGACGCGCGCACTGGTTGTTGCAGCGCATGAACGGGCGCTCCGCGATCTCCTCCTTGCTGCACCACGTGGTGAAGTCATCCTTTTTCTGATGGTCGGTGAGTGGACACTGCCAACGCTCGCCGAACTGTTCGACGGGCGCACAGTAGCGCCACGTCAGACGCTGATGTACCCGGACATCCACCTCTTTCTGGGAGTTCGGCGGGGCAGCGGTGCGCTCCCAAACATAGACGATGATACATTGTTCCGTGGTCCACCCCTGGCGCGCGCCGCCCTGCCGCCCCCTCCTGTCGGGCGAACCCTCAGCAGCGCAAAGGATCCGATCGTCGCACGTTTGCGTGACCTTGGCAACGCGGCAGGGCGGCGCGCGCGCGGGCAGTTTCTTGCCGAAGGACCTCTCCTCGCCTCCCGCGCCCTCGACGATCTGCCAGTCGAAGATATGTTCTACACTGGCGAGTTGCTGCGCGACCCGGCAGGCGCTCCGCTCCTTCAGCGCGCAAGAGACCTAGGTGTGCCCGCGTACCGCATTTCCGATGGATTAATGGGATTGATCACACCCACCCGCCCTCTTCCCGCCATTGTTACCGCTATCTGGGGGCGGGTGCGCGATATCGCAGCGTATCGACCCAGCAAACACGCCGTGATCCTGGTCGCCGAGCAGATCAATAATCCCGAAAATCTGGGCATGACGCTACGCACTGCCGATGCTGCTGGTGCCGAAGCAGTAGTGGTTGCCGGTGGCGCCGATCCATTGCACCGTGAAAGTGTGCGTGCCGCGCGTGGCGCCGTGGGGCGCATTCCCATCTATTCCTGTGCTGATCTTCCTGCCTGGATTGAGCAATTGCGCACACAGGGCATCCATGTTGTCGGCGCAACCGGCAACGTTGAGTGCGAACTGTACGATGTCGATCTGCCGATCCCGCTGGCAATTGTCGTCGGCAATGAAACCGATGGTCTGACCGACGCAACGCTCGCTGCCTGCTCGTCGCTCGTGCGCATCCCGATGGCGCCGGGGCAGGACTCGTTGAATGTCGGGGTGGCCGCGGGGGTGTTGCTGTACGATGTCGTGCGACGGAGCGGGCGGTGGAGACGCACAGCGCAACCTCACGGGGACCGTTAAGAGTATACGTCGCATCTTCAGCCAACCGCTTCGCTAACTGCGCTCACTGCGCAGTGGTTGAAACGCGAGCCGTTCACCCGACAAGATTGTCGGGCAAGAGAGGAATAGAAGATGGATCACGAAGAAGTAGGCCGTTTTTGGAATGCTAATGCCGATGCAACATACAAGACGCCCAAATCGTGGCTTATTTCCTCGTGCGGAAACCGGAGCAATCCACGAAGTCCCCGGACAGTGCGGCGAACCGGGCGCCGGAGCCAGCCGCGTAAGCCCAGCGGTTCAGCGTCGTCGTCGAGTGGCTGTATCTGAACAGTATCAGGGAGTGCTCTGGGGTGACGGGGTCACGCGGAGCAAGAAATCGACAGGTGTCGATGTCATTTACTCCCCAGTTTTTGTTTCTCCCCCATCAAAAACCTGACAATCGCCTCATTCACGTCGGCAGGACGCTCCTCGTAGGGCAAATGCCCGGTGCGTTCATAGACGATCAAACGGGCATCGGGAAGAATGCGTTCTAGGCGTTGCCCCTCGTCAACAGGAAAGACCGTATCACCATCGCCCCACAGCAGCAGTGTCGGCGGACGGATCGACGACAGATTGGCAGGAACGGGCAGCGGGCCATCCTTCGGCGAACGCGCCTGCCAGACCTGCGCTGCTGCGGTTCCCCGTACATACAGGGGCGCGGCATACCCTGCGATCACCTCGTCGGTTAGCCAATCGTCGCGCTTTGAGAGTGACCGCAGCCCGACCCCGACCAGCGACGGCGCCAGGATGTAGTACGACAGCGCCAGTCCGACTAACGGCAACTGCGCAAATGTCGCAATCGGCGGACGCCCTACCGTAAACGCTTCCGGACAGATTGCAACAACGGCGCGTACTCGCTCTGGCGCCAGGAGCGCAACCTGGAATGCCACCCGTCCTCCGAACGAATGCCCGACGACATCAAACGTGGTGATACCCAGAATATCAAGCGCCTGGAGGATCAAGAGCGCCTGATCGTGCGTTGAGTAGACCGGGGCTGCCGGGCGTGATGAAGCGCCATAGCCAATCATATCGATGGTCACGACCCGTCGTCCAGCGGCGATGAGCGCCGACCGCTGCGCGCGCCATGCAAAAGCCCACGCGGCAAAACCGTGGATCAGGAGCACAACCGGGGCATCGCGCGGTCCTTCGTCGGTGTAGTGCAGATCATACTCGCCGACGCGAACGAAATGCTGAACGCCCGGCAGATCGGCAGGCGCCAGACGCTCGCGCAGCGGCGTCAGTGCGACAGGAGCAAGCAACGCTGCCATACCAAAAGCAGTGAACGCTGGTAATGGATTCATCAGCTATGCAGCAAAAACTGGCTTCGAGAACGGCTCGAACCAGCGCAACAGTTCGACCGGGAGGCGACCAGCAATCAGCGTTCCTTCCGCTTCGTATCGCTCCTCGTCGATCACGCCGCGCATATGCCAGAGCGACACTAGATCGTTACGCCGGTACGGAATGAACGCCGTCAGTGGCATCATCCGCTCACTCAGTATCTGCTCAATACGGCTGAGCAACGTGTCAAGCCCCCAACCTTTACGCGCCGATACCGCCACGTAGTCATCAGGCATGCCCAGTGCTTCGGCGACTCTTTCCGTCTCAGCCTCGTCCATCCCTGCCATGAGGTCAACTTTGTTGAGGACAGTGATGATCGGGCGGTCCTCGACGCGGAGATCACGCAGTGTATCAAGCACCGTCTGCGTCTGCTGCGCTGCATTTGGATGTGTTATGTCGAGCACGTGTAACAGCACATCCGCTTCGCGGATTTCTTCGAGGGTAGCGCGGAACGCAGCAACCAGTTGCGTCGGGAGTTTCTGGATGAAACCGACAGTGTCGGTCAGCAACACCTGCTGTCCGCCAGGGAGCGTCACCTGCCGGGTCGTCGGGTCGAGTGTGGCAAATAATCGGTCCTCAGCGCGCACATTGGCTCCCGACAGAGCATTGAGCAATGTCGATTTCCCAGCGTTGGTATACCCGACAATAGCGATCACCGGGATGCCGCTCTGACGACGACGTTCACGATACACTTCACGGTGCCGGTGAACTTCCTCAATTTGCTGTTCGAGCCACTGGATGCGGCGCGCAATCAGGCGCCGGTCGACCTCGAGTTGCGTCTCGCCCGGACCACGCAGACCAACCACGCTACCAGCAGAACTGCCACCGCCACCGGCCTGTCGCTCCAGGTGCGTCCACTGACGTCTCAGGCGCGGCAACAGGTAGCGGTATTGCGCCAGTTCGACCTGGACGCGCCCTTCGTGGGTCTGCGCGTGACGTGCAAAGATATCCAGGATCAGACCCGTTCGATCCAACACCCGTACCTGTAGGGCATCCTCGATATTGCGCGCCTGTGCAGGTGTCAACTCATCATCAAATACCACCAGATCGTACTGCAACGTAGCGCGCAGCGCTGCAATTTCTTCGATCTTGCCGGGACCAATGAAATAACGTGGGAAGGGTCGCTTAAGGCGCTGATATGTGCTGCCCACCACTTCGAGCCCGGCGGTATCAGCCAGCAAAGCAAGTTCCTGAAGCGAGTCTTCAGCCTTCCATGTGCTTCGGTGGCCAGTCAGCTCCGCACCGACGAGAAAAGCACGCTCACGTGGCGGACGGGTTTCGTAGAGACGACGCCCGCCATTGGAAGTCATCTGATCGTCTCTGATCGTCATGCTCCTTTATGAGTATGAATCGTAATCAACGTCACTATTCTAGCACGGGCTGACCTGCGGAGCAAGTGGAAGAGATGGAAATAAATCCACTAACCGGGCTGGTGTCCTCGGTGTTCGGGCATCCCAAAAGACGCCCAAATCGTTAGCAAAAACTGATGTGATTAACTTCGGTGTACGGATGGCGTTCAAACTGTTTTATGCGTTGCACACGCTTTTCCAGTCAGCAGGCGGATCAGATGGGTTCCGGATCAGCGCGGCGTTATTGACTGGAACATCGAGAACAATTGTGAATATCCCTACTCTGAAGAAAAAGAGTGCCTCCAACCCAACACGGTGAACCGCTAGCAGGCAGTATTGCGCTGTTTCCGCTTACGACCTACCGAGCGGCTTCATCAATCCGGCTAAGCTGGAGTAGATCGCCAGCACGCACGAGCCATCCAGGTGATTAGACATCATCAAGATTTAGTGATATACTATTTTTGTACAATCTGAAAATGG
>JAGHYV010000039.1 GCA_017743475.1 Roseiflexus sp. | reverse complement strand
GCGCACGGGAATGCCGCAAACCGCGTATCGCGCCCAAAGAACGCTCCCTTTGAGAGGGGACGCCCGCGCACCCAGGCGGTGGGGGAACGCGCGCCGCGGGTGGGCAGGCGGGTGGGACGCTTGTGCACCGTACAAGGATAGGTTTTTTGGAGGCGCCTGCGTTCCTTCGCTCGTTTTGGGCTTCAGGACGCCCAACCTCCACCTTCTCCCCGTGTGGGAGTTTAAGGGCGGACAGAACATTTGAGCAAAGACACGTTTTCCAGCATTGCAATGCGCAATCCGCCATTCCGTCCGCCTCTACGCGCCGCATCAGTAGGGGCGGATTCCAAACCTGCCCGCTACGGCGTTCTGATGCTGCTCGAAATGTGTATCGCACATATTTTCTGTCCGCCCTTGAACGTGTGGGAGAAGGGGGTTGGGGGGAAGAGGGAGCAAACGCACACGGGAATGCCGCAAACCGCGTATCGTACCCAAGAACGCTCCCCTTGAGAGAGGACGTCCGCGTACCCAGGCAGTGCGGGGGCGCGCGCTGCGGGCGGGCATGCGGTTCCAGGCGACGGTCGCCCTCCCGTGTCCTGACCAGGTGCGGGGGCGCGCGCTGCGGGCGAGCATGCGGGCGGGACGCCCGCGCACCCGGCTCCCGAATCTCCGGTTCCTGGTTCCTGGTTCTGGTATAATACCAACGCAGTATCAACCGCTTCAGCAGGGGCACGTGCGTATGTCAGGTCTACTCCAGCGCATTGCCGATGCCGTCTACCGCGAATATGATCGGCGCATCAAACGCGCCAGCCTGATCACCGAGTACGGTGTGTCGCATCACCACGATCACGAAGAGGCACACGACGATCACGAGGTGGCAATCCTCAACCTGCCCCCTGGTTCATCGGTCGGCGAACAGCACGCACAACAGGTGGAGGCAGCTTCGGAGAAGCATGAAGCGTCGGTTGAGCATCTTGACATCGAGCCGCTGACATCTGAAGCAGCAGCGCCTGATACACCTGCCGCAGCACCAGCAGAACCGATCGAGGCGGAGATTGTCAACGCTCCGCCGGGGGCGCTGATCCCACGCGAGTAGAGCGAATCGCAGAAATCAGTCGGCAGTGTTTGGTTACGCGCCAATAACCTTCAGGAAGAGTTCTACCACGTCGGGGTCAAAGTGCTTCCCCGCCTGTGACCGGATGTACTCCAGCGCCTGATCGCGGGACCAGCGTGCGCGGTACGGACGGTCTGACTGAAGCGCGTCCCACACATCAGCAACAGCGAAGAGACGAGCTGCCAGTGGTATCTGATCCCCCTTCAGACCGCGCGGGTATCCTGTACCATCCCATCGTTCGTGATGGCAGTACGGGATGTCGAGCGCTGGACGCAGGTATTCTATTGGAGAGAGCATGCTAAAAGCATACTCTGGATGCCGCTGCATAATCGCCCATTCTTGCGGGGTCAGACTACCAGGTTTGAGTAGGATCGAGTCGGGTATACCAAGTTTCCCGATATCGTGCAGGAGAGCACCGCGCCGGATGTGGGCGATCTGTTCGTTGCTCAGACCGGCTGCGCGCGCCAGTTGCACCGTCAACTCTGTGACTCGTTGCGAGTGCCCTTCCGTCTCTCTGTCGCGCAGGTCCAGCGCGTGCGCCCATCCTCGGATTGTTGCTTCGTATGCCAGCACGAGATTAGCGTTTGAGCGTTGTAGCGTTTCAAATGACTCGATGCTGTCGATTGCGATCGCTGCCTGCATGGACAATGCTTCTAAAAAGTCAAACCAATCCTGTTCAGGATCAAGGCGAGTGCGGTGAAAGATTTCGAGCACTCCTTTGATCTCACCTCTAGCGATCAACGGAATGCCGCAGTATGACACAAACGTGTCGGGATGCATCCAGGACAAATAGAACTGACTCTGATCGGACGTGCGCAGATCGGCAAGAAACATCATTCGTCGACCGAGTGCGACCTGCCCGGCGTACCCTTCTCCAGTACGCAGCGTGATCTGCTGGATAGCGCGTGATTGGAAGCCGTGAGCGGCGGCACAGGTGAGCGTTTGCGTATGCGGATCGAGCAGGTGGAAAGCAGCGGCATCGACGTGCAAATGGGTTCTGATCTGCTCAAGCAGAATGTCGAGCGTCACGCGCATATCGAAGGCAGAGATGATCGCCTGATCGATCGTGCGCAGCGCGCGCAACCGTTGAAGGTGAGACTGCACCTTCTGCTCTGCCTGGATGCGTTCGGTAATGTCTTCGATTGCCAGGAGGATCAACTCACTGGAATGGCGAATGCGACGGGCGTTCAGCAGCATCGTGCGCCGACCGATGTGCTCAAACTCGTGGGTGACGGCGTAGCCATCGAAGTGGCTATCCCGGACAAGAATCTCCTCTAGCAGACGCCGCAAATCGGGGATGTTCCACTGCTGGTTGCCCAATTCGTAAATCCGACGGTCAAGCGTCTCTTCGGGAGTCGTGCGAAACATGCGGTAGAAGGCATGGTTAACCGACACGACGCGCAGACTACTGTCGAGGACAAGCAACGGCTCACGCACGGTTGCGATAATATTCTCGGCAAACTCGCGCGCCATCTGCGCCGCCTGCAGGGCAGCGCGCACCAGCGTCTGGTCGTAGAACGTCAAAATTACTCCTGTCATATCGCCCGACTCATCTCGGATTGGTGAACCAGCATCGGCTATCGGAATTTCGCGCCCGTCGCGGCTGATCAGTAGTGTGCGATGGTTCAACCGGGCGACCATACCCGTGCGCAGCGTGCGTGCGACTGGATTTTCGATGACCGCGCGAGTGTCTTCATCAACAATACGGAAAACCTGTTCGATTGGAAGCGCGAGCGCCTCGGATTCGGTCCATCCGGTCAGACGTTCAGCGGCAGGGTTCATCAACGTGATAGCCCCTTCGGTATCCGTGATCATAAGTGCATCGCCGATACTGTAGAGTGCAGCACGCAGTTGCGCCTCGCGCTTGAGAAGGCGGTCATAAAGGTCGGACAGTTCGCGTAGGGTAACCTTTCGCCGTGATGATCGTTCAGGTTTCTTTGGCGGCATCTGACATCATCCTTACCTGACGCACGAGATAGCCGGTGCTGTGTGTGATCGCTGTGCGGCAGTCAGGCGCCTGAACGCGAACACTCCTATTTATTATCGAACAATCTGGCGCCTCCCGACCGTGCTGTGCACAAGGACAACCGCATCAGTGGTATTGTGACGCACCATCGGACATTATATCACCTTGAGGGTTTGTCGGCAGTTCGTTCCCGTCGATGAGTGACGAACCAGTTTGTTCGACGCGCTGGTGGGGTGCGCGTTGCGCTTCCAACGCGGCGAGGCGGCTCTCCAGTTCGGCGTTCCTGGCACGCAGTACAGCGATCTGCTGTTGCAGAGCAAACAAATGCGCCTGTAACCGCATCTGCTCAATGTCGCGCATTCGCGTGTCCAGCATTCGTTCCTTTTCGATTAGCGCATCGAGCGCGCGCACAACGGCACCATGGAACTCGCTGATCTGCGACCACTGCGGTAGGGCATACCACCATGTCGCCTTGCGCACCAGGCGCTGAAAGGCGTTGATTGCTGCTGCCAATCCCGGTCGGCTCGACAGAACAATACGGTGGGGGTCGACCGACCAGACGGCGCGTGCGATTGCCATATTGTCGTGCAGGTAGACATCGGTCGGGTTGACGGGTGCAGCGGGCGAAGCGGCAACCCCTGGCGGCGGCGGCGTCCCGGTATCGCCAGTTTCCAGTGCGCGCTCGACCGCTGCCATGAGGGTCAGCGCATCCTGAGTATCAACATTAACCCAGTAGATCGTCATCGTTGCCTCGCCTTTCGTTCATCACGCGCCTGTGCGTAGACTGCGAGCGTCTCACGGGCGGCGCGCTCCCACGAGAACTGCCGTGCGCGTATAACACTGGCATAGCGTAAGCGCAGCGCCAGATCGTTGTCTTCCAGCAGCGCCGCTATCTGGCGTGCAATATCGTGCGGGTCATACGGGTCGCAGTATAGCCCGGCGTCGCCAACCACTTCAGGGAGCGACGCTGCGTGCGACACAACCACCGGTACACCGCAGGCGAGCGCTTCCAGCGGTGGCAACCCGAATCCTTCATACAACGAAGGATACACAAACACGCGCGATCCGGCAATCAGCGCGGGCAGGTCATCATCGGGGACGCGCCCAAGAAACCGGACGAACCCGGCGACGCCGGTCTGTTCCGGTGCTGCCAGGATTGCGTCGTACTTCCATCCATTGCCACCAGCGATGATTAGTGGTGGCAGATGTTCGGCTGGCGCATATCTGTCGTGGAGCATCGCATACGCTTCGATCAGGCGGACGTGGTTTTTTCGCGGTTCGAGGGTGCCGACGCTTAACACATATGCACCATGCGCCAGATCGTACCGCTCCAGGATTGTGCGTGTCTCGTCCGGCGTGTGGGGACGGAAGCGCGCATCTGCCGCTTCATACACCACGCTGACTCGTTCGGGCGGAATACCCAGTTCGCTCACGATGTCACGGCGGGTCGCCTCCGATACGGCGATAATCCGGTCGGCGCGGTCGCGGGCGAATCGCTCCTTGGTTGCGTGCAGCGCTGCATTCTCTGCGACGTGCATGTCAGGGAAGCGGCGCGTTGTCAGATCGTGGATGGTCAGCACGACGGCAGCGCCAGGTGGAGCGAAGGGGAGTTGATCGGAGGCGTGAAACACCTCGACGAACCGTGAGGCGCCTCTGAGTTCCAGTCCCATCTCGGCACGTGCCAGGAGCGCCCAGATCGGATCGAGGGCGTGGTCGATCTGTGCGGCGACGGTATGCGCGATCCCGTCACGAAACGCGGGAAGCGCGCTCAGGTAGCTGCGTCGAATGCCGGGGCAGCGAATAACCCGCACATTCGGCGCACCGAGCGCCGCCAGCGGCGGCATCGAACGACCGGGGTTGAGCGGCAGCACGTCGATCAGCGTGAAGCGACAGTCGCGTCCTGCACGCACCAGGTGGTTGAGCAGCGACCGATGATAGGTCAACACGCCTGCCTGAGCAATACGCAGGAGCGAGATGTCAACGCCGATGTGCATCACCCAATCGCTTCCAGGCGCTCAATGATCGTGGCTGCCGCGTGCGCCCATGTCCAGCGGGCGGCGGCTTCAGCGGCTGCGCGCGCACCGACCGCGCGCGCTTCGTCAGGATGATCATACACGTGGCGCATCAACGCGCAGAGATGGTCAAAATCGGGATCAGCCCAGCGCAACCCCCGGTAGTACGGCGCCCGCGCTTCAGCCGGAACGAGACCACGAATGCGTAGAGGATAGGCGACGTTTGCGTTGAGAAATGCCGTCTGTCCACCCCAATCGGTGGAGATAACCGGTAGTCCGCACGCCATTGCTTCCAGCACTGGCATACCCCACCCTTCGCCGCGCGTCGGCAACACGAAACAATCAGCGCTCCGGTACAGACAGCCAAGTTGGTACGCAGCGATCTGCTGATTAGGTAACACCACGACAGGCGGACCATCACTGCGGATCAGGTCGCCAATGCGTCGAGCGATGTCGAGACTGGGGTCGTAGTTGAAGATTTTGAGCAGCAGCAACACATCATCGCTACGGCGAAATGTCTGCTGGTAGGCGCGGATCAACACTTCCGGTGCTTTACGCTCGATCCACTCAAAGATCGACAGGAAGACGAAACGGTTGCCGGGCTTACGCCCCTGAATGCCGGGATGAAAATAATTCGGATTGATCCCCAGCGGAATAACGAAGATCGGACGTTTCACGCCGCTGGCGCGGAAGACCTCAGCCCCCCAGTGGGTTGGCGTCCAGATCTCGTCCATCTGGTTTGCCTGAGAGACCCACTCGTCCGGCAGGCGGTCGGTTTCCAGCATCGTATAGCCGATGCGGTAACGTCCGCTATTCTTGATGAACGAATCGCCCTGGTGGTACACCACCTGTGGCAATCGGACATCTTTTGGGCGGGTGCGCAACTGGTCGATCCGCGGATCACCCGTGAGCGGTTCGGTGAAATCATTCCCCCAGATGCACGCCAGGCGCACATCGATACCACAACGGTCGAGTTCGAGCACAAGTTCACGCGACGACGTCGCATACCCGGACGGCGACGCCACTAGTGAGTGCCAGACAATGGCACGGTAGTACTTCTGTTCGTAGAAAGCGCGCCATTTGCGGGTAAACGTTTCCCGCCCCCTGTCCCACATCGCCTGCCACGATGCATTATTGATCCTGGCGCTGGTATTCTCGAAATGCACCACCTGAACGCCGCCAGTGCAGACGATCTTGAACCCCGCCTGACGTGCTCGCAGACAGTAGTCGGTATCCTCGAAGTACGAGGTGTACGCTTCATCGAAACCGCCCAACAGTGCGCGTGCGTCGTGTCGGATGTACATGCACGCGCCTGTGATCCCCTCGACCTCGCGCACGCCGGGATATTGCCCGATGTATGCTTCGCCGCCACCGATCTGGTATCCCCAGAAACTATCCGTTGGCATGTAAGTACCGGCGTGCTGGAGCGATCCATCGGGATGTAGCAATGTACATCCGACGATACCATATGCAGGATGGCTATGCGCCACATCGCTCAAATGCGCAAGCCAGTGATCCTGAATAATCAGTGTGTCGTTATTGAGCAGCAGCACATCGTGATCCGGCGGAGTTGCTGCTAAGCCCTGATTGTTGCCCCGCGCAAATCCCAGGTTGCGCTCATTGGCTATTACCCTGATCTCTGGTTGTGAGCGCAACCACGCCAGCGTTCCATCGCTACTTCCGTTGTCCACCACTAGCAGATGATACGCTATATCGTGGGTGTGGGCACGAATGCTCTCGATGCAACGGCGGGTATATTCGAGACCATTCCATGTGAGGATGATGATCGTGATGGGTGGGCGTTGCGAGTTGGGGGTTGGGGGTTGAAGGTTGAAGGTTGAGGGTTGAGGATTGGGAGTTGAAGGTTGAAGGTTGAGGGTTGAAGGTTGAACTTCTGCCATGAGCGCACGCGGCGAGCACGGCGCGACAGCCTGTTCCGCGCGAAGCGCCTGCTGCTCGGGCGACATGATGGTGGGAGCGACGGTAGCAACAGAGTCGCAGATCGCCCTATCGAAAGGAGCAGATCGAAGACGTAGCACAGACTGTGCAGAAAGCAGTGTGTAGGGTTGGACGAGCGAAGTTTTCATAACACCAGCATCGTTTGTAACACCAAATCACGAGTCAATTCAGTTCTCAGTTCTCAATGCTCAGTTCCTGGTTCCTGGTTCTCGGTTCCTGGTTCTCAGTTCTCAGTTCCTGGTTCTCGGTTCTCAGTTCTCGGTTCTTGGTTCTTGGTTCTTGGTTCTTGGTTCTCGGTTCTTGGTTCTCGGTTCTTGGTTCTCAGTTCTCTACAACCGCTCGCCAAACTCACCACTGCGACGCTGGAAATACCAGTAGCCAATCGCCAGGGTCGCTAGGGCGGTTAACAGAACACGCAGTACGCTATCGAGCGCAGGGAGGTTTGGGGTCGGAATCTGACCAAAGGCGACAGCGTTTCCATACAGAATTTCGCGGTAAAACTCGACCAGTGACGCCATCGGGTTCAGCCAGCGCACCAGTTGCGCCAGCGGACCGGCAACCCGATCAAGGGCATAGATGACCGGTGTAAGGAAGAACCAGAACTGAATAAAGATGCCGATCAGGTGAACGGTATCGCGGTAGCGCACCGCTAGCGCACTGAGGAACAACGCCACCCCGGACAGAAAGAGCGTCTGAATGCCAATCAACACCGGCAGATAGACGAACGTCCACGAGAAGTTCGTCCAGTTGCCCGTTGCTCGCAAAGGTGCGTACATCGCCTGAACTGCCGCCATGACCAGCAGCAGCATCGGCAGCGACAGTACGAAATTCACCAGACTGGACAGCACCGAGACCAGCGGCAGCACCTCGCGGGGAAAGAACACCTTCTTGACCAGCGGCGCATTATCGATCACACTGCGCGTACCGCCGCTTACCGCTTCGCTGGCAAAGTTCCACGGCAGTAGACCGACCAGAATGAACACCGGGAACATGGCGATGTCTGCCTGGAAGAAAGCGCTAAAGACGAACCAGAAGACGAGCATGAGCAGCAGGGGTGCCAGTTGCGTCCAGAGATAGCCAAGCACGCTGCCTTTATACCGCACCTGCAAATCGCGGATCACAAGGTTGCGGATCAATTCACGATACATCCAGAGTTCCAGAATTTTGCGCATGACGCCAGCGCTGCGATCCACTGCTACACCGGCTGCGCCGAAGACCAGCCCGACTAGCGTTGCCACCGAGAGGAGCAGTGGGATACGGCGATCAACGGCGCGTTCCGGCAGCGACGCCCGGATCGCGCGGTAGGCGTCGCTGGGTGCATCGGGGGGGAAGGCAGCGCTGAGGTTGCGATACAGGTATGCCAGCGCGTCACGGATCGCCTGCCTTCCCGCTGTCAGGCGCAACAGGTCGGCATCGATCTGCCGGAGCGCAGCGCTGGTTGCAGTCGTGCGACTCATCTCAAGTGCGGGAATATCGATACGCCTCAACTGTTCTTCGCGGACCTCCAGCGCGCGCGCCAGGTCGCTCAGTTCTTCACGCGGCAGTTGATCAACGGTCATGTACGCCGAGACCGGCTCGACAGCCCGGTTGAGCGGAAACGCCTGTGTCCGGATGATTTCGCGCAGCAGGCGCTGGAAGGTCGTTTCCGGCTGACGCCCCTGGAGCGCTTCGGTCAGTTCCCATCCCATGAGATTGCGCAGAATCTCGCGTCCGCCAGCGGCGCGCACCGCGCGCGCCAGGGTTTCCGCCGCTTCGTCAGCCAGCATCTGCGCTTCGAGCGGTGTCCGACCGGTGGCGATAATGTCGATGCGCCCATCGGACTGCGGCGCAAAGCGCACCGCATAGGTTGGACCGCCAAGGTCAGGATGGCGTGCTTTCAACAGTTCGAGCGCCTGCGCCTCGACTGCCCGATAGTCGTCGTCCGGCTGGCTGTCGGTGTACAACTCATGGTACCGTCCTGCCACATCGATCTGCACTGTTGCCAGCGTTTCATAGCGGATCGGTTGGGAGAGGATGCGCGGCGCTGCTATTGCCAGCCCGCCAAGCGTGCAGATCAGCAGCCAGAGCCACTGGTACAACCGCAGTGGTCCGCGCTGGCGGCTCAATGCCACGATCCAGGTTGCCGGCGTCGCAAGGTGTGCCATATGTGCAGTCTAGCGAAATCCTACGACAACAACACCGTCAACTTCCGTCACAATATACAACTCCGGGGTCTCTGCGAGTCGTTGTTCAACGACGTCCGATAGCCAGATATGGGAACTACGGTTGTGAAGATAAAGATTACAACAACCAGATAATCGCCTGGATGGAATTGCCAGGTAGTGTGCGTCCGTACCTGCGCATTCCTTAACCCAACCATGCCGTCACCTCGATGGTCTCACCGGCTGCCAGATCGAATATCAGCAACGTACCACGAACAACAGGCGTTGCGTTGCTCTGTTCGCCGCGCAACGTCGCCTGGCGGATGGCAGACGGCAGGTTGAGTGTCAATCCTTCTAGGTCATGTACGCTATGGTTCGTAACCAGGAAACGCAACGGTGCGTTTGAGGACATATTGTGAACTGGTTCCGATTCGCGCCATTCGATGCGCACCAGCGCCACTGCCTGTTGCCGGTCGGCGATCTCTGCTAGCGGCGCAATCCACAGATCGCCTGCATCGCGGCGCCCGGCGGCATAGCGCACAACGCTGTGCCAGGAGGCAATCTGCGCCGGAGAGACGACTTCTTCGGTGTGCGCCCACAGGTCGATCATGCCGCCAGTGTTGATGGCACGCTCGATCATAACTAGCGCGTCTGCGACACTCTGCTCCGTCAGGTGGAAATCCGGGCAGGCGAGGATCGTTTCGTGTCCAGGAACCGGTCGGCAGTGCGGTTCATCCCTGCTCACCAGGTGGTACTGCGGTTGGCGCGGATTCCAGTTTGTGCGCGTCACTGATGTGATACCCGCCTCTGCAAGCACTTGCCAGTTGGCATAACTCATTCCGGCGCTGCTGCTCCACGGAAATGCCAGCGACCGCGCTGGCGGGATATTGTGTTCTGCAGCAACGCGCTGCCATTCGGAGAGATCGCTGCGCCATTCCTCAGCGCTTGCAAGCCCACCGTACAGGTGGCTGAATGTATGGCTCTGAATATCGTGCCCCTCGCGCTGCACCAGCGGGATCAGGTCGCCAAAATACCAGGCAGGATCAGTCTCTACCGTACCATATGGATCGGGCGAGAACCAGGGTTGCTGCTGCCAGATGTCGGTTTGCCAGCGGTTGGCGCGGTTCGCCCACGTGAACGTCGGGTCTCCCATGAAACGCCGCTGATTGCGGTTGCCGGTCAGGAAATTGTACCCGGTTGCGTAGTAGGTGGCGCGGATGCTGTATGGTCGGAAGATGTCCAGCGTTGTCGTAATCCCCTGGCGCATCCGCATTCCTCGCATGAGCGGGTCCTGATCGACGTTTGGGTCATCGACCGAACGCGAATGGATCAACCCGCCCATTGTCGTTTCCCAATCGAACGAAAATGAGAGCGCCGCGCGTGTGCCGTTGGGCCAGGGAAGCGCCTCAATCCCGGCAGGTCGCTCAGGCGGTGCTGGCGGCATCTCGCCAGCGTGCGGGAATTGCCCGCGCTGGATGCGGATCAGGTCGAGGTAGACCCGATCATCGGATGCGGGATGGAACGTTACCGCAAGATGCGTGGCTTCAGGGGGAGCGATGAACCCTCCGCCGATCAGCGACCAGGATTGAGTGTCAGTTGATCCATTCCAGCGCCGCACCTCCTGCCAACTGCTCCAGTCGACGCGCAGGATGCTGCCGCTGGCGTCGAGCCAGTGAAATCCGAGGCGCACCCGTGTTGCCGAAGACGAGTCGGCGAGCGCCTGCGCGACGGCGCAGTACGACACGCCGGGTTGCACGGCGACCGGGGGCGTGCGGAGGTGGTTGGCGATGCCGAGGAGTTGGAACGAGCGCCCTGTGCCGGAAACGGTAAAGTCGCCAACCTGCACGCCGCTCGCTGCTGCGCTCCAGCCGACCGGCAACAGAACGCCGGTCGGCGTACCGGGCGCCAGGTTGGAAAAATCGGGCGCGCCCAGCAGATCGTCAGCGATCAATGGCACAGTCGCACAGCTCCCCATCCGCTCCTGCACTGCGACGAATACAGTGCTCATCAGAATAAGTCCAAGCGCGACCGCTCCAAGAATACCCGCATGCCGCGTTCGTTTCATGGCTGGTTCCGATGTCTGGTTTCACCTTCGTTCAGACGGCGCATTATAGCATACTGTCGGTTGAAGACACAGCAGCGGGGGTGCGTGTTCGCATATCTCCTGGAGCGAGGGCAAGATGCTCTCGGAGACACGATGCGGGCGGGACGCCCGCACTCCCGGGGTTGTGGATGACCCCAAGTGTGAACAGTTACCAGCGGGGGTTGCAGCGCGGGTGCGCCCCTCCTGGCAGTTGAGAGCGCATGTTGCATGCTGGCGACATCCGTCGGGTGCAGGTGACGTATACTATTGCGTATGAACATGTATTCCGGCACTCAGGAGTTCTTATGACCGATACAATTGTTCCCAACCGCGACGTCGCCACGCTGGGCGGCGGGTGTTTCTGGTGTCTCGAAGCTGTGTACGACGAGATCGAAGGGGTCATCAGCGTCGAATCAGGGTATGCTGGCGGGCACAAGCCCAACCCGACATATGAAGAAGTCTGCACCGGCAGAACCGGTCACGCCGAAGTCGTGCAGATCACGTTCAATCCACAGGTCATCACATTTCGCGACCTGCTGGACATCTTTTTCAGCATTCACGACCCGACCACGCCCAACCGTCAGGGCGCCGACGTTGGTCCGCAGTATCGTTCGATTATTCTGTACCACAACGAAGATCAGCGCCGGATTGCCGAAGAAACCATCGCTGCATTGAACGCGGCAAAAATCTGGAAGGCGCCAATCGTGACTGAAGTGAAGCCATTTACAGAGTTCTGGAAAGCAGAAGAGTATCACCAGGAATATTTTGCAAAGAATCCATACCAGGGGTATTGTATAGCTGTCATTGCGCCAAAGGTGATGAAAGCGCGAAAACAATTCTCTGAACGCCTCAAATCGAAGCGCTGAGTCAGATTCCTGCCAGAAACGCGATGGCTGCTGCCGCAATCGGCACGCTCAGGTTATCGGTTCCATGCGGCGATACTGCCTCGACCACAGTAGCGACGATGGCACCGAGCAGAGCAGCCAGAACGGCGCGCACCGGCTCGACGGTCGGAGCGAATGGCGCCAGCGCCGATTCTGGGAGAAACAGCATGGTAAGCAGCATCGCTATCGCGCTGACCGCAAACATGACCGCAGACCCTTCCAGTGTCCGGCTACTCTGCCCGATGGTGTACCTGTGCCGTCCGATGCGCTGACCCACGAGCGCCGCCAGTGCATCGCCCCATGTCATCGCCATCACACCAGCTGTCGCCGCCACTCCGCGATCAACAGGACCCTGTGGACGCCACAGGAACGCAAAGATTAGCGTGATTGCCAGCGCGAAGTAAATCGTACCGGGCGAACTGTCCTCCCGATCCATTGCTCGCACAACCCGATAGCGATAGAGAATGAAGTTGACGAAGATGAAGGTGGCGAAGGGAATGATGCCGATCTCCCAGCGGTCGAAGAGCGCCAGCACGCCGAAGACCCACATCCCTGCACCAATATGGATGATCTTGCGCGTCAGGTCGGCAGGCAACCCAGCAAAACGATGCAACGCTTCGCCGGTCAGCAGCAATCCGATAGCGTAAGCATACGAAATGCCCAGTCCGGTCCATTCACTCGTGGTTATTGACGACTCCATCGTCTTCCTGCCAATGATCGCATCAGACTGTCCCTGCACTTAACTTGTCGGGAGTACGCATCATGCCTGGGAGCGTGCATCGTGCCCGGAAGCCCTTGCCGCCGGGCTAAAGCCCTCGGCTATGGAATGCGAAGCCCGCCTGCGCAGTCTATTCCAGACAAAACTTCATCCGTGCTGATCCGTCGTATCCGTGCCGATCCGTGTTCTATTCCGGCTCTCCGGGGCAAAGCCCGCCTGCACAGAGCACGCACTCCAACGGTGACCCTCTCGACCATCGGCTATCGGCTGCGATAAGCCCTCGGTCGAATGCCGATTCACACCCCTGGCAAAAACCGTCCTGGATTGAGCAATCGCAGCGGATCGAATTCTTCGCGGATGCGCCGCATGACATCGAGACCCTGCGGCGGCGCCCCCCAGCGCGGCGTATCGGGCAGCTTCGTTGCCACCCACTGAAGACCCGGCAGTTCGGCTGTCAAGGTTGTGAGTGCAGCAGCGGTAACCGGTCGTACTCTGGCGTACATCACACCATTGAGCGCCCGTGCGTTGATGGCAACCGATGAGCCGACGCGCGCAGCGGACGCTTCACACTGTGCGATGGCGGATGCCACATCAGCCGGTAACACCGACAGTTTTACCACGGCTTCATCTGCAGCGAGCGTTGCGGTTTGCGGCAGGTCGGCAATGGCTGACCAGAGCGCCTCCGCCTCACTACTGTCCAGCCGCTCAATTGATGGCGCGCCATGGCGCCGCATAATGGCACTCATATCGTTTATCTGACGTTCAACTGCCTGTGGCAGGCCTTCGGCTGCCAGTGCCAGCGCGCAGACACCGGATTGCCCCATAGCAGCGAGCGCGCTGCGGTTCAGGTATTCAGCGGCGACTGGCGCCAGTTGGGTGCCGTCGAGTTCGTCGAGTGCGGCAAACGCCGGTTTAGGGTCGTTGAATCGGCACAGGATTGTTCCTGTCGCGCGCGGTTGCGGCAACAGTTTGAAATTTGCGCTGGCAATGACCGCCAACGTGCCGAAACTTCCCAGGTAGAGTTTCATCATGTCGAAGCCGCTGACGTTCTTGACCACCATGCCGCCGCCGCGTGAGAGTCGCCCACCGACTTCAACCACTGCAATCCCGATCAGCACATCGCGCAGCGTGCCGTACCCCAACCGTCGCGGTCCGTCGGTTGCGGTGGCGATCAACCCGCCAATCGTCGCCCGATCCGGCAACGGCGGATCAAGCGCCAGCATTTGCCTATGCTGCGCCAGATAGGTGCGGAGTGCGCCAAACGTCATTCCCGCCTCGACGGAAATCGTCAGGTCATCGGGAGTGTGCGCCAGCACCCGGTTAAGCTGCGTTGTGCGCACCACCAGATCGAGGCGGGTTGGCGGCGCGCCGATCAGTTGTTGCGTTCCGCCGCCCCACGCCGCCAGCGCTGCGCGGCGCTCTGCGGCGATGCGCAGCGTTACCTGGAGTTCCTCGACGTTGCCAGGCGTAACGACGCATAGGGGGCGCACCCCCTGCACGCTGAACGCTTCCAGCGTTGGGGCATCATCCTGGACTGTATCAGGGGGAAGAGCAGTGCGGAGTGTCTCGATCAGATTCATAGGACGCCCAGTTCTTTCAGGACACGCAACACCGGCGGTCGCTGCCAGAGCCATTCGACGTGCAACCATAGCCCGGCGATAACGGCAGAGTGGTACACGCCATCCGGTGATGGAACGATCAGGCGATAGCGACCCTGGTGCGTTAACTGGTAAAACATCGCCTCCTCACGGAGCGGATCGATGAGCCAGTACTCACGCACGCCTGCCGCTTCGTATTCAATAAACTTCTCGCCACGGTCGCGCTCATCACTCTCCGGCGAAATAATTTCCACCACTAGGTCTGCTGCACCGTCGAGGAATGTCGGTTGGATCAGGTGAACCCGTTCGTGGGCAATGAAAAGAATATCCGGTTCACGCCCGCTTGGGCGCTCCGGCAGACGCATCAGAAAAGGCGCATCCAGCAGCACGCCTTGTGGTCGCTGCTCCAGGTAGAGACCCAGGACCTGCACCAGAAAGAGTTTGAGGAGTCGATGCTCGCTGCTGGCAGGGGACATCATGATAACGTTTCCATCCACCCACTCGGCGTGGACATCTTCATCATGCCAGGCAAGAAACTCCTCCCAGGTCTGAGGCGTTGCAGACACACTCTGTTTTATTGGCGTATTCTCTGGAGTCGGATAACCGTTCACCGTCTGCATCTTCAAACCTTATCGTTGCGCCGTTGCGTATCCAATATCGCGGACAGACATTTCCTTGCACCGTCTCTACGGACCTTCGCACGTTCCCGCCGTCAACCTGAATTTCGCACCACAAACGCTCGACATGCAACGTTCAACCTCACCTCTCACAACCACGTTCCTGACGGCACACTGCCCGTGTCAGCGCCGATCAGTTCAGCAGCTGGCAAGCCGCGTCGGCGCAGCGCAGCCAGTTCGCCACATCCGACCCCCTTCGGGAAAATCTTGCCGGGGTTGAAGATTTCACGCGGATCGAAACTGCGCTTCAAACCGGCCATCGCTGCCAGATCGTCAGTTGTAAACAGCAGATCCATGTAATCGCGCTTTTCGACGCCAATCCCGTGCTCACCGCTGATCACGCCGCCCTGATTGATCGACTCGCGCAGGATGTCGGTAGCGGCAAGAAGCGCACGTTCGAGTTGCCCTTTATCGCGCCGGTCGAACAGAATGAGCGGATGCAGGTTGCCATCACCCGCGTGAAAGACATTCGCAATTGGCAGGCGGTAATCGCGCGACACCTCACTGACGCGCGCCAGCGTCGCCGGCAGGCGCGTGCGCGGCACAACTGTATCGACCAGGTAGTACGTCGGTGCCAGGCGTCCCATAGCGCCAAATGCATTTTTACGCGCTGCCCAGACCTGCGCCTGTTCGGCGGCGGTTTTCGCCGGACGCACCTCCATCGCGCCGAAATCGCGGCAGATGCCGGTAATTTCGGCGAGCAGGTCGTCCAGTCCATCGTTGACACCGTCGAGTTCGATCAGCAGTGCTGCTCCGGCACTATCCGGCAGCCCCAGGCGATACATGCCGTTCACAGCGCGGATTGCCAGGTGATCCATCATTTCCAGCGCAGCTGGCAGGAACCCGCGCGCAATAACCGTCGAAACCGTCTGCGACGCCGATGGAATATCTGGGAACAGTGCCAGCACCACGCGCAACGCTTCTGGCAGACGCGTTATTCGCACCCATGCCTCAGTAATAATGCCGCACGTTCCCTCGCTGCCAGTCAACACACCTGCCAGATCATAACCAATACCATCCTGTCGTCCATCGCCAGTCCAGATGACGTTGCCATCGGGCAGCACTACGCGCAGCGCCAGGACGTGGTTGGTAGTCATGCCATACTTGAGGCAGTGCGGTCCGCCACTGTTATTAGCAATGTTGCCGCCGATGGTGCACGCCTTCTGGGAGGATGGGTCAGGCATGAACGTATACCCGTACTGCCCCAAGTATTGTGACAGTTCCCAGTTAATCACCCCTGGTTGCACCCGCGCTCGTCGATTGCGCACATCCACTTCTAGCACCCGTTCCATCCGCGCTGTCGAGATCACAATCCCGCCGTGGATTGGCGTCGCACCGCCGGACAGACCGGTACCTGCGCCACGTGGTACAATCGGCATCCCGGCGCGGTTGGCGATCTGCACGACTGCCGCAGTTTCCTCGGTGGTTGCTGGCAGCACAACGACGTTGGGCGGATGTGTATCCAGTACACAACCATCCGCTTCATAGGTCAGCAGCGTGGCAGCGTCATCGATGACAGCGCGCGGTCCAACAACGCGTCGCAGGTCGCTCAACACATCGGCGCGATTCATGGCAATCTCCGTGGTATGCGCAGGGTCTGTTCTACCGTCAGACTCGCAGGGTTACGAATATCGTTGACCACCCGTCTCACGTCTGCGGCTCTTCATCGTTGAACAACTGGTTCATCCGGTCGATTTCGCCAGGCGCGATATGGATTGGATTGCCAGACAGAATACCGGTCACCTGGCGGAACGGGCGACCAATGTGCATGCCGCGATTATCGATAGTAAACTCGCGGATATCCTTATCGTGCATCGAGCCGCGCATCTTCAGCACCGTCAACCCGCGGCGCATCTCGCCAAACATCTCAACATAGCGCAGCAGAATGATCGAGTCGGTCAACGTCGAGATATGGGTCTCCGTCACCGACTCACCCCCCATCAGGCTAGGGGTAGTTGCTGTAAACAGACCGGCAATCTCCTGATGCTTGATAAATGATGTGAGACTGATCACAAACTCACGGAAGCCGCGGATGGTCGAGACGCGTTCGAGTGCAGAGAGGCTATCCACTGCCACGCGATTGGGGCGGAACTCCTGGATCAACTTTTTCATTGCAATCAGATGATCCTCAAGCCCGGCGGTTTCGGGATACTCACAGACGACACGCAGCAATCCATCCCGCTCCATCTGCTCAAAATCGATACCCCACCCTGTGGCATTGCGGAACAACTGCTCGCGACTCTCCTCGAACGCAAACAACAGGCAGCGCTCACCTCGCCTGACTCCGCCTGCCATGAACTCAGTGGTCATCAGCGTCTTGCCAGTACCTGTCGCGCCCGACACGAGCAAGATCGAGTCGCGGAAGAAACCCCCGCCGCACATGCGGTCGAGTTCGGGGTTGCCGGAGGTCACGCGAATATCGGACGAGCGTTGTTTGAGTTCGATTGCAGATAGCGGTATCACCACCATTCCTTCACCGGAGATGATGGTAAACGGGAACTCCCCTTTTTGGTGCGAGGTGCCGCGAAACTTCAGTATCTCAATGGTGCGGCGGCGCTTTTCGTCCTCCAGCACGTTGCGCAGAATAATGACATTATCTGCCACGAACTCTTCGACGCCGTAGCGTGCAATATCGCCGTACTCCTGGGTGCGTTCACCGGTCATGATAGCAGTGACACCCAAGCGTTTCAGCGCCGAGACAATACGGAACAGTTCACGACGCACAACGGCGCTATCGGCGAACTGCGTGAAAATTGCGCCGAGCGAGTCCATCGACAGGCGTTTGGCGCCAATGCGACGAACCGCATTTTCGATCCGCGCCAGCAGTGCGCCAAGATCGTAGTTGCCAGCGAAGAGCATTTCCTCGCCGGGTTGGGGCGAGGCGTCCACAAACGCCCACTTACCCTCACTCTCCCAGGTCGCAATATCCCACCCGAGGGATTCCATGTTGCGGCGGATATCCGAGGGTGGTTCTTCGAAAGTGACAAATACCCCGTGCTCGCCATATTTGCGAATGCCTTCGGCGAGAAACTGGGCAGCAAAGACCGTTTTGGCACTGCCAGCAGTTCCGGAGACGAGCGTGGTTCGACCGGCGGGAATCCCGCCATTAGCGATCAGGTCAAAGCCACTAATGCCGGTTGGCAGTTTTTCGATGGCTGGTTGGCGCAGATTCAGACTCACTCCTGCGTTCCTCCTGTGCTCGAGGGATGGACTGGCAGATCCAAACCTTGCAGCACTTTGAGCGTATCGGAAAGATCTCCAATAATGCGCCGGACTGGCGGCGGCAGTTCCTTGATCAGTGTCGGCGTCGCCAGGATCCGCTCTTGTTCGGCGAGGTGCGGTTGCTCCAGCACGTCAATCACGAACAACTGATACTGACTGCCAAGATTCTGCTCGCAGATTCGTCGCAGGTTCTGGATCGCCCGCTCAGTGCGCGGCGTCTGACCGGTGACGTAAAGCTTGAGGACAAATTTACTCGTCATCAGTTCGCTTCCCCTTTGAACGGTCCTGATGTGCGTCTGCCGACATCGCCATAAATGGTATCATAGATAAGTCCACTGCAAAAAGGGTATGTCACCGCAGAGGCGCAGCGTTCGCAGAGGAAGATGCTATAGCGAGTCGCTCCAACACCTCACGCTTCGCCGCGCATATTTTTGAAGTTCTCTGCGCTCTCGGCGTCTCTGCGATGCGTTTTTGCAGTGAAGTCATAGATCAATCAATGGATACCGCCAAGCGCGTAGGCGCGGTAGTACGATACCAGGTATCCCATCAATTCGAGCACGAGCAGTCGTCCCTCCTCAACATACGCCTGCACACGCATCACACTTGCACCCCGCACCCGCTGGCGAATGGCGTGCGTATGGACATCAACCACATCGCGCGGACCAGCGCGAAGAAAGCCCAGTTGATTCGCAATCTCACGCAGTGTATCGGAGGTGTTTGTCTCAATTTTGTAGGCGCGCTGTTCCAGGCGCTGATCAAGGATGTGCCCGTACTGTGCCACCAATTCTGAGAACAGGTCCGGTTGCGCATCGCGCAGCGGCAGCGCGCTGTACAGTTGCGCTGTTACCGAGGTGCGTGTATCGTGCGACAGTTGTTCGACGGCAGCAATCTCATGCGCGCTGCGCGCCAGTTGTTCCTGCTGACGAGCGTGCTGAAGTTGGCGCAGCAAGCGCTGACGCTCGACAGCATAGCGCACCGAGCGCGCCAGTGATTCATGCACGCACCCATCCTTCTGAAGATAGTCCTGCGCACCAGCATTTACTGCCTGAATCCCCAGCAATTCGTCGCTCAGCATGGTCAACACAACGACCGGTATATCAGGTGCGTGGTGCAGGACGCGCTTTAGAGTATCCAGCCCGCCGCTGTCCGGCAACGAGAGATCGAGCACAATCGCGTCGAACGAGCGTTGCTGCAAAAGTTGAATCGCTTCTGTCAACCGTTCGGCATGAGTGAGCGTAAACGTACCAATCCGCGCCGAAGCAAACGCCTCGGCAGCAAGTCGCGCATCGCCAGGGTTGTCTTCGACCAGCAGGATTTCAAGCGGTCTATCGGTTCCCGCGTGCATACCTCAAACCCTGACGAGACTCACGCAACCGGGCGCTACGACAGCACCGGAAGCGTAAAGCAGAACAGCGACCCGCCATCCGCCGGACGTTCGACCCAGATCCGCCCCCCATGGCGGGTGATCACCTTGCGGCAGATCGCCAGCCCGATGCCGTTGCCAGGGAACCGGCTGCGGCTATGAGTGCGAACAAACATATCAAAGATGCGTCTGGTATCCTCCACAGCAATGCCAATCCCATGATCGCGCACAGTGAAGAGCCACTCATTCTTCTGGCGTTGCGCCCCGATATGGATGCGTGGTCGCTCGTTGCCGTGGAACTTGATGGCATTGCTAAGCAGGTTGCGGAAGACCAGCCCGAGTTCGACATCATCGCCTGCCACTGTCGGCAGCGGATCAAAGGTGATCTCCGCCTGACTTTCGTCGATAGCGACCTGCAGCATTCCGATGGCACGCGCCAGCACATCGTTGCAATCGACGGGGCGTATGTCCGGGCGGTGCTGATCGAGACGGGCATACGCCAGCAATTTTTCGATGAGCGACTGCATCCGCGCAGCACCGTCGTATGCGAAGGAAACATACTCACGAGCGTGTTCATCGAGTTGATCACCATGCCGACGTCGAAGCAGATCCAGAAAACCGGTGACCATGCGCAACGGTTCTCGCAGTTCGTGCGAAACGACCGAGGTAAACTGCTGTAATTCGGCATTGGCGCGCGCCAGGCGTGTTGTCTGCTCGATGAGCAGACGCAACGATTGCCGCGGAGCGCGCGTGAGACGTTGCCGTCGCCGCATCTGACTCTGAAGGCGCTGGTTCTGTTCACGCAACCGGGTCAGCATGGCGTGAACTTGATGTGCAGTAATGTCGGTGTTAGTCAGCACCGCCCCGCCCTGCTTCAGCGCCGTCGCTTCCAGGCGAAACCAACGCTCGCCGTCCTCCGTCTTGCGGCAGTATTCACACGTGAAACAGGCGCGCTCGCCACGCAGCACTGCTGCGATGCCTTCCAGTGCTTCCCGTACCACTCTAGTAAAGATGCTCTCGTCATCGTTCCAGGCGTCGCGGTAGTTCGTGCCAATCCAGAACAGGTGATCATCGCTCTTTGCCGCAACTGAGCGCAGCCACGCCCGGTTTGCCGCGACAATGACTCCATGCCGGTCAAGCACTGCAATCTGAGTGTTAATTGCATCGAGGATGCTCTGGCAGGCGATGGTTTCTGGCGTATCGTCGCATATTGAAACAATCATGGGTCAACCTGGCATCTGCGTGTAGGTAGATGGGTGCGTGCATGTCTGCTCTATTATACCAACATCTACCAGACGGCGCTGCGCTTCGTGCTATAATGGGCGCGCCCGTCGTCAGGTCGGTTCGCTTCTTCGTACCATTGCTCCCACGCCGCCTGACCAGACTCGTCCCTTTGCTCAGCACGATCAGCAGGAAGCGCTCATGGATGAACAGCCTACTATTCTGGTTATTGACGATGATCCGGCGATGCAAACCGTGCTGGAGATTGCGTTGCGTGAAGCGGGGTATCGTGTCGAGGTCGCCAGCGATGGCCAGGAGGGAATCACGAAACTTGTATCCCTGCGCCCGAACCTGGTGATCTGTGACATTATGATGCCGCAGATGGATGGCGTTGAAGCCTTTCAGCGCATGAAGGACCAGCTCCAGGAGGATGGCATCCCAATCTTTATTATAACCGCCTTGAATCGGAAACCCTGGTTTGCCGACCTTGAAGCCGAAGGCGCCGTCATCATTCAGAAGCCGTTTGATATCGAGCAGGTGCTGAGCCTGATCCAGACGATGCTGAATTGATGATTCGGCATGGGGAAGGGGAACATTGGTTGAACCTCACAACAGTTTCTTCAACACTATGCTGCGTTACGCAAGAAGCGCATCTATCGCACCAAAAACAGGGACGGTCACACTCCGTCCCTGTTGCTAAGGCATTGCCCGTCGTTATCAGGCGTCACACCCGACATTCCGGCGCAGATACGCTTCGATGAACGGGTCGATGTCGCCGTCGAGTACTGCATACACATCACTGGTCTCGTAGTCAGTGCGATGATCCTTCACCAGTGTGTAGGGGTGAAGGTAATAGGTGCGCATCTGGTTGCCGAAGTCTGCCTGGCGATACTCACCGCGTAGACGGGCACGCTCTTCGCGTTTGCGCTGCAGTTCGCGTTCGAGCAGGCGACTACGCAGGACGCGCATGGCAGTTTCACGGTTCTGCAACTGCGAACGTTCGTTCTGACAGGTCACCACAATCTGCTCTGGCGTCCCAGGCTTGTACGTAATGCGCACTGCCGAGTCAGTTGTGTTGACCCCCTGCCCACCATGACCGGATGAGCGAAACACATCGATGCGGATATCTTCCGGTCGAATGACGACTTCCGGCGTATCGTCCACTTCGGGGAGCACTTCGACCATGGCGAACGACGTCTGGCGTGTATTACCTGCGTTGAACGGCGACAGGCGGATCAGGCGATGGACGCCCGCTTCCGCTTTCGCGATACCGTAGGCATACGGACCACGCAGTTCAATAGTGGCGCTCTTGATCCCGGCTTCTTCCCCTTCGCTCTTATCGATCAGCGCTACCTGGAAACCACGACGTTCGCCCCAGCGCATATACATGCGCAGTAACATTTCCGCCCAATCCTGCGCATCGGTTCCGCCAGTGCCAGCTTTGATCGAGAGGAATGCGTTACGGTCATCGTAGGGACCGTTGAGCAGCACCTCGATCTCAAGGGCTTCGATTGCTTCGCCGGTGCGCTTGAGTTCAGCGGCGATGTCCGCCTGGAGCGAGTCATCGTCTTCGGCTGCGGCGAGTTCGATCAGATCAGCAAGCGCCGTCAATTGACGGTCGATCGCTTCGATACGCTCAACTTCTTCCTTCAGGCGGGTCAGGCGCTGCATGATTGTCTGCGCCTCGCGGGGATCGTTCCAAAGATTGGGATCGGCAGCGCGCTCTTCGAGCACTGCAATCTCGCGTTGTTTCGTCAGCAGGTCAAAGACGCCCGCGAACGCTGTCGAAGCGCGTCCGCAGGACCTCCAAATCTATGGTTGTCACACAACACTCCTTACTTATCGTGATCGTTCGAGGATGGGCGCCTCGGTGATCTGCCTCACCAGTTCTGGCAATACAATCGCAACATCGCCGCGAATGACCACCTCAGCGCGCTCATCCAGATATGTCGGTCCATTATTGATGATAATCAATTTTGCACCACGGCGCAAACCCAGCGCTGGCAGGTCATTGACCGGGAACACCTCGAGCGATGTTCCGGCAACGATAATGACATCAGCGTGCTCAACAGCGCGACGCGCCAGCCAGTACAATCCGCGCGGCAGCATCTCGTCGAACAGCACCACATCGGGTTTGAGCGGATGACCACAGGAGCAGCGCGGCGTTTCCCCACGACGGATCCCGGGCAATAACGCCTGGGTCGGAATCTGTCGCTCACACTCCAGGCATGTAGCAGTACGCAGATGCCCGTGCAGTTCATAGACCTCTCGCGACCCGGCACGCTGATGCAACCCGTCGAAGTTCTGCGTAATGATGGCCTTGAGCATCTGGCGCTGTTCGAGTGCCGCCAGAGCATAATGCGCCGCATTGGGTGCAGCCGCCAGTACGCGATCGAGCAAAGGTCGGAACCAGTCGTAAAATGCTCGCGGATTGCGCAGAAAGTTCTGCAACGATGCAACTACTGACGGGTCGACATGCTTCCACGCGCCATCAGGACCACGAAAATCAGGGATGCCAGAGGGTGTGCTAATGCCCGCACCGGTGATGGCAACGGCGCTGTATGCACGACCAAGGAGATTGGCGGCGTGCTTGATTGCTGCCTGATCCACACCTGTTTCCATCATACCCTGCACACCATCAATCGTTTGACACGCCGCCATCGCTGGCAGCACGATCAGGCACTTGCTGGTTGTCTGGCGTTATGCCCGACATGGTAGGATAGAGATGAATAACGTTTCATTCACCATAATACCACATATTCGCCACATGTGGTACGCTTTCAGGTGGATGATGCCAGACGTGTGAAGAGTATGCCAGGGCACAGAAGGTGACGACTCATTCGATCAACATTCCGGAGGCGCTCCGCTGTGCAGCGTGCGGAGCGCTACTGATCGATGGATACTACTTCATCCACGGGCGGCGTGAACGCTACTGTGCGCGCTGCATTCGCGAGCGTGGTCGCTGCGATGTCTGTTCCGCTCCACTGGGGAACCGCTACTGGACGCTGCACGATGGCCGCCGGTTGTGTGAAACGTGCCACGCGACGGCAATCTACGATCCATCAATTGCGCGGCAGTTGTTCGATGAAACGGTGGTAGCAATCGTTGCGCAATTGGGGATGGTGTTGCGAGTTGGGGTCGACTTCCGGCTGGTGGATGCGCCGACGCTGGCAGCAGTGCGGGCGCAGGATAAGCCGCCGCAACCGGGCGAAGCGCCAGCGCTGGGGCTCTACCAGCGTCACGGTCGGTTGCGGATCATCTACATGCTCTACGGCTTGCCCAAACTCCTCTTCCGCACTGTTGTGGCGCACGAATACGCCCACGCATGGCAGGGCGAAAACTGCCCGCTCCTTAGTGACCATGATCTGATTGAAGGATTTGCCGAATGGGTGGCGTATCACCACCTTAGTTACCTGGGCAGTCACAAAGCTGCCGCTGCCATGCGCGAGTCGAACCACCCCTACCGTCCATTGCTCGAACGCATGCTGGCGCTCGAAGCGCAGATCGGTCCAGCAGGCATACTGGAGTACATGCGGCGCGCTGGTGTGCGATGATCTCGTAAGGAGGCTACGTTCGTCGTCGCACGATAAGCAAATCTCCCTCACGGGTAGCGCGGATCGCGCTGGTTCCACGCAGGCGGGTCGGCAGCGGTATGCACCGCCGGTACGGTCCGATCCGCACGATCAGGTCATCCCCGCTCAGCGTCAACCCAATCGCGCCCTGCGGCAGGCCAGGTAGTTCAATGGTCAGCGCCGGTTCACCGTGATAATCGTTGCCAATCGGCGCACGCACGTTTGCCGCGCCAGCATCCCCCATCGCCCGTCCGGCAAGCAGCAATGGCATATGACCACCGGTAGTCGCCCCGATGTCGAGTTTGAACAGTGGTCGTGTCCTCCAGAGCGCTGCGGCTTCGTCAACCAGCGCTGCCTGCAACCGTTCGAGCGGCGCCAGGCGCGCGTCATCTGGGTTGGTCGGCAGCAGCGGACCGGCAACTAGGGCGCCGATTGCCAGACCATGGAGTTGAATGGCGGGAATCGCCAGTCGCGCTTCTGCTAGTGCAGCGGCATCGGGGCGTAACACGTAACAGACGCTGCTTGTAGGCGCATCGAGCAGACTGCGCAATCGTTCCGCTTCTTTCAGCACACGGCGCATATTGCTGGTGAACTCTGGCGGCAGCAGCATTCCCGGCAGTAACGGTCCCTGCGCTGGTTGACCGTTGAGACCAATGAGCCACTTTGCAATCCAGCGCAGATTATCGGGAACGCCGAGCGCCTCAATCAGGGCGTGGTGCGGTCCTGCGTCCACAACGATGCGCTCATATTGAGGAGCGAGTTCACGGAGGCGCAGCAGCGCGAATGCAGCATCAGAGGCAGGCGGTTGCGGCAATTCATCACCAGCAAGGGCGCTGAAGGGCGGGGGCAGCGTCGTGCGCGTCTCATTCCAGGCAGCAGCAAGTTCGCTGCGGGTATCAAGCACCATTGCTTCAAGACGCGGCGCTACTTCGGTTGGCGTGCTGCCAATGGGAACACCCAGGAGTGCGCTCAGCCCCACTGTAGATCGGTACGCAAACAGCAGCGTACGCTTTCCAGCATCAGCAGCGCGCGCCGCCTCTGCGGCTGCAGCCACGCTGATGCCAATCCCAGGAGAACCAGTGTACACCAGAATGTTTGCCACGGTTATTAAACGTCCTTCGTACCGACGGGCAACAGGCGTGGCGGAGATACGCCTGTCGTGATTACGTATGCGCTAGTGCTTAACTGCCACCGCCGCTGATGCCCATAATGCCGCCTTCGGTCATAGCGCGTACATTGAGCAGTTCATCGACCTGTTCTGGTGATAGGAGACCCTTCTCAACCACCACCTCCTTGATTGTCTTGCCGGTTGCCAGCGCTTCTTTGGCGACCGCAGCGCCATTGAGGTACCCGATCACCGGATTCAACGCCGTTACCAGGATCGGGTTCTTTGCCAGCCATCCAGCCGCCTTTTCGGGATTGGCGGTAATGCCGACCACGCACTTCTCGGTGAAGGCGTTGATAGCGCCAATGAGGACGTGCATCATCTCGAACAGGTTATGAGCGATGATCGGCATCATCACATTCAATTCGAGTTGCCCGGCTTGCGCTGCGAGCGAAACAGTCAGATCGCATCCCTGCACATGGAAGCACGCCATGTTCAGCATTTCCGCCAGCACTGGATTGACTTTACCGGGCATGATGCTCGAACCGGGTTGAACCGCTGGTAGCCGGATTTCATCCAGACCGGTCGTTGGTCCTGATGCAAGCAGACGGAGATCATTGGCAATGCGGGTCAGGGTGATACTCAGTGTGCGTAGCGACGCCGAAAAGTCTGCCGGATCGGCCATGTTCTGCATCGCTTCAAACAGGTTGCCTGCTGAGCGCAGTTCCTGACCGGTCAACTTCGACAGGAGCTTGATCATTCGCTCATGGTATTCGGGATGCGCATTCAACCCGCTGCCGACGGCTGTGCCGCCAATGCCCAGTCGTCGCAGCCGGTTGGCGGCACTCTCGATCCGCTCACGATCATTGCGCACCGCCAGTGCATACGCGCCAAACTCCTGTCCCAATCGTATCGGTACGGCATCCTGCAAATGAGTACGTCCCGATTTGACGACCGGATCAAACTCCCGTGCCTTAGCTTCGAGTGCATCAGCGAGCCGATCAATAGCGGCAAGCAATTCATTGAGGCGCCAGAGACAGCCAAGGCGGATGGCAGTTGGAATGGTGTCGTTAGTGCTCTGCGCCATGTTAACATGGTCGTTTGGGCTGACCGGCTTCTTCGGATCGTCAAGCGCAAAGCCGAGGATCTGGTTCGCGCGATTGGCAATCACTTCGTTGAGGTTCATGTTATGGCTAGTGCCTGCGCCAGCCTGGAATGGGTCAACAACGAATTGATCGGCGTGTTGTCCTTGGAGCACTTCGTCCGCTGCCTGGATGATTGCATCGGCGATCTGTCGCCCGCTGATAACGCGGTCGCCAATTGTGACATCGTTGAATAGTCCTAGATCACGGTTGACTTCCGCCGCGGCGCGCTTGATCATCGCCTGCGCCCAGACGAATGCCGGGTATGGACGCATGCCGCTGACTGGAAAGTTCATGACAGCGCGTTGCGTCTGTGCTCCATAGAGTGCGTTCGCTGGCACTCTTACTTCACCGAGCGAGTCCCTCTCGATGCGGAATGCTTCGGACACTGGTTTCCTCCTCTCCGTTGGGGATGTCCATACTGCTATGTTAACACAATTTCAGCGCGCTCCTGGTCACGCAGTGTGTTACAGGCAAGTGCGTCTCTATTCCAGTCAGGCACTGCTTTACCTGGCTTATACGATACTACACGCAGTGCGTTACAGGCGAGTGTATCTCTATCTCCCAGTGCGTCCTACGTCACACTCCACGTTATGCGCAGGCGCTTGACGTGGTATACTACATTCATCCGAACCAGCGGTTTTCGGAGGAGGATTATTTGTGAGTCGGCGCCCCGATATTGTGCTGCTCGTGCTGGACACCCAGCGTTGCGATAGACTTTCGTGCTACGGCTACTCTCGACCGATCTCGCCCTGCCTCGATGAGCTGGCAGCTGAAGCGACTCTCTTCCGTCGTGCTTTTGCCACTGCGCAGTGGACGATCCCATCGCACGCTTCGATGTTTACTGGTCTCTATCCATCGGAGCATGTGACCAACCAATCGTCGGCGGCGCTCCCTTCCGGCATTCCGACCTTGGCAGAACGTCTGCGTGAAGGCGGATATATGACGGCGGCATTCTGCAATAACCCGCTGGTGGGTGTTGTCAATAACGGATTGCGGCGCGGTTTTGAGAGTTTTCTGAATTACAGCGGTCTGCTAACCTCGTACCCGAATCAGGCAGGCGCGCATCCAGGATTGATCAGTCGTTATCGCCAGTGGTTCAAGGGGCGCCTGGCAGCAATGCTTAATCGTATTCAGAACTCATTTGCGCACTCTGAACTGATGCTGGAATTCGCGTTTACGCCATTGATGGTGCCAATATGGCAGACGGCACTCAGTTTCAAGGGGAATACGCCTAAATCGCTTAATGATGCTGCGCGTTTGCTGATCGAACGGCGCGGTGTTGAGCCGGGTCAGCCTATTTTTGCCTTTATCAACCTGATGGGCGTTCATACGCCGTACCATCCGGATCGGCGGATGCTCGAACGGTTCGCGCCAGACGTGATCCGCGACCGGGAAGCGGCGCGCTATGTGCGTCGCTTCAACGGTGATGTATTCGGCTGGCTTGCCCCACTCTCTGGAGCGGACGAACGATATCACCATGTGCTCAGCGATGTATACGACGCTGAGGTCGCTACGCAGGATGCGCATCTTGGCATGTTCCTGCGCCGCATGCGCGAGAGTGGTGCGCTTGACCGCACCCTGTTGCTGATATGCGCTGACCATGGTGATCACCTGGGTGAAAAAGGTCTCGTCGGGCATACGGTGTCGGTCTACAACGAGCTGATCCATGTGCCACTGATAGTACGCGATCCAGATGGTGACTTTCCACGAGGTGCAGTGGTGGATCATCCGGTGTCGTCGCGGCGAGTCTTCCACACACTGCTAAGCGCTGCCAGGCTTGCCAGCAGCATTGAGCGTGATCGCTCGCTGGCGCAGTCGCCCGCTGCCGATCCCGATGGTGGCACGGTCTTCAGTGAGGCGGAGCCGCTGCAAAACGTTCTGGGAATCATGCTGCGACGCCAGCCCGATCTGGCGCGTGCGCGTCGCTTCGATCAACCGCGCCGCGCAGTGATCAGCGGTTCACACAAACTGATCCAGACCGGGGAAGACCAGGTTGAGTTGTACGATCTCGATGCCGATCCTCGTGAAACGATTAATCTGGCAACGATGTTGCCAGAACGAGTCGAAGAACTTCAGGCGCGCCTCAGTGCCTTTGTGCGCCGCGCCGATGCCGCAGCGCCGCTCATCCGACGTGCTGAGGGGGTTGATGATCCGACAGTGCAGCGGCGCTTAAGAGAACTGGGATATCTTGAATAACCTATGTATCCTCCCGTTGATCCCGTCATTATTCAACTCGGTCCGCTGACGCTGCGCTGGTATGGCGTGCTGATCATAACTGGCGTTATGCTGGCGGCGTGGGTCGGTTCCCACCATATTGAGCGACGCGGGTTCGACCGCGACTCGGTGTGGGACTTGTTGCTCTGGGTGTTGATTCCGGGGTTGATCGGTGCGCGCCTCTACTATGTGTTCATCCAGTCGCCGCGTGGACCGGAGGGATTGGGGCGCTTTCTGAGCAATCCGGTGAGCATTCTAGCGGTATGGGAAGGGGGCCTGCACATTTTTGGCGGGTTCATCTTTGGCGCGCTTGGATTATGGGCGTTTGCACACGTGCGGAAGGTGCCACTCCTCGTGTATGCTGACGCAATTGCGCTCGGTCTGCCGCTGGGACAGGCGGTCGGTCGCTGGGCAAACTTCATCAACCAGGAACTCTATGGTCCGCCAACGATCCTGCCGTGGGGGTTGCGTATCGACGCCGAACATCGCATCGGTCCGTACCGCGACCTGGCAGCATTCCCGGAAACGACCCGCTTCCACCCGCTTTTTCTGTACGAATCGCTCTGGAACCTGATCGGCTTTACAGTGATCTTTTTCGTCTGGCGTCGCTACGGCAACCGACTGCGCGATGGCGATGTGTTGCTCATGTATCTGGTGTGGTATCCGCTGGGGCGCTTCTTTATCGAGTTTCTACGTACTGACTCATGGTTTTTCCCCGGAACGCCGTTCAACGTCGTGCATATTCTTTCGTTTGCAGCTATCGTCAGTGCGGCTACGCTGCTCTACCGGAGGCATGGTCAGAGGCAAGAGGCATGAGAGTTGCACGTTACACGTTGAACATTGAACGTTATAGCGGTTCCTACGTGTTTATTGAGTCAAGAGGCACGAGGGTTGCAGGTTGAACGCTGAACGTTACCCGTGGGAAGGGGCACAGGATGTCCCCGAGCGGTGAGATCTTGCCCCATGACTCTGTGCTGCGTTGTCCCGTCGGCAGTAGAGTGGTTGCTGCCTGCGCTGGAGATGCCGCCCAATATCAAGGGTTCTGAAGGGAAAAAAGTTGCAGGGGTAGGCAAGGGGCACGTTGAACGTTGAACACAATGACATATCCCCGACTACTCATTATCGGACTCGATTGTGCCGAGCCGTCGCTGGTGTTTGATCGCTGGCGCGCCGATCTGCCCACCCTGAACCGCCTGATGACGGAGGGGATCTACGGCGAACTGGAGAGTTGCATTCCGGCGATCACTGTCCCTGCTTGGAGTTGCATGACGAGCGGGCGCGACCCGGGTGAACTTGGCATCTATGGGTTTCGCAACCGCGTTGATCGCTCCTACAATCGTATGGTTGTTGCCGATAGCCGTGCGATCCGATTTCCACGTTTGTGGGATATTCTCGGTGAGGCTGGATGGCGTGTGGCAGTGATCGGCGTTCCTGGTACCTATCCGCCGTCTGCTGTGAATGGCGTACTGGTCTCCTGCTTTCTTGCACCTTCAACCGATGTGACCTACACCTTTCCGCCAACGCTTGCAGAACGCCTTGCTGCCTGGACGGCGGAAGCGACTCCAGGGCGCACCTATCTGCTCGATGTCCCCGATTTCCGCTCTGATGATAAGGAGCGCATTGTGTGCGACATCTATGCCATGTGCGATCAGCGTTTCACCGTCGCTGCAGCATTGATCAGAGAAGAGCATCCCGACTTTCTTATGCTGGTGGATATGGGGGTTGATCGCATCCACCATGCGCTCTGGAAGCATATGGACCCGCAGCATCCGTTGTTTGTCCCCGATTCGCCCTTTGCAGATGCGATTCGCGCATACTATCGCCACGTAGACGCACAGATTGCTGCTCTACTGGCGTCCTGCGGACCTGAGACAGCGGTGCTGGTGGTGTCTGACCATGGTGCGCGTCCACTGATGGGTGGGGTGCGGATCAATCAATGGCTGATCGCGCAGGGTGACCTGACGTTGCGCACGATTCCAGACGTGCCAACCAACCTCGATCAGGTGGAAGTTGACTGGTCGAGCACCTTCGCCTGGGGTGCGGGCGGTTACTATGGTCGCATCTTTCTCAATGTGCGCGGGCGTGAGCCGCAGGGCGTTATTCCGCCAGCAGAGTACGAACGTGTGCGTGCCGACCTTGCGGCACGCCTGGAAGCGATGCCCGGTCCAGATGGTCATCCACTCGGAAACAGAGTCTTTGTGCCACAGTGCCTCTATCGCGCCGTGCGAGGCGTTGCTCCTGACCTGATTGTTTACTTCGGCGATCTTGCCTGGCGATCGGTGGGGACGGTTGGTGGTAACGGGATATTCACTCTGGAGAACGACACTGGTCCTGATGATGCCAACCATGCACAGCGTGGGTTATTCATCTGGCACGATCCGCAACGCCCCGGCAGCGGGCGGCGACTCGACAATGTGCAGATTTACGATATACTGCCTACCCTGTTAAGACGGTTCAACATGCCAGTCCCTGCGGGACTGCGCGGTACGATCCTAGAAATATGACGGAGGAAGGTCCATGCCGTTGATTCCGCCGTATGGCGGTCGATTGATCAATCTGCTGGTTGCTGGCGAGGAAAGACGTGCACTGCTCGAAGAAGCGGCGCGACTCCCCTCGCTCCAGATCTCATCAAGGGCTTTGTGCGATCTCGAACTATTGGCAACAGGCGGTTTTTCGCCGCTTGACCGTTTTATGGGACGTGCTGACTATGAGCGCGTCCTGCACGACATGCGACTGGCGGGAGGGATGCTCTTCCCGCTGCCGATCACGCTGCCAGTCTCCGGCAAAGCGCTGGCATGTCTTGGCGATCGCGTTGCGCTGCGTGATGCACGGAACGAACTGATTGCCATCATGGATATCGAGGAAGCCTTCACCTGGAATGCTGAAGAAGAAGCGCGTCTGACGCTCGGCACCACCGATCCACGCCATCCGCTGGTTTCGGAAATGAGTACGTGGGGTGATACATACATCTCTGGCGCACTGCGCGTCGTCCGCCTGCCTCGTTACTATGATTTCGTTGAACTGCGGCGCACCCCTGCCGAGGTTCGTTCCATCCTCCACGAGATGGGCGCGGAGCGGGTGGTCGCTTTCCAGACGCGCAACCCGCTCCATCGCGTTCATGAGGAACTGACGAAGCGTGCCGCAGCAGAAGTTGGCGGTGTGTTGCTCATCCATCCGGTTGTGGGATTGACTCGTCCTGGTGACATTGACCATTACAGCCGGGTACGTATCTACCGGCTGCTCGTGGAGCGCTACTACGATCCGCGCCGCACGCTGCTTAGTCTCCTGCCGCTGGCAATGCGCATGGCAGGTCCACGTGAGGCGCTCTGGCACGCAATCATTCGGCGTAATTTCGGCGCGACCCATTTCATCGTCGGGCGTGACCATGCTGGTCCCGGCCTCGACAGCCGCGGTAAGCCGTTCTACGGACCATACGATGCCCAGGAACTGGTAGCACGCTACGCTGATGAGATTGGTGTGACGATGGTTCCGTTTCGCGAGTATGTCTACCTCCCGGACACCGACCAGTATGTTGAAGAGACTGCCGTGCCGCAAGGCGCACGCGTCTGGACGATTTCAGGGACACAGGTGCGCGAAGAGTACCTGGCGCGTGGCAAACGGCTGCCGGAATGGTTTACTCGTCCGGAAACGGCGGCAATCCTGGCGCAGAGTTATCCGCCGCGTCACCGTCAGGGGTTCTGCGTATGGTTCACCGGTCTCAGCGGCGCTGGCAAATCGACAATTGCTGAGGCGCTGGTGGCGATGTTGCTGGAACGTGGACGACAGAGCACACTGCTCGATGGCGATGTGGTGCGCACGCACCTGTCGAAGGGGCTTGGCTTCAGCCGGGAGGATCGCGATACGAATATCTTACGGATCGGGTTCGTTGCCAGTGAAATTGTGCGACACGGCGGTGTAGCGATCTGCGCTGCGATCAGTCCTTACCGCGCTGCACGTAACGAGTGCCGTAAGATGGTCGGTGAGGATCGCTTCTTTGAGGTGTTTGTTGATACGCCGATTGAAGAGTGCGAGCGACGCGACACCAAAGGCATGTACGCTCGCGCCCGTCGTGGCGAAATCACCGGGTTCACTGGCATCGACGATCCGTATGAGCCGCCGGTGGCGCCGGAAGTGCACCTAACGACCGTCGATACCACGCCTGAAGAATGCGCGCGACGGATTGTGGCGCTGCTGGAAGAGCGTGGCTTTCTGACCCGACCGGATCATGATGGCGTTCTGGGCACAACCGGAATAACATAACGCGGTTGTCAGGCAATTATTCGGCTCTAGCCACGCAGGCGGGCTTGGCCCCGCCCAGCAGAGAGCTTATGGTCTTTGAAGAAATGACATGATCTAGTATAGCCTGCGCAGGCGGGCTTTGCCCCATCTAGCCAAGGGATTCAGCTCCAAGGCAAAGGCGAATACCGGTTTATACTAGCCTCACGGTTAGTTCGGCATACCGGATTCCAATTCTCAATCTTCACACGTGTTCCAATTAGCAAACATTGATAACCTGCTTTCCTCGCCTGAGTTACAATACGTCTACTATAGCACTTGAGCAAGGGAGAGGAAGGAGGGGTTCGATGGACAACCTGCCGTTTCGCAAGCCAGGACGCTTCTACCGTGGCAACCTGCACACCCATTCTAACCGTTCCGACGGTGAACTGCCTCCGGAGGAGGTGATCGCCGCCTATCGCGCGCAAGGGTACGATTTTTTGGCGCTGACCGACCATTTTCTTCCCCAGTACAACTTTCCGATCACCGATACCCGTGCATTCCGTGATGCGCGCTTCACCACCCTGCCCGGCGCTGAACTGCACGCCCCGCAGACGTCTGCCGGTCGATTGTGGCACATTATCGCAGTTGGCCTGCCACACGACTTTGCACCGCCAACGCCCGATGAGACAGGACCAGCGCTCGCTGCGCGCGCTGCCGCAGCCGGAGCATTCGTCGGAATTGCGCATCCTGCCTGGTACACGCTGACCCTCGACGATGGTCTGTCTATCGAAGCAGCGCACGCCGTCGAGGTATTCAATGCGACTGCTGTGTGGGACAATGACCGGGGTGACGGATGGTATTTCTGCGATATGTTGCTGGCGCGGGGAAGGCGATTACTGGCATACGCCGCCGATGATGCGCACTTCTCCTTTCGTCCCGATACGTTCGTTGCCTGGGTGGAGGTTCGCGCCGAAGAACTCTCTCCTGAAGCGATCCTGGAAGCGTTGAAACAGGGCGCTTTCTACTCGACCCAGGGACCGCAGATCGAAGACATCGACATTACGGAACGGCACCTGACGGTGCGCTGTTCACCGGCGCGCGCCGTCTTCGTCATCGGTCCAGACGATCGCGCGCAACGGCAGTTGGGGCAGGCGATTACCTCATGCACGCTCTCCGTGCCATGGATCGGAGAGGTGCCATACATCCGGGTTACAGTCGTCGATGATGCCGGGAGAAAAGCGTGGACCAATCCGATCTGGGTGGGTTGAGGAGAAGTAGGAGCGCAGCACCGCTGCGCCCGTAGAGGCTTGTACGATGATTCCACTGATCGCCATCGTCGGTCCTACTGCAGTTGGAAAGACGGCGCTGAGCATCCAACTGGCGCAGCAGTTTAACGGCGAGATCGTCTCGGCGGACTCACGCCAGGTGTACCGGGGGATGGATATTGGCACTGCCAAGCCCACCCCTTCCGATCGCGCTGCTATTCCCCATCATCTGATCGACATCGTCGATCCGGACCAAGCATTCTCGCTGGCGGTCTATCAGGATCTTGCCACCGCAGCCATTGCCGACATTGCAGCGCGGGGACGGTTACCATTCCTCGTTGGCGGAACCGGTCAATACCTTGCAGCAGTTCTTCAGGGTTGGCAATTGCCGCGTGTGGCACCCAGACCCGATATACGCGCCGCGCTCGAGCGTCAGGCGGCAGAACTCGGCGCAGCAGCATTGTACACACGTCTGGCGGAAATTGATCCGGTTGCCGCCGCCAGCATTCCTCCCAATAACATTCGCCGCATTATCCGCGCACTCGAAGTATACGAAGCCACCGGCAAACCAATTTCGGAGCAGCGTTCCGTTCAACCGCCGCCCTACCGCATTGTAACGATCTGGCTCACCCTGCCCGCACCCGTATTGTATGCCCGTATCGATGCGCGTGTAGAAGCAATGATTGCCGCCGGTTTGCTCGACGAGGTGCGCCGACTGCTGGAACGCGGCTATCACTGGGACCTGCCCTCAATGTCAGGACTGGGGTATCGTGAATTTCGTCCATACTTCGAGGGGCGCATCACGCTCGACGAAGCCATTGCCCGTCTCAAGTACGATACCCACGCCTTCGCCCGTCGTCAACCCGCCTGGTTCCGACGATTGCCCAACGTGTTGACCCTCCCCGCCGACGCACCCAATCTCCAGCAGCAGGCAGCTGCGATTGTCCGCCAATCAATTGGAGGGAATGTTTAGTGTTGCACGTTCAACCTTCCACTGTTCAACGTTCCGCCGTTCAACAGTCAACGTTTCAACGTTCAACACCCACCATTCAACAGTCAACGTTTCAACATTCAACACCCACCGTTCAGCGTGCAACGTTCTGACCCTCCCTCTCCCGTATCGTCCAGATCGTCCAAGCTGAGAGCGCATACGCCACAAGCGATGCGGCGAGCACCGGCGTAAAGCCGTAGTGAACCTGAATCTGCCCGCTGATCCACGCCGATGCCGACCAGCCGAGTGACCAGAGGACACTCATAAGACTGGTAGCAATACCGCGTTGCCGTAATGGGGTCAACTGCATCACTAGCGCATCATTCAACGGATAACTGGCTGCAACGAAAGCGCCGCGCAACATGTACCCCACAACTACCACTGGCAATACTGGCGCGAACATCAGCGCCACAGCGAATACCACCCCAAAGCGCAGGGCGCTGGCAGCCCGGCGCAACCCCAGACGAGCAGCTACTGGCGCACCCATCAGCGCACCAAGCCCCATGCCCAGTGCGCCCATCGCCAGCATCACACCAACGACTGCGTCGTTCAGTCCGAAGACAGTGCGAAAGAAGAGATTCTGGAATGGCAGGAACAACCCACCGCCGATGCCGAGCAGGAGCGAAGGAAGTGCAAAGCGCACCAGGCGCATCGGCGGTATGTGTCGTTGGGGTACTGCTACAAGGGGCGCCGGTGAGAACACTAACTGCCTGGGGCGGAATCCGATCAACACCGGCAGCGCCGAGAGACAACTCAGCACAACCACGATTGACAGCGCCATCCGGTAAGCGGCAGTATCGTTTGTCGCCACTCCCAGGAAGAGTGCTGCCGTTCCGGGAAGCAATCCGCCTACACCGCTCCCAACCAGACCAATGATCAGTCCAGCTGACGCATTCATGCCAAATACTGCCGCCCGCTCCTCTTCGTCGGTGATCCCGGTAAGCAGCGGCACGACTGCCGTAAGTGTTAGAACATTTGCTGCACCAGCCAGAAAGACAAACAGGATCAGCGCCCAAAGTTGCGATACCATCAACACCAGCGCATATGCGATACCGAAACCGATAGCGCCCACCACCAGCAACGCTCGTGCACCAAACCGGTCGATCAGGATGCCGAGCGGGAGACCGAGCATTGCCCCTGCGCCGCGATAGACAGTCGCCATCAATCCGGCAGTGTCGGCCCCATACCCCAGGCTTACCAGATAGAAATTGAAGAGCAGATCGGCAATGCTGCCAGCCAGCCCGAAGAGCAAACTGTGCGTCAGCACGCGCCACACCTGTGGCGAAATCCGCGCAATCGTCGCGCGGGCGCGGGCGGCAAACGAAAACACACATCCTCCTTCTAACTATACAAAACGCGCAATGTCTCTTCAGCGCATCGATCCCATGTGAACTGCGCTGCACGCCAATAACCGCGCTGTTGCAACTCCTCGCGCAGCGCTTGATCACATGCCAGGCGAACCATTCCTGCTGCAATCGCTCCGGTGTCGTGCGGATCAACCAGCAGCGCCGCATCCCCGGCGACTTCGGGCAGCGACGAACTGTTCGAGGTCAGCACCGGTGTGCCACACGCCATCGCTTCGAGCACTGGCATGCCGAACCCCTCGTACAGCGACGGGAAGACGAACGCCAGCGATGCGCGATAGAGCGCCGGCAGGTCTTCATCCGCCACATACCCGACAAACCGCACGCGATCCGCGATGCCCAGCGTGGCTGCGCGTTGTGCGATCCGTTCGCTCAACCAGCCGCGCTTGCCGACAATCACCAGCACCGGCGTTCGCCCCTGGTTGGTCAGTTGCGCGCTTGCATTGGCGAATGCCTCGATGACCCGTTCCAGGTTCTTGCGTGGTTGCACCGTTCCAACATACAGAAAGTACGGTTCATTCCCGCCAGCGATCTTCCTGGCGCGTTCCAGATCGACAACCGGCTGGTGAAAGCGATCCGCCACGCCGTGATGCACAACGGTCACTCTGGCGGGCGATACCTTTGCCAGACGCACAAGATCATTGCGTGTCGCCGCTGAGACTGCAATGAGATGGCTAGCAGCGCGTGCGCTCCAGACCGTCGAGAGGCGCAGGTAGAGCCGTTGCGCAGTGGTATGCGCTTCGGGATACCGGAGGTACCCCAGGTCGTGGATTGTCACAACAGTGCGCATCCGGCGAACGAGAGGCGCGCCGAGTGGCAGCACATGCGCCGGGATGAACAGCACATCTGGTGCATGGCGCAGCACTTCGACCGAGAGACGCACGTGCGTCCAGAGGCGCGGCAGCGGGATGCAACGCACACTCATGTTCGCGCCGATCGGCGGCAGCGTCGTCGGCAGGCGGTGACAGTATAGCGTGTAGGTATTGGTCGTGTCACGCCGGGCAATCGCCGCCAGCACTTCGCAGGTGTACTGCTCCGTACCAGTGCGCACCGTTGTTGCTATCCGGCTGATATCAATGCCTGTATGCATTGGGTCGCTCGATGTAATTGCGTGCAGGGCGCCTGCGTCTCTCTGTAATGCACGCGCCCCTGTGCTATAATACAACCAGTGCTGCTTCCACACCTGGTTCTATCGCATCCCTCGTCCCAGTTCAGGAGGACATGCTTAATCATGTGGTTATTCGACACCCTGCGCGGACAGAAAGCCGAGTTGCTCATCCCGCGCGACCGCCCGCTCACGCTTTACGTCTGCGGCGTCACTCCCTACGATACTACGCACGTTGGTCACGCCCATACGTTTCTGATCTTCGATGTGCTCATCCGCTATATTCGTCACTGCGGCGGTACAGTTCGCTACTGTCAGAATATCACCGACGTTGATGACCCATTGTTCGAGCGCGCTGCGCGTGACGGCATCCCGTGGGACGAACTGGCGCGTCGTGAGACGGAGCAGTTCGTCAAAGACTGTCGCGCACTCAACCTGATCCCTCCAGATTTCTTCCCAAAGGCTTCGGAAGAAATCGCCACAATGATCCTGATCATCGAACGATTGATCGAACTGGGGCATGCCTACGTGCGGAATGGGAATGTCTATTTCGACGTCTCAACCGAACCGAACTATGGAGCAATGGCGCGGGTGAGCGGATATGAGGAACTGCTTGCGCTGGCGAACGAACGCGGCAACAATCCGAACGACCCGCTCAAAGACGATCCGCTCGATTTTGTGCTCTGGCAGCGCAGTCGTCCGGGCGAACCAACCTGGCCCAGCCCATGGGGAAGGGGACGTCCCGGATGGCATATTGAGTGTACGGCAATGGCAACTCGCTATCTCGGTCCGCAACTCGACATTCATGGCGGCGGGCGCGATCTGATCTTCCCGCACCATCCTTCCGAAATTGTGCAGAGTGAACCGTATACTGGCAAACGTCCCTTTGTCCGCTTCTGGGTTCACGGAGGGCTAGCATGGCTCGACGGTCAGAAGATGAGCAAGTCGCTCGGAAATCTAGTGTTTATCAAGGATGCGCTCAGGCAGCACAGCGCCGATGCACTTCGCTGGTATCTGCTCTCGTTCCCCTACCGTGACGATTTCGAGTATGTGCGATCCGACGTACCGCAGGTGGAACAGAAGGTTGGACAACTCAGAGCAGCACTGGCAGTACAGGGCGATCCCAGAGGCGAGCAGCTGAATCCGGAACCGTTCCGCCAGGCATACTTTGCTGCGCTTGATGATGACCTCGATACGCCGAAGGCGCTCGCGCAGATTAGCGCTCTGAGCGGCGCCATTCTCGAAGCGGCTTCGTCAGGGTACGATGTGAGCGCTGCCCAATCCGCGCTCCGTAATATGGCGAATGTTTTTGGCTTCTGGGCGGCGACGTGACTGGAGGTGACAGCGAGTCCGACCCACATACGCCCGACGGCGATGACCTGGAGGCATTGCTACGCATCGGTGCAATCAAACTTGAACGCACCGCTGGTATTCCTACCTGGGAAGCACAGCATGGTTCGCATCATCAGATCGTTGTGAACAGGATTCGGGCGTCGATTGCGCCGCTCAGTGCGTCACCCACTACATGCTCACCGTCGTCCAAACGCTGGTAACGCCTGTTACGCTTATGCTAGATTGCGGGTGTTGTTGTGATATTCCACAGCATACACGGCGTCGCCGGGGATGGGGCGACGCCGTGTGCGCGTTCGTGCAGAAAAGACTACTTGATCTCGACAGTTGCCCCAGCCTCGACCAGTTTCGCCTTTGCGGCTTCCGCCTCTTCCTTGCTCACCCCTTCCTTCACTGGCTTCGGCGCGCTTTCGACCAGGTCTTTTGCCTCTTTCAGACCCAGGTTCGTTAGTTCGCGCACTGCCTTAATGACCTGGATCTTATTCGGACCAACTGCCGACAGAATAACATCGAACTCAGTCTTCTCCTCGACGGCGGGCGCTGCCGCAGCCGCACCATCACCACTGGCGGGCGCCGCTGCTGCTGCTGGCATCACCATTCCGCCCATTGGCATAACCGGGGCCGCCGCGGTGACGCCCCAGCGCGACTCCAGTTCCTTCTTCAACTCGACCAGTTCAAGGACGTTCAGCGCCTCGATACTGGCAATGACTGCTTCGACCTTTGCGCTTGCCATAGGTAGTAGTACTCCTTATCTGCTTGTAGTAAACATAGTATTCAGGATTCGTCTTCCTCTCGCTGCATGGCACAGGAGAGAATGAACTACGATGCGGACGGCTGTAACTGATCGATACGCGCCTGAAGCGCATACAGAATGCTCTTCGACGTTGCGTCGAGCAGATTGACAATATCATTGACTGGCGCGGCGATGATACCTGCCAGACCGGTAACCGGCGCGGCAAGCCCCCCGAGCACCTGCGCACGAACCTCTTCTCTGGTCGGCAGACTGGCGACAGTGTCGAGCACATTCTCATTGAGAAGCATCGTACCGACCAGTCCGCCGCGCACGATTATCTTCTTGGGACCGCGATTGAACTCATTGATTGCTTTGACGAACTTCGGCACATCGTCATATGCGAACGCCAGCGCCGTTGGTCCCACCAGTAGCGGCTCGATCGCCTCATGACCCGTTTCACGTGCCGCGATCAGGGTCAATGTATTCTTTGCGACGACAAATTCGGCGCCGCTCTCGCGCAACTTTTTGCGCAGTTCGGTCATATCCGCAACCGAAAGCCCGCGATAATCGGCCACAACGGTCACCTGCATCCGCTTGAGACGTTGCTTCAGATCAGCAACGGTTTCTATTTTGCGCTGAGTTGGCATGGTTCACCCCCTTTCTGAGAGATAAAAAACGCGGGTTGCCGCACACAGATGCAGCAACCCGCGAACTCACATTCGCATCAACCTGGGAAGCTGCCTCGGCGGGCGGCACATAGCCATTAAGCAAACGCACCCGCTGTCTGCGGCGCTTTATATATTTCGCTGGAACCCAGCGTTACAACACGCGATAGCACCTCCCTATCGGAAAATGCTGAGCAGGACCGAATCATTAAACTGCTGGCTTCATAGCCTGCGCTGCTGAGGGATCGACCCGGATGCCCGGACTCATTGTACTAGTGAATGTGACGCTCTTGATATACGTTCCCTTCGCAGCAGATGGACGGGCAGCCTTCACCGCCTCCATCAGCGCAGCGATATTCTCATAGATCTGCTGCTCGCTGAAACTCAACTTACCCACTGCCACATGCAGCAGACCAGTCTTATCATTGCGAAACTCGACGCGTCCACCCCGCACCTCACGGATCGCGCGCGGAAGATCATCCAGTTGCACGACCGTCCCACTCTTCGGGTTTGGCATCAGCCCGCGTGGACCGAGTTTACGTCCCAGGCGACCCACCTTCCCCATCATATCGGGAGTGGCGATAGCGATATCGAAATCGAAGAAGTTCTCCTTGTCGATTCGAGCGATCAGGTCATCGGCGCCGACGAAATCTGCCCCAGCTTCACGCGCAGCCTGAGCCGCCTCGCCCTGAGCGAACACCAGCACGCGAACCGTCTTACCGGTACCATGCGGCAACGAAACCGTTGAACGGATCGTTTGATCGGCATGGCGCGGATCGATACCGAGTCGTAGATGGACCTCGACTGTTGGGTCGAACGTTGTAAACGACGTTTCCTTCAGAAGTCTGATCGCTTCTTCCGGTGTATAGAGACGCTGCCGGTCGATCTTTTTGAGCGCCTCAAGATACTTTTTACCGTGTCGGCGTGGCATACAACAGAACTCCTTGTGGTGCTATCGGGGGCAACCCCTCCCACATTAGCGTCTCAATCGACGATTTTAATCCCCATACTGCGCGCAGTGCCAGCAATGATTTTTTCAGCGGCTTCAATGTCGAGCGCGTTCAAATCCGCCATTTTTTGTTCGGCAACCTGGCGCAACTGCTTCTTCGTGATCGTTCCGGCGATCTTGCGATTAGGCATACCAGAACCTTTTTCGATGCCAGCGACCTTGCGCAGTAGGTCGGCAGCCGGCGGCGTTTTCAGCGTAATTGTGAACGAGCGATCCGAATAGATCGTCACTTCGACTGGAACGACACTTCCCACCTGTGAAGCAGTCTTTTCGTTATACTCCTTCACGAACGCCATAATATTGATGCCGTAACCGCCTAATGCGGGACCGACCGGTGGTGCTGGCGTCGCTTTTCCGGCAGGCAGTTGCAGCCTGACAACTCCGGTAACCTTTTTGGCCACAGAGCGCTCCTTTTATAGACGTACAACTACTCGACCAGGCGCGTCACCTGGAGGAAGTCCAGTTCCACTGGTGCTTCGCGACCGAAAAACGAGACTAGCACACGCACCCGGCCACGCTCGTGGTCGATAGCATCCACGACTCCCTCAAAGTCGGTAAACGGACCGTCCGTAATCTTGACCGCCTGACCGACTTGATAGCTCACCTTCACCTTAGGCGCTTCCTGCTCCATCTGGCGCAGGATAGCTTTCACCTCACTCTCCTCGAGTGGCGTCGGCTTATTCCCGTGCCCGACGAAACTGGTCACGCCTGGAGTATTGCGAACGACATACCACGAGTTGTCGTTCATTTTCATCTGCACCAGCACATATCCAGGAAAGACCTTTTTCTGGACAGTGCGGCGCTGACCATTTTTGATTTCAATCTCTTCTTCGGTCGGCACGATCACATTGAAAATCTGATCGCGCATCTCCATCGTTTCGATACGATGGAGCAAATTCTGTTTTACTTTGTTCTCGTAGCCGGAGTAGGTGTGAATGACATACCATCGGCGGTCATCATCACGCATCTCCGACTCGGTTCGTGTTTCCTGATTTTTTTTCTCTTCTGTCACAGCTTTCCTCGCCTACGAAAGACGTTATAGATTTGCAACTGCACTTTGCAGCAGAAGCAGCAGCCATGAGAAGAGAGCATCCGCTGCAAACAGGATAGCACTCATAATCGCCGAGAGCAGAATAACGACGATTGTCAGACGTATCGTCTCCTCGCGCGTGGGCCAGACGACTTTGCGCATTTCTGCGCGCGACTCACGCAGTGGTTGGACAACAGACTGCTGAAATGCGCGCACAAGCGGATTCTGCGACTCTTTTTCTTTGTCTTTAACGACCGTCATTGATCATACTTTCTACTGGCGAGACATAAACCAGGCGCCCATCCGGGACCTGAAGAAGGTCAGGCCACAGCAGGCGCCTGGATTTATATGCGTCGTTAATCGATAATCGACGAGACGACGCCTGCGCCGACGGTGCGCCCGCCCTCGCGGA
>JAGHYV010000133.1 GCA_017743475.1 Roseiflexus sp. | reverse complement strand
CCCAGGAAGGCATTGCGATGTCCCGCTGTTTGCGGGCGGGACGCCCGCGCGCCCAGGATGGCATCCCTATGTCCTTCTGGTTGCGGGCGCGACGCCTGCGCGCCCAGGGTCGCACCGTCTACGTCTCGCGGGCGGGACGCCCGCGCTCCCAGGACGATGGCTGCGGGCGGGACGCGCGCGCGCCCAGGACGGCATCCTGTCAGTCGGGATTTTCCGTCTCGCGATCAAGCATTGCAGTCGCTTCTGCCGGTTCGAGCGCGTGCGCGAACAGCCATCCCTGCCCATACGTACATGACATCGAGCGGATGCGAATCAACTGATCCTCGGTTTCGGTTCCTTCAGCGATGACTGTTATTTCTAGCGAACGTGCCAGCGAGATGATGGAGCGAACAATCTCAGTGTTCTCGTGGCTGCGATGAATCTGACTGATGAAGGAGCGATCAATTTTAATTGTTGCAATTGGGAAGCGGTGGAGATAACTGAGCGACGAGTAGCCGGTGCCAAAATCGTCGATGCAGATCCGCACCCCCAGTGCGCGCAGTTGCTGTAACACCCGACCAGTGGCATCCCCGTGTTCGATGATCGCCGTCTCGGTAATTTCGAGGCACAACGTATCTGCATCGAGACGATACTCATCAATCAGCGCTGCAGTGCGATTAACCAGATCAGGATCAGCAATCTGACGCGGTGACAGGTTGATGTTCATTGCCAGTGTTCGTTCGGGATGCTGTCGTTTCCACTCACTCAGTTGGCAGCATGCTTCACGCAGCACCATCTGACCAATGGGCACAATCAGTCCCGTCTCTTCGGCAATAGCGATGAACTCCGCGGGGGTCACAATACCGCGTTGGGGATGTCGCCATCGCAGGAGCGCCTCAAAGCCGACCGTTTGCCTGGTGCTGAGTTCAATGATCGGCTGATAGACAACAAAGAACTCGTTGCGCTCGATGCCGCGACGCAGATCGGTCTCGATTTGCAGGCGGAGGCGCGCGCGATCATGCATGGCTGGATGGAAGATAGCGTAGCGCGCTCGCCCTTCCATTTTCGCATGGTACATGGCAGTATCGGCGTCGCGCAGCACGTCGGACGGCGAGTGGTAGCGCAGATCGTTGCTGAGTACAATCCCAATGCTAGCGCTGCTGAACACTTCATGACCGTTCAGATGAAACGGTTCTTCGAACGAATGCAGGATACGTTCTGCAACGTTCACAGCAGCATGAGGCTCGCTCAGATCTTCGAGCAGCACGGCAAACTCATCGCTGCCAAGACGCGCCAGAGTGTCGCCCGGTCGCAGGCTTTGCTCAAGACGACGGGCGATGGCAATCAGCAGTTGATCGCCAACGAGATGCCCCAGGCTGTCATTGATCAGTTTGAACCGGTCGAGATCGAGGATCAGAACAGCGTAGGGAGGTGACGCACGGCGTCGCGCGCGCGCAATCACATGCCCCAGACAATCTATGAAGCGCGCACGGTTGGCGAGTCCGGTCAGGCTATCGTAGAAGGCATGGTGCCACAGACATTGTTCCACCAGTTTGCGATCAGTTATATCGGTTTGCGAACCAACAATATGCGACGCATTTCCGTCAGCATCCCAGATCGCAATGCCACGACAGCGCATCCAGCGGTAGGCGCCGTCACGGTGCAGTATGCGATATTCATAATCGAAACTCGTAATCAGCCGTCGGAGATAGGCGGTCAAGCGCACATCCAGCTCGTCTTGATCATCGGGATGCACCCGGTTAAACCATTCTGAGGGATGGTTTCCGATTTCTTGGTCTTGAAAGCCAAGCATTTCCTTCCAGCGGTGGGAGAATGTTATTGTGCCGGTGCGCAGTTCCCATTCCCATACGCCGTCGCCAGTTGCCTGCACTGTCAGTGCGTACCGTTCTTCACCGGCGCGTAATGCCTCCGCCATCTGAAAAGAAGCAGTAATGTCGCGGAAGATGGCAACTGCTCCAATCATGTCGCCGTTGCTGTGGCGCAGTGGACGGGCAGTTACCCTGACACGGCGCACAGCATCAGGATCGACCGAAGCCAGCAGAAACTCGCTGCTATCGACTTCCACGCCTTGCAGCGCAACGGCAAGCGGAAGCTGATCGGTCGAACACGGAACGCCATTCGTGTTAAGCAGCGCTGGCGCGGTTGCCTGGGGCGTTACATCGAGAAGACGGTCACCAAAGAAGGTATGCGCTGCCAGGTTGGCGTGCACCAGACTTCCTTCACGATCAACCACAACGACAGCATCGCTGAGACTCTCCAGAATTGCGCGAAGCGTAATCGTCTGTTGCTGGAGCGCGAGCGCGGCGTGCTCAGCGGCTGCACTTCGTTCGGCAATCTGTGCTTCGAGCGCCTGGAACTCGGTGATGATGCGGCGTTGATCGCGCCAGGCGTGTCTCAGAGCGTCGAGCAGTGCAAACAACAATATACCGCTGACGGATGGTGCAACCCCTTCCGCTGCATCAGCAGGAGCACGCGGCGATTCCTCGGGGAACGCGCGCTGATGATCGCGCCACGCCTTTCGTTCGAGCAGAGCATTGATACGCGCACGCAGCAACACCTCGTGAAACGGTTTGAGCAGATAATCATCCGCACCAAGTTCGATGCACCGTGCAATCAGATCGAGATCACGGGCGTCAGCGATGACTGCTACCAGTATGCTATGAACCGTCGCGTACTGGTAGAGTTGTCGTAGCGTCTCGACCCCGCGCACGTCTGGATCGGCGGCATCGAGGTCAAGCAGGATCAGATCGAACACCTGACGGAAAAGGTGTTCCAGTGCTTCTTGCCCGTCGGCGGCGACCGTCACCTGTTGCCCCTGGCTCTGCAAGAGGCGAATGAGCAGTTCCCGATTGTCATCATCGTCGGTAATGACCAGAATGTGTGGTGGCATGAATGTCCGGGTTGTCTGTGCATCGCAATCATTGTGTCGCTGGTCTCGTGCGCTACAGTGAGCCAGACGGGATGCACGACCGGGTTGTCTGTGCATCGCAATCATTGTGTCGCTGTGGTCAGCACGAAAGACGTTTTCAGGAAGCGGCTTCGCGCTGTTCATATGTCCCTGTCAATCGCGCGATCTTTTGGAGCAACCGGTCAAAATCGATCGGTTTGGCTTCGAAGTCGTCGCAACCGATGTTCATTGCCCGATACCGATCTTCGTTCAGGGCATATGCGGTAAGAGCAATGATCGGAATATGGCGCGTTTCAGGGCGCTTTTTGATCCGTTCGGTCGCCTGCCATCCATTCAGGATCGGCAATCCCATATCCATGAGGATCAGATCGGGTGCAGCCTGAACCGATGCTAGTAGTGCGCGGACACCATCTTCGGCGGACACGGTTTCGTATCCAGCCATGCTTAACCGGCGCGCCAGCATTTCACGAATGGCGGCATCATCTTCAACAATCAGAATGCGTGGCATGTGCTCAAACCTCCAGGGGGTATAACTGTGCATATGTGGCAATAGCTGCGCGCACCTCGCGCGCGAATTCATGACAGTGAAAGGAACCTTTGTAGAGAATACGGGTGACTGAGTGACAGAGACGCTCGCGTTCATCAGCAGTCAAATCCTGTGCAATGACGACAATAATTGGTGTTGAGCATCCGTCGGGAAGCGTGCGCAATGCTTCGATGAACTGCAAGCCATCGATACCGGGGATCATAAGGTCGAGCACAATAACGTCCGGCATGGCGGTTGTGCAGTGTTCAAGCGCCGTCTGACCGTCGGTGACTTCCATGATGACCCAGTCTTCACATTCGCGCTCCAGCGTGCGGCGGAGATACTGGCGCACCGTTTCATCATCCTCAACGATCAGTATCTGTCGATTGGCGGCTTCCACCTGTGCAGATCGTCCCCGGATAAGTGTACGAATGCGCTGATCCAGCCGATCAAGGTCTGCCGGTTTGTGGATCATTTCGGCAGCCCCAAGAAGCATCCCATGTTCTCTATCGTCTGCTATCGTAAGTAGTATAACAGGAATGGCAGCAGTGTCGTTCGACGCCTTCAACTCGCGGAGCACGGTCCAGCCGTCCATCTCCGGCATCAGGATATCCAGGATGATCAGATCGGGCGTGAGCAGGCGCGCCAGTTCCAGCCCGCTCGCTCCGTCCACAGCAGTCTCGATATGGAGATCGGGGCGTTCCAGCATGCGCAGCAGCAGATCGCGCACAGCAGGGTCGTCGTCGATCAGCAGCACCAGGCGCCTGGTGTGCTCGCCAGGTTCAGGCGCAGGCGGCGTGGCCGATATGGGAGTCGCATCGACCGGTGTTGGCTCGGGGGCAGCTGCCAGCACCAGGTGTTCGGGAAGTGTGACCACAAATGTCGTACCAACGCCTGGCTGGCTGGTGACGGTGATTTCACCGCCAAGCAGATGAGCCAAGCGACGACTCAACGCAAGCCCCAGTCCAGTTCCACCGTATTTGCGCGTTGTTGAAGAGTCTGCCTGAGTAAACTCGCGGAACAGACTGGCGATCTGATCGGCGGTCATCCCGATGCCGGTATCGCTGATAGTGAACACGAGGTGTGCGGCGTGATCATCGTCACTCACCACGCGAGCGATATCGAGGGTCACGGCGCCATTTTCGGTAAATTTACACGCATTGTGTAACAGGTTGTACAGGATCTGCCGCACACGCATGTCATCGGAGTGCATCATCTCGACGGTCGGGTCGATATTCAAGGTGAGATCATTGTTTCGCTTCTGCGCAAATACCCGCATACTAGCAATCACTTCCTCTGCGAGCGCACGCACCGAAAATCGCTTGCCGTGGATTTCCATCCGTCCAGCTTCGATTTTCGACAGATCGAGCAGATCGTTGATAATCGCCAGCAGGTGTTTACCGGCATCCCGTACTCGCGCAATATCGCTGGCAACCCGATCGAATTCCCCGCTTTGCACGGAGATCGTAATCAGGTCGGCATACCCGATAATCGTTGTCAATAGTGTGCGGAGCTCGTGGCTCATATTCGCCAGGAAGCGACTTTTTGTGCGGTTTGCCTCTTCTGCCCATTCTTTTGCCTGCCGCAGCGCCTCTTCGGTTTGCTTCCGCGCTGTGATGTTGTGCGCAACGACCTGCCATGCCGGTTTACCTTCCGCCAGGAACGGGGCTGCGACAAGTTCAAGGGATATGCCTGTTCCGTCAGCAAGCGTGAGATCGCGTTCATAGCGCGTGATTCCCTCTGCCGTTTCCGGGTGCAGTGCAGGTGGCAGAAAGGGAGCGGCACCGGTGCCGATCAAAAATGCGATGGATTGGTATGACCGAGCAGGTGCGCACCTGCCGGGTTGGTGTAGATGATCCGTTCGCCATCGTGGACGATGATCGCTTCAGGGGATATTTCGACAAGTTGCCGGTAGCGCGCTTCACTCTCCGCCAGACGTCGGGCAGCCTGTGCAATGTCGTCGAGCATGGCGTTGATCGCTCTGCCGAGCTGCGCAATCTCATCGTTACCGGTCACGATCAGGCGTGCCTGCACGTCGCCGGTGCGCCCGATCCGCCCTGCCTGGAGACTGAGGGCGATGATGCGCGACAGAACGTTGCGCTCCAGGAGCAGGATCATGACGGCGGCGAATGTGCCAATGACCAGCAGCATGCTCAGCATGTACAGGCGTGATGAAAACTGCCCATACTGAACAATATCGCGCGGGACGTCGATGCGGAGGATGATGCCCTCGCCGCCGCGCAGATCGTTGATCTGTGCGTATCCATACACCCGATCGTCGGAAAATGACATCGGGCGCACGATAATCGGCGTATCGGCAGTCATCAACCGGTACGCCAGATCGAAATCCGGCGCAATCGCGGCGTTCGCCGTCGGCGTGAACGAGACCGGGAAACCGGTGAGATCGCCGAGACGGTCCAGTTCATCGTCGTTGAAGTCGCGTCCCAGGATCAACACGCCGCACGAATCGCTTGCACCTGTGCTGCGCAGGATTGGATGGGCTGCAATGAGCATTGGTTGCCCATCCGCCATGATCACGCCGCTGACCCCTTCGGTCTGTGCTGCGATGCGCAAAAACACCGCATTGTCGCCGTCAAACGAAGCAAATTCCGCTGGCGTCGGCAGATCACGACCGTCGCGCAGATCGATGCGACGGGTGTAGATTGTTTCGCCGGCAGGAGTGACGAACGCAACATACGATACGCGAATGGCAAGCAACGCTTCCGTCGTCATATGAACATCGACATACCCGGCAACATCACGTTGTTCGATGAACTCGTAGGTGGGATCCCAGACAGCGTAGTCTTTCGCATTGCCGTACAGCGCATCGATCTCGTTCTGGAGCGTTTTGAGCGTCCGCTGCATAGCGTTGCGGGTGCTGCGTTCTTCGAGTTCGTAGAAACTGCGCCCAATGATGAACTCGGAAACGGTGATCTGCAACGCCAGCAGAATGACCAGCGCGATAGCAATAATCTTGAGCGTTGTAACGCGCAAGGAGTCGGTGTAGGCGGAGAGCAAGACAGAGATCGCTTTCCAGATACTATTAATTACTTGCTCCAGTCTACCTGAAGATCGTTACCAGAGCGAGTCGGTTCAAGCGAGTGATGTGCCCGGTGCGATACTGGATCGTACCCCTGACTAATGAATCCGTGTCGTACACGCGCGCCCTGTCTCCATGCCAGATCATATCATAGTGTGATGCTACAATGAGAACATAACGTGACGATGATCAAGTGCTACGATCGTGATGAGCAACAATCAACCTGGCGCAGACGTGCGCCATCTGTACATCCATATTCCGTTCTGCCATCGCCGCTGTGCGTACTGTGATTTTAACACCTATGTGAATATGGAAGATCGCATGGAGGCGTATGTGATGGCGCTTTGTGCTGAACTGCGCTCATATGCACCGCTGAGCCGCACCGTCGCTCCACCGCTTCCGATGACTGCCGATCTGACCCGCGCGATGTTGCGCCCGACGATCTTCTTCGGCGGTGGCACACCCAGCATGCTGCCGGAAGCATTGATGGCGCAGACGCTGTCTGCTGCCAACGCAATTGTGCCTCTGGACAGCGCTGAGGTGACAGTTGAGTGCAATCCGGGAACAGTACTGGCGCGCGATTACCTGCGTGCTCTGCGAGATCTGGGGGTGAACCGGATCAGTCTGGGAGTTCAAAGTCTCCACAATCCGACGTTGCGTGTGCTGGGACGCATCCATACTGCGGCGGAAGCATATGCCTCGTTCAACGATGCGCGCGCTGCCGGGTTCAGGAGCATTAATCTGGATTTCATCTTCGGGTTGCCGGGGCAGACGGTGGAGCAGTGGGAGGAGACACTGCGCGAGATTGTGACCTGGGGAGCAGATCATTTCGCTCTCTATGCGCTGATTCTAGAGGAGCGCACCCCGCTCTACGCGCAGGTAATCAGTGGGCGGGTCACGGTTCCCGATGATGATGCCACAGCGGTGATGTACGAATGCGCGCTTGAGTATTTTGCTGCTGCCGGATATGTGCAGTACGAAATCAGCAACTGGGCGCGCACCGATGATCCGTCGTTGCCTATCCCGACACATGCCTGTCACCATAACCTGGCATACTGGCTCAACGCCGATTATCTGGCAGCTGGCGCTGGCGCTCACGGGCATCGCTACCCGCAGCGGTATGTCAACGTCATGGGGATCGACGACTATATTGCGCGTGTGTCCGCTGGTGAGTCGCCGGTGGCGGAGATCACGACGTTGACGCCGCGCGACCTGGCGGCAGAGACGATGTTCATGGGGTTGCGGTTGAATGCCGGGGTGAGCGCGACCCATTTTCGTGATCGCTGCGGGGTGGAGATGGATGCCGTGTTTGGGGCGGAACTGGCGGAACTGGCGGACCTGGGGTTGATCGAGCGCGACGAGCGCGGTGTGCGCCTGACCCGCCGCGGACGGATGATCGGCAATCGGGTGTTTGAGCGGTTTGTGTAATGGTATGGTTGAGAAGATGTCGGGCGTTGCTGCGTAAGCTCCGTGCGCTTTTGGCCCTCATCCCCCTTGCCCCCTTCTCCCACACGGGGAGAAGGGGGATTTTGGGCGTTCTGACGCCTGAAACGGAAGATGGCATGCCAGGGCTTGCCACTGCCCCTCATCCCTCCAACTCCCTTTTCCCACACGGGGAGAAGGGGGAGTCTGGGCGTTCTGACGCCTGAAACGGAAGATGGCACGCCAGGGCTTGCCACTGTCCCCTTCCTTTACCCCTCATCCCCCCAACTCCCTTTTCCCACACGGGGAGAAGGCGGAGTCTGGGCGTTCTGATGCTCCACATGGGGGAGTGCGAGACCAGGAGACGCCAGAAAAGAGCATCCCCCTGTTCCCTTCTTCCACGCGGAAAGAAGCGTGGCGGCATTCTGATGCCCAAAACGGGTGATGGAATGCACCTGCTTTCGCCAGGCGGCGTGGTCCTGATCGTTCCGTAACAAAACTGGCATGAAGTTGTAAACGTTCTAACACATTTGCGAACGTGGTTTGGGGTATACTGTGCGGTAGTAAAACGCACCGCTGAGACGCTGAGGGCGCAGAGTAAAAAATTCGTTCCGCGCGCTGTGCGCCTCAGCGGTAAAAAATGCACCGCTGAGACGCGGCAGATTTATTCATTGAGGAGGATCGTATGCAGAATCGTCGCTACAACGCACTTCGCCTTCTGAGCCTAGTGTTCAAAATCCTGGGCGTTATCGCGGTGCTCGGAACAATCCTGAGCGTTGTCGGGGCGCTCTTCACCGGCATATCGCTCCTTGGCTCATTCGGGCGCGATTTTGCCGTCCCCGGTATGATGGGGTTTATTGGCTCCTTGATTGCGACCGTCGTTTCCATCATTGCTGGCGGGCTGACCGCCCTTGTTCTGTATGCAACCGGAGAGTTGTTCGACGTGCTGCTCGCCATTGAGTCGAATACGCGGGCGCTTGCGCAGGCGTCGATGCGCCAGAACGTGCCAGGAGCTCCGTATCCAGCATCTCCTCCCTATGCAGCGCCTCCTCCGTATTCGGGACCTCCTCCGTACTAGCGGTGCTACGACCCTGCAGGTTGGGGCACGGCATGCCGTGCCCTAACGGCAGCGCGTATTCAGGAGACCCTCCATATTAGCGTTGCTGCAACGCCTGTTCTCCTAACGCACTGCTGCAACGCAGCGATCATAGAGCGAAAAGACATTATCGTAGTTTTCACAGAGGTCGAACCCAATGGACGAGGTTGAACACTCCTGGAATCGCGCCCCTCACGCGGCGACCGAAATGATGGAGATTGAGAATTTAATCCGGTATTCGCTCTTGCCGTCGGGCTGAAGCCCTCGGCTATGCAAGGCGAAGCCCGCCTGCGCGGGCTGGAGCGGATTATGTATTCAAAGACCATCGTTTCGGTCTACACTCCGCTGGCGGCGGGCGCCTCGCGCGACGCGGCGGAGAGGAACAATAGTCAATACCTTGATTGCTAGTTCATGTTCGTACAGATGAGTGCAATGAGCGCGTATCAA
>JAGHYV010000038.1 GCA_017743475.1 Roseiflexus sp. | reverse complement strand
TGCCCGACCTGGCCATGAGCCTCAACAACCTGGGTGCGATGCTCTCTGCGTTGGGCCAGCGGGAAGAGGCGCTTCAGACCACTCAGGAGGCGGTGGCGATTCATCGGCGGCTGGCGGAGGCCAACCCCACGGCCTTTCTGCCCGACCTGGCCATGAGCCTCAACAACCTGGGTGCGATGCTCTCTGCGTTGGGTCTGCGGGAGGAGGCGTTGGCGGCGACGGCGGAGGCGGTGACGCACTATCGGCGGCTGGCGGAGGCCAACCCCGCGGCCTTCCTGCCCGACTTGGCGGCGAGCCTCATCAACCTAGGTAGGGACCTGTCTGCGTTGGGTCGGCGGGAGGAGGCGCTTGCGGCCACCCAGGAGGCAGTAGGGCACTACCGCACCCTGGCCCAGCAAAACCCCCAAGCCTTCCTCCCATACCTGGCCACGAGCCTCAACAACCTGGGCAACCAGCTCTCCGCCCTGGGCCGGCAGGAGGAGGCGCTTCAGGTCACTCAGGAGGCGGCCAACCTCTACCGCAGGCTGGCCGGGCAGAACCCTCAGGCCTTCCTCCCCGACTTGGCGGCAAGCCTCAACAACCTGGGCAATCGGCTTTCCGAATTGGGCCGGCTGGAGGAGGCGCTTCAGGCCACTCAGGAGGCGGCCGACCTCTACCGCAGGCTGGCCGGGCAAAACCCCCAGGCCTTCCTCCCCGACTTGGCAGCGAGCCTCAATAATTTGGGTAATATGCTCTCTGGCCTGGGGCGGCTAACGGAAGCGCTGGCGACGATGGAAGAGGCAATGGTTATCCGTCGCCAACTGGCCCAAGCCAACTCCCAGGCCTTTCTCCCCGACCTGGCAATGAGCCTCAACAACCGGGGCTACATCCTTTTTAGGTTAGGCCGGTATGAGGAGGCGTTAGCCGCTACACGGGAGGCAGCAGCGTTGTATCAAGAATTAGCAAGTGCTAATCGGGCATTCTCGTCGGATTTGATGAAAGCACTTGCGAATCTGGCGTTTATCCTTGCTGTTTCAGGGCGGGGAACGGAGGCTTTAGCTGCTGTCCAAGAGATAGAAAGTGAAAGCGACCGCATCATAACACTGGCTGCCCTAGCCCCCCACCTGTCGCCGGAGCTGCAAAAAGAAGTTCTGATTCAGACCTTAGCCGCCATCAAGGGAATCCAGGATGACCACCCTCGCGCCGAGGTTCTGGCCGCTCTGGCCCCTCATCTGCCGCCGAAACTTCTGAACCAGGCATTGGCTGCTGCCGAGGAGCTCAAAGATGCGCGGTCACGCGCCCGTGCTCTGTCCGCTCTGGCCCCTTATCTGCCGAGAGAACAACAGACCCACGTGTTGACCGAGGCCCTGACCGCCGCCAGAGAAATTGAGTGGGAATTCGCCCGTGCTGAGGCCTTGGCTACCCTGGCTCCCCACCTATCAGAAGAACTTTTGGACGAGGCCCTCGCCACTGCACGAAAGATTACTGATGAGACGGCACGTGCCAAAGCTTTAGCGCGACTGGCCCCACATCTCATAAGTCGCAGTATTGTGGCTGCAGGCGACAGAAGTGTGGCTATCGGTGGTAGTGTCTCGGGAAGCATCATTGTGACCGGAGATAGAAATGTTAGCGACGAGCACTGAAACGTTGATTTCCACCGCTCTTCACGCCTTCCTCACTGCCCAGGCCGGCGGATCGGCTCGCCGCTTCTTCCGCCTGGACGGGTTTGACGATGCCGTCTACGCCGCGCTTCTGGCGCGCCTGCAGGCTGATGGCAACTGGCTGGCCGGGCACCCCCTCTGGGTGCGCACCACCGCGCCGCTCCCCGGCTACGAGGCCTACGCGCTGGAGGCGGACAAATCCGCTACCTGGTACCGCAACCATGTCCCACCCGCTCACGCGCTGGTGCTTATCTTCAACCAGCCCACCTCCGACGCCCAGAGCCTCAAGGACGTCTATCCCGTCACCGAAAGTTTGCTGGCCAGCGAGGGACTGGAACACCTCATCCGCGCCGCCTTTGTTGCCTATCAGCCCTCGCCGGAGCAGGTAGAGGTGTTGCGCGCGTTCCTGGCCTGCCTGCGCCCGGCCCCGCAACTGCGCGACCTGGCCGAATTCCTGTGCGATCTGGACGTTTACCTGCACACCCATCCCGGCGCGACGATAGAGATGGCTATCGCCGACTCCCTGCCCGCGCTGGGACTCTTTCGCTGCCGGGAACTGGCCGATGTGCTTAACACAGCCAAAGGGGACGCGCTTCTGCGCAATGTGCAGCGCGCCGCGCGGCTGGGCAGCGAAGTGCTGGACGACCGGGAGCGTGACGAGTACCTGGCCCGGCTGGCCGAGGCCGAGTTTGACGATGACTCCGCTTACGGGGGCCTGACGGCGGAGGCAAAGAGCGCCTTGCTGCGCCGCTTCCTCACCGAGGTCGTCACCGACCGCACCGAGTTGCTCGCCATTCTGCGCCTGGACTGGCGCGAAGTGGCGCCGGTACTGCACAAGAGCCGCCGCAAGAGCAGGCCAGAGCAGATGCAGGCGCTCGCCACGGCGCTGCAGGAGGCCCTGGATGCCCAGCGCATTGTGCCCGATACGCTCCCCGAAGCCGCACAAGATATGCTTCAGGACCTGGCCGCCGGGAAGGAGCCAGAAGAGGAGGCCGTTGACCGCTTCCTGGCCGACTACGGCGATAGCCTGCCCCGCGCGGTCCAGAATCAACTGCGGCGCCTGCGGAGCGTCAAAAAGCACCAGACCACCGACTTGATCGCCGGCGTGACCTACCTGGGGGTGGAATTCCTGACCGCCGCCCGCGATGAACTGTCATCAGGCGCAACGCTGACCGTGCGATGGATGGGACGCCAGGCAGGGGCCAGAGAGGCCGAGGCGCTGCTGGCCTTCCACACCCTCTACGGCGGGATTGAAACGGCGATGCCGGGTATCCGCTGGGAGTTGGACGACCTGTGGAGACAGGCGCAACAGGCCGTGCCGGAGCAGGTGGAAGAAGAGGCGGAAGGCGAACAGGAAAAGGTCATCAAGGTCAACCTGCCTTTCCGGGTAACCCTGACAGATAGCAAAGGGCAGACGCTGGCCAGTGCCGACCTCATCTGGCACTATCGCTCCGATAGTCCGGCAGCGGCGACCCTGGCCCATCTGCAGGCTGAGGCGCAACGTCTTGCCGGGGAGCAGGGAGGCGGCCCGCTTTTCCAGATGGTCACACCCCGTCTGCGCATCCCCATTTACAACACCTGCCCCGCGCCCAACGAGGTGAGTGACCTGGACCTCAGTCGGCCCCTCTCCAGCATGGGCGCGTGGTATCGGGAAGCAACGGACTTGGGGGACAGGCTACGCGAGGCGCTCCAGCGTGTGGCGCGTCCAACGACCCTCACCGCCATAGACGCCGCTCTGACGCGCCTGGAAGAAGCCTGGGCTGCTTTTGTCCAGATGACCAACGAGCGCGGCCTGCTGGCTGCCGACCTGGACGTTCTCCTTACCGCGTATAACGCCTTGCTGGCCGCCACTGCCGAGCGTCTTCAGCAAGGACAGGAGGTCCTGCACGGCTTCCGCTGGCTGGTCCAGGCGTGGATGGTCGGCCCAGAGACCTTTGACGAGTGGGCCGTGATGCCGCTCCTGCATCCGCTCAAACTGTACTGGCATCGCGCCCGCGCCCGGCGCTTCGCTGGTTTCTTGAATGCGCTCCTTTCGGACACCGAACCGGCGCCTGTTGTGGACGTGCGCCGCTTCCGGCAGGAGTTGACCTTTACCTACAGTTCGGCGGGCTATCCGGCACTGGTCGCCCTGCCGGGCAAGGACCGTCGCCCAACCTACTTTTTGCCCGTCCACGAGATGCACGGCTACGAACTTTTCCACCAGGAGGGGCTGGCTGGATTAGCCTACGGCCTGGACCCCGACCTGGTTTCGGAAGATGAGAGCGAACAGGCGGCGGAGGTCGCGTCGGTTGAACTGACCCGAGTGGTGCAGGATTACATTGAGACCTATCCCTTTGCCCGCGACGGTCTGGAAATCTACCTGGTGCAGTGTCGCAACGGGGCGCTGCCCGGCCTGCTGGTGGAGCGGCTGGACAAACTGGCCCGCCGTCGGCAGTGGGGACTACGTCTGACTGTCGTCGTCCATAGCACGGATCGCGGCGCGCCCCTCTATCGGCGCGTCACCGAATGGCTCAGAGCGCACGAAGCATTTGTCGCGCGATCCGATGGCGGCTACTTTCCGCCGGTGGCGTTACGAGTGCTGGAATGTGAGTATGAGGATCTCTTCCGCCAGATGCGCGATACCGACCTGGTCATCCTGCCCGATGTCCTGGCCGAAAAAGGCCAGGCTGTGGAAGCGGAGATGCACCTTGCAACGCCGATATCCGATAAAGATGAATGGCCACTTTATCGTGCCCAGCAGGCTCCTTTCGAGCACGGCGAAGTTAACCGCACGCTCCTGCTCACGCCACCGCCTCAACCCACACTGTTGCAACACTTTTATCGTATCCAGTGGGCCGCAAAGGAACGCAAGCCACTGCCCGCCGACCAGACGCCGTGCTTTTTTCAGCGCGTTTCCCTGTTGGATTGGGAGCAACCGCTGACTGAACTGCACCGTCGCTTCAACTGGGTGGTTTGCTACGACACTACCGTAGACCGCTTCCTGCTGGAAGCCACCTTCCCTAAGACGATAGAGGTCATCCGCTACTCGCTGGGCCTGGGCGCCAAGCGTCGCCACAACCTCACCGTTTCGTCGTCCTACCGCGCGCAGGACATTGTGGTCAGTCGCCTGACGGCTAACCTGGAGGCGCTGCTGCCCGGCACGCCGCACGAGTTTCGCCGTAAGATCGCTCAGCGTCTGTTGGCAGAAGCCAAGCAGGTCTCCGGCGACATTGTGCTGCGCGCCGCTGGCCCCGGCGCCTATCTCAACGAGTTGATCGGGATGGTCATCGCCAAGCACGAGACCGAGCGGCGCTACCTGGAGCAGCATCCCGGTGCGCTGACTGCCTGGATTTATCTGGACGACTTTGCCCACTGGTTTGACGGCCGCATTCCCGACCTGCTCTTTGTTGCGATCCCGCCGGAAGCCAATGGCGAGTTGCCGTTACATGTGGAGTTGTTGGAGACCAAATGTGTGGGCGAATCCAACTTTGTCCTTGAGGCCACCGATGCGCAAAAGCAGGTCGCGCAGGGCATCAACCGTCTGGCGCAAGCCTTGGCGCCGGGCGCGAAGCACCTGGACGCACCGTATTGGTACGACCAACTCTATCGTGCCGTAGTGGGCAACCTGGCACTGGAGCGTGACCAGATGCGGCTATGGGACGCCTTCCGCCGCCGTCTACCGCAGGGCGACTTTACCCTGGAGATGAGCGGCCACACCTGGATCTTTTGCCACGACAGTTCGCTGGGCATCGCCGACCTGAGTGACGAAGGAGAGGCGGCCATCGTTGCACCGGACGCACGGCAGGTGCCTCATCGCTACCACCACTTTGGACGCACAGGACTGCGCCGCCTGTTGCGCGGATTGGTAGAAGCATGGAAACTGCCTGCTCCTGCTGAAACCTGGGCTGCGACCTACGATGCGCCGTCCCTGCCGCCCGCGCCGGAACGGCCGGTATCGCCGCCGGTCACTGAACCGATGGCGCCGGAGCAACCATCGCCGCCGGTCCAGCCTGTTGAAGCCGAACGTGTCCCGCCGCCCACGCCGCTGACCGAATGGCGCGCACAGCAGGCCAGCAACCTGGACCGCGCCCTGCGCAACTACAACATCCAGGTCTATCCCATCAATCCAGATGAAGCCGATATCGGTTCCAGCGTGGTGCGCTTCAAAGTACGGTTGCGGCCGGGTGAGAAGCTGAGTCGCCTGCAGGCTATTGCTGCCGACCTGCAGCGCGAACTGGCCCTGACGTCTCACCCCCTGATTGACAACGTGCGCGGTACTACCTTTGTGGGCATTGACCTGCCGCATCCACAACCGGAGACTCTGCCTCTAATCCCCGCTCTGGACACATTGCCCCCAGCATCGGTGGGACGGCTGCCGTTCTTAGTAGGCAAGACGACTGCCGGCCAGATCATTACGGCTGATCTGGCCGATCTGCCGCACTTGCTTGTCGCTGGCAGCACCGGCTCCGGCAAAACCATCTTCCTGTACAGCCTGTTGCTCAGTCTGATCCACCGGCACGGACCGGAGTCCCTTACCTTGCTGCTGATTGACCCAAAACAAACCGATTTTGTCTACTTTGAGGAGCTGCCGCATCTGCTTGGCGGGCAGGTGGTTATCGACGCCAAAGCCGCGATCGACCAGCTGAATCAACTGACAGCCGAGACGCTGGAAGTACGCTCGCAGCAGTTGCGCGCAGCGCGCTGCCGCGACATTCACGACTACAACGTTCAAAACCCTGAAACACCGCTGGCGCCGCTCGTAGTGATTATCGACGAATACGCTGATCTGACGCAGGTGCTGGACAAACCGGAGCGCCAGGAGTTTGAGCGGCAGTTAGTACGTCTCGCACAACGGGCGCGCAATGTCGGTATTCATCTGGTGATTGCCACGCAGCGTCCCAGCGCCGATACCGTTACCAGCAACCTTAAGGCTAACCTGCCAGCGCGTATTGCCTTCCGTCTACCATCACACCACGACTCGATGACGATCCTGGATCGCGCCGGTGCAGAGAACCTGCTGGGGCGTGGTGATATGCTCTTTGTACATCCGACAACAACCGAGCGCCTCCAGGGCTTCTTTATCCGCGCCGATGAGATCAGGCAATACGTGACGCGGATCAGACCATAATCCGTACTCTGTCGGGCCATCCAGAAACGCCAGTGTGCCGTTTTCCCTCCCAATAGAGCGGCTTCAACCGCTCCTGATACCGAAGCAGGCGCACATCGAACGCGCGTGACGGTTCGAGGAGCATCGGCTGACGCTCCAGAAACTGTCGCACCAAAACAGATTCACGTTCGTTGTCGCCTGCCCGGTGAGCAAATGGCACACTGCGCCAGAAGCCGGATATCGTCCAGCAACGGCGGGTCTTCATCGCTCAGGGTTACAGCATCGAGGATGTGTTCGGCTTCCTGCAGATCATCGGTGCGCTGCGATTGCAGCACTGCCAGGCAGATTGCCGTGTACCCGACGGGCCATCCAAGCGCTATGCCTTCCTGCACGGTTTGCTCGAGCGCTTCGATGAGCAGCGTAACATCGTCGTGCTCCAGACATTCGAGCCACAATACCTGTCCATCAAAGGCGTACTCCTTGAGATGCTGGCGGGCGCGTTCGGTAAGCGCGCGCAACGTCGTAAGATCGCCGGTCAACTCCAGGAATGCTCCCAGATACGACCACGTTTCGCCAAAGAAGGGCAACCCCCGTATGAACAGGAAATGATCGTCGGCGATCTGGAGCGCTTCGTAGGTGTCAAGAATTGGCAACACATACTGGAGCGCTCTCTGCGTGTGGTCTCGCAGGTAGGCGAAACGCGCCCGCATCAGCGCGTAAGCGGACAGCACACGCGGGAATGGACAGGCGTCGAATGCCGCCAGCATATCTGCGACCCGCCCGACCTGCTCGTACTCTGACTCAGCGCAAAAGCGATCCGTGCAGATCGCGGCGCAGCGGCGCGTCCCTTCTCGAAGCGTTGCGTTGCCTGGGCGTAGTCGCCGCGGCGAAAAGCAGCGATGCCTCGCGCGTAGTGCCAGGTTTCACGTTCGCTGCTGCGTAACTTCCAGAACGTCACCTGGTCGAGTTTGTGTTTGAGATCGGTCATGCGATCTTCTGCCGCAAGCGTGTTGATCAGGTCATCGATCCGGTTCCGCATCCGCGCATGACAGCGGCAATGTGTCATACGAATCCTCTTTTCCGCGTGCATTCGGATCACGGGATTGCTGAGACATGCCATTCCGTTGCTGTCAGCTCTTTTCCGCGCGCATTCGGATCACATATAGTACTCCACGACACGCGCCTGAGTATTGAAAACAGGGAGCATTGCACGTGAGAGGTGGTACCGTGACGGCAGACGTTTTGTGAAGACTCGATAACCCGATGAATGGCAAAAAACTCGCGCCGTCGGTTCTTAGCCAAACCGACGGCGCGAGTTTTCGTATGAACTGCCGCTTCTGCCCGACTGTTCACGCGCGTGCGCGGCGGAGCGCTTCGGTCAGCGCGCGCCGAGTGTAAACCTTCACCATCGCCTGGCGGTACTCCGCCGACGCATGGATGTCGCCTAGGTAATCAATCCCGTCGCCAGCGGCATTCGCTGCTGCCGCCACTGCTGCGTCATCTCCAGAAGTGCCAACCAGTGCCGCCTCAGCAGCTGGCTGACGTACTGCAACAGCACCAGCGCCAGTGACACCAATGCGGCACGCCGCAACGGTTCCGCCGTCCAGTTTGACATACGCCGCCACACCGACAATAGCGTAGCGCGACGCTGGCTGGCGCAGTTTGGCGTATGCTGCACCTTCGCCCTTGCCTAGAATAGGGAATGTCACCGACGTCATCACTTCGCCCGGCGAGATTGCCGTGGTCATCATCGCCACGAACATATCATCGGCAGCGATGCTGCGTGCGCCGTTTGGTCCCATCACGTTAATCGTTGCACCAAGTGCCAGCACGACTGCCGGGAGATCAGCTGCTGGATCGGCATGCGCCAGCGACCCACCAATAGTCCCACGATTGCGCACCTGAATATCACCAATCTGTCCGACGCACTCAGCAAGCACCAGGCAACCAGAACGTACTGCCTCATTCGTCGCAATCTCGCGGTAGGTTGCGCCAGCGCCGATTACCAGACGATCCCCCTCGGAGGTGATACTCTTCAACTCTGCCACACGACTGATATCGATTAAGACTGCGGGTTGTGCGAGACGCAGTTTCAGTGCAGGAAGTAGCGAGTGACCGCCTGCCAGCAACTTGGCATCATCACCGTGCTGCTGGAGCAACCCGATTGCTTCGTTGACCGTCTTGGGTGCGAAATACTGAAAGGGTGCCGGTATCATCGAGACACTCCTCTATGCCTGATTGCGCGACCGACATCGCTGCCGGTCGCGCAATACTACTAATCTTCTCAGGAAGCCGACTGAGCCGCGCGGATCGCTTTCCACACATTTTCAGGCGTTGCTGGCATCTGCATATGCTTCACGCCAAACGGTGCAAGCGCATCGATAACTGCATTCATCACCGCCTGGGCGCTGGCAATTGTACCAGCTTCACCTGCACCTTTCACCCCCATCGGGTTGACTGGACTGGGCGTAACAGTGCGCGCCGTCTCGTAGGGCGGTAGCATATGTGCCGCAGGAACAGCATAGTCCATCAAGGTACCGGTAACCAGTTGCCCGTTCTCGTCATACACTGCCCGCTCGTAGAGCGCCTGAGCAATGCCCTGTGCAATGCCGCCATGGATCTGACCATCGACGATCATTGGGTTAATGACATTGCCACAGTCATCGACAGCCACATAACGTTTCAGATCGACGATGCCGGTGTCCGGATCGACCTCGACAATTGCGATGTGCGTGCCGAAGGGGAAGGTGCAGTTCGGCGGATCGTAGTAGCTCGTTTCATCAAGGAATGGCTCCATGCCCTCTGGCAGGTCATACGCCACCGACGCCTGAAGCGCAATCTCACCTAGCGTCTTTGCGCGGTCAGGCGACCCTTTGACGTAGACGCGACCATTCTCGTAGACCATATCGTCTGGGTTGGCTTCGAGCATGTGCGCGGCGATCTTCTTTGCCTTTTCCTTAATCTTCGCCACGCTGCGGTAGACTGCTGTGCCGCCAACTGCCAGCGAGCGCGAGCCGTAGGTACCGTAGCCAAACGGCGTGCCCAGCGTATCGGAGTGCTCGATCACGACGTCATCATACGGTACGCCCAGTTCGTCAGCAACGATTTGCGCGAATGTGGTTTCAACGCCTTGACCGTGCGGCAGCGACCCGGTCGTGACAACCACCTTACCGGTCAGATGAACGCGCACGTTGGCGCTTTCCCACAACCCGGCGCCCCATCCTTCACCTGGCAGACCGATCCACTTACTTGGCGCGACCCCGCAGATTTCGACATACGAACTAATACCCAGGCCGAGGTAGCGACCCTGCTTACGTGCTTCCGCCTGCTCTTTGCGGAAATCGGCGTACCCGACAATTTCAAGCGCCTTGTTAAGTGCCGCCTCATAGTTACCGCTGTCGTATGGCAGCAGACCGAGACCGTTGTCGTAGGGGAAGGCATCTGGAGGAATGAAGTTCTTACGTCGCACTTCCGCCGGGTCCATCCCAATCTCGGCAGCGAAGCGATCAACCATGCGCTCGATCAGATACGACGCCTCCGGGCGACCAGCGCCCCGATAGGCATCAACCATCGCCGTATTGGTATAGACGCCGTACACTTTGACATACGCTGCCGGGATGCGGTAGGCACCGGTAATGATCCGCCCGTAGAGTGTCGTCGGAATGCCAGGCGCAATTGTACTAAGATACGCACCCAGGTTGGCGTAAGTTGTGACACGCAGACCGGTGATCGTGCCATCGCGATTGCCAGCGAGTTCAACATCGGTAATATGGTCGCGCCCGTGGGTCGAATACTTGTAATTCTCGCTGCGATCCTCGACGAACTTCACTGGGCGACCGATCTTGCGTGCTGCCCACATTGTGAAGGCAGCATCATTGTAGCAAAAGATCTTCTGCCCGAAGCCACCACCAATGTCTGGCGAGATAACCCGCAGTTTCGTCTCTGGTATCCCAAACACGAAGGCAGTCAACAGCAGGCGCAAGACGTGCGGCGCCTGAGAAGTTGTCCAGAGGGTGAACTCATCGGTCGCTGGCTCGTAGCGCGCGATAGCACCGCGTGTTTCCATCGGGGTAGGAAGGAGGCGCTGGTTAATGATCTGCTCGCGCACCACCACTTCGGCAGCGGCAATAGCGGCATCAGCTTTCGCCTTATCGCCTGCTTCCCACTCCATCACGATATTGTTCGGCGCATTTTCATGGAGTTGCGGTGCACCCGGCTCAGTGGCTTTCTTTGCATCGACCACGACTGGCAACGGTTCGTACTCCACCTCGATCAGGTCACAAGCGTCGCGTGCAATGTAGCGATCTTCGGCAATCACCAGCGCCACCGGATCGCCTGCGAAATGCACCTCGCCGACTGCCAGCACGCGGGGAGTATTGACATTATTCTTCACTCGCCCCGCCTGCCAAGCGCACGGCAGTGGATTCAGATCGAGCATGTCTTCGCCGGTAAACACGGCAACGACGCCCGGATGAGCTTTCGCTTTGCTTGTATCAATCGACTTGATCTTTGCGTGAGCGTAAGGGCTACGCAGCACGCACGCATGCGTCATACCGGGGAGTTTGATGTCATCGAGGAATGTACCCTGTCCCGTAATCAACCGCGGATCTTCACGGCGCTTGATAGCCTGACCCACCAGTTTCGTCGACATCGCTTCAGCCGTCATTGCTGTTTTTCCCTTCTAGTGCGGAGAAACCAGAAGTCAAACGACAGGTGTTATTATCCACTTCAACCGGAGCGACTTACGCAGGAACTTCTTCGCTGCGCATCTTCGCGGCAGCGTACTGTACGGCACGCACAATGTTGTGATAACCAGTGCACCGGCAGAGGTTCCCTTCCAATCCGTGACGCACTTCCTCGTCAGTTGGTTCGGGATTCTGCTGCAACAGATCGTATGCTGCCATGATCATGCCCGGCGTGCAGTAGCCACACTGCAAACCGTGACACTCCCAGAACCCTTCCTGGAGCGGATGCAGTTGACCGTTCTGCGCCAGACCTTCGATGGTCAGCACATTAGCGCCATCCGCCTGGACTGCCAGCATCGTACATGACTTGACACTGACGCCATCGACCAGCACCACGCATGCGCCACACTGACTGGTATCGCACCCAATATGCGTACCAGTCAGGTTCAGGTGCTCACGCAGGTAATGAACGAGCAACGTGCGTGGCTCAACCTCACTGGTGTACGATTTTCCATTGACCGTAACCGTAATTGTTGCCACTGTAGACACCTCCTCATTGAGTAGCGAATAGACGGAACAGGGGGGATATGCTAGCGTTCCCGGCGGCTGCGCGACCGTCCGAGAATGTAGCCAAGCAAGAAAGCGACGACAATCCAGGGCACCCACGGGCGCTCAGAGATGAAATCGTTGATGATGCCGAAAACGACCGACTCGGGACGCAGCTGTTCTTCGGGCGGTACCACGACCGTGCGACGTTCAGGTGTTGGTGGCGGAGGAGTGGCTGCGGTTTCCGCAACTGCTGACACCGGCGCAGCAGGGACTTCTGCAACAGCGGGTGCTTCCGCAACCGCTGACGCCGGTGTGGCAACACGGGTAGCAATCTGTTCGGCGAGCGCCTTGAGCGACTGATTGATCAGCTGACGCGAAGCACCTTCAATCAGGCGCTGCCCGACACTCGCCAGCGTGCCGCCGATCTGCGCCTCGCCGCCATACATGAGCAACGTCTTCCCATCCTGTGCTACGAGATCGACCGTGCCGACTCCATCAACCACACCGTTGGCGCTTTTCCCACTGGCAATCAGTTTGTAGTGGTTCGGCGGATCGATGTCTTCAATACGGATGCGACCACTGTACACACCACGGATTGCCTGGATGCCGATCTTAATTGTTCCTTCGTACTCGTTGTCACCGACCTGTTCCAGACGCTCGCAACCTGGAACACACCGCGCCAGCACCTCGATATCGTTCAGCGCCTCCCACACGACTTCGCGTGGCGCGTCAATCGTGTAGCTACCGGAGATCTTCACCGAACCGATCCTTTCGTTGCAGCTAAAGACTTCGGTATTAGGCGATCTGGCGGATCAGCGTTGTTTGTTGTGCAACGCACACATGTAGAGCGCCTGCGGAGAAGGACGCATGGAATCTGCTCTGGGAAATTCTGCGCTCGTCTTTATGGTACCGACAGGTGAAGCTTTTGTCAAGCGGAAGACATCCCGTCAACATTCCGCCGCCAGAGCGACGAGGCGGCATTGCTGCCCAATCGTATCAACAATTGGCATCAGAACGGCTTGTGCAAACGCTGAAACAAGCGCCTGATTGACAGAACACGGCGACGTGCAGGCGAGATGCCGCCGTCTCCGGAAATTGGCACACCTTTTGTGAGCGTGGAAGGGGTGTAGCAGGTGACGCTAGTCAACGCGCAGATCCCCCACCGACACAAACTGATGAGGGACGTGGAGCACATTCTGATCAAGCGATACCTGCGCGACACGCGGTTGCAGGCGTAATGCCTGCGCCTCAGATTTCAGCAACTTGACGAATTGGTCGACCAGATCGGCGTCCCATTGCGATCCGCGACATCGTCGCAGTTCGGCAATTGCTTCGTCCTGCGTCATTGCGCGACGGTAGGCGCGCTCCGAGGTCATGGTATCGTAGGCGTCGGCTATCGCCATGATCCGGGCTTCGAGTGGGATCTGATCGCCGGACAGTCCATCGGGGTAGCCGGTACCATCAATTCGCTCGTGATGATGCCGGATAACCGGCAGCACCGGGCGCAACGCTTTCACACCACGCACGATCTCGACGCCAATAACCGCATGGGCACGCATAATCTCCATCTCCTCTGGTGATAGGGAGGCAGGTTTTAGCAAGATGGCGTCGGGCACACCGATTTTGCCAATGTCGTGCAGCAGCCCGCCGTAGCGCAGCGCCTCGATGCGTGCAGCATCAAGACCGATAACTTCGCCAAGACGCACGGCGTAGCGCATTACCTGCATTGAATGCCCGGCGGTGTACGGATCACGCGCGTCGATTGAAGCGGCCAGCGCCGCAACCATCTCAATATTCTGCTGTTTCAACTGGCGATAGAGACGGCTGTTGTCGAGCGATGCGGCAATCTGCGATGCGCAGATTGTCAGCAGGGTGCGGTCATCCTGATCAAACCCTGGTTGATCAGGCGCCCGGCTTAGATCGAGCACCCCGACGATCCGGTCGTTGCTGCGCAACACGAAACGCGCCGCGTGCGAAGAAGGGACGGATACTGCACCACCAGTAAGACGTATATGATCCTCGCAGAGACTCTCTTTCCCCAGTGTGCATTGAAGCGGAATACGTGTGCCAACAGAAACACGTGACGCAGTTCCTCGCAGCGCTAGAAGCTCCAGCTCGTTATCCTCAGGATGCACCAGCGAGAGCGAGAGCGTTGCCGGTGAAAAACGCCGCCACAGAAGACCAACGATCTCATTCACCGCAGTTTCAGTATCGAGGGTGCTGGTGAACGCCTGGCTGATCTGGTACAGCGCCACCACTTCTGAGAGACGCTGACGTTCCTGGCGCACCCTCCGCCACTCGATGGCGCGCCGCACTGTTTGCTCCAGTTCGTCGACGCTGAATGGCTTTGTCAGATAATCAAATGCGCCCAGCTTCAGCGCCTCACGTGCCGTCTCCACGGTTGCATATGCGGTAAACATGATGGTATCAATATCAGGATACCGTTCACGCATCTCCCGCAGCAATTCCATGCCGCCCATCTCAGGCATCTGAAGATCGGTCAACACTAGATCGAAGCGGTTCGCCTGGAGCATGGTCAACGCTTCTCGCCCATTGAACACGGTCTTGACACTGTACCCTTTCATGTGCAACAACCGTGCGCAGAAACTATTGACCATCGGATCGTCTTCAACGACCAGGATCGAAACCGGATCGGTACTCGTCGACAGGGACTGACTCATCACCGCCTCACTTGTCAGTGGATGCCATATCTTTCAAGTCGCCATTATAGCGCGCAGGCATTTCTTTGAGCATACCAGTTTTATCGGCGCGCATGGCCCTGGCTCCAGCAGAGTCAAGCGACTGCGAGGCGCCTGCATTGAGCTCGTCGATTGGACTGATGGTATTGCGCATCGGAAAGAAAAGACCGCGTCAGCAGACTGCTGCGCGGTCGAACCAGATCGCCTGGAAGCGCGATGCTAAGGAGCGGAGGGGCGAGAACGGTTCTGAAAATAAGTGTGCACTCGTCGCTCGAGTTCTTCAAAATCGAAGGGCTTGGCGAGATAGTCGTTGGCGCCGAGGCGAATTGCCTGCTTTTGGGTATCGGGGGTGCCGAATGCGGTAATCAGAATAACATAAATATCACCAAAATCTCGCCGAATGGTTCGGATCAGATCCAGCCCATCCATCCGCGGCATGTTCATGTCGGTGATCACCAGGTCGCAACGATGACGCTGTAACACTTCGACTGCCGCTACGCCATCTTCGGCTTCCAGAACGACATATCCGCCGTTCGACAGCAGGAACTTGTACAGACGCCGGGTTGCTGCGTCATCCTCGACGATCAGCACTGTATCAGCATTGTGGCCGTTATGCGACCGTTCTGTCGTCATAGACATACATTCCCCTCCATATGCTCTGCATATCATGGAGCCGTTGGCGACCATCCTGATTGACCGTAGAGACGTATGATCAAGATGGAAAGATCTGTCTCCGTCCGAAGTCTGGCTTCCTGAAGGGTCACCACACCTCATATACGAAAACGCCGGAGGTCACACTAATGATACCCCTATTCTACCATATCTTAACCCTTTTCCAGCAACACAGCGCCAATCGTAATCAGTTTGTAACATAAGGTGCCTGACACTTCCAGGACTCTTCACGTATAATTGCCAGTCGCTGCCACACTGCTAACGCTGTACTCTGCCGTCTAATGCGCTGGGTTCCTGCATAATATTGCCAGGACGCTCAATTCTTATCCTCTAACCGCTCCTACACGCTCAAGAAATGCCTGGCACCACGCAGCGGGCCACCGGGCGAGCAGTTGGTGCGGATGGTGCGAGTCCGACCCGCCGGTTATGAGTAATCGGTGCTGCTGCGCCAGATGATGGTACATCGCTATCTGTTCCGGTCGATGGGCCGGGTAGTAGACTTCGATGCCATCCAGTCCGACCTCCGCCATTATGGCGATATCTTCAGCAGTCGCCGGGATCGCGTAAACGCCCTTTGAGCGACCAGGGTGCGCCAGCACCGCCACACCACCGAATCTCATGGGCAACGACGACGATCTCCTCTACACCTGGGGGTCGATACATACCTGGCAGGCGGGTCAGAATATAGCGCATCCCGGCACTCTCATCGTCATCCTCTGGCGCGCGATCAGGAAGATCGTTCGCACGTCCAAGCGCCGCGCCAATGTCGGCTATATGTGGCGGACGTTCAAGCGCGTCGATGCCGGGCAGTCGAAAACCTGCTGCAATCAGGTATCGCCGCAACACGTCTGCATCTGCCAGGTTGCGCTCATTAACGGAACGACACAACGCCAGAGGGAGGGATGTTCCGGATCAGCACCGTAAATGAGTAGATGCCAGAGTTTGAACGGCAGCCGATCATCACGCCGCCCCGCGGGAAAACCGGCATCGATCTCCACGCCTGAGATGACGCGGATGCCTGTGTGCACACCCGCTTCCTGCACTGCCCGAACGCCTGCCGTGGTGTTCGGTAACAGCGATCGCCTGCAATCCGGCGCGTGCTGCTGCTGCCATCAGTGTGTCTGGCGTCCAGGTCGCATGGTGCGGCGTTGCGCTGGTGTGGATATGCAGGTCGATCACAGCTGGCCAGGCAACCGACTGAGCAAGCGCCTGTCAAGTGCGCGCAGGGCGTCATTCCGCCCCATCTCGAACAATGCCAGATGATTGCGCTCTTCGTAATCGATAATCCATTCCAGCGGCATCAACTGCTGTGGCGCAATGACCAGCGGCTCGGCGATGATGCGGGGAATGCTTCCTTCCAGAGTCAGAGCCGGGTCGCCGGTTTGCTGCGCAGCACGCTCAAGTTTTCGCGCCGCCTCTGCCAGTCGGTTATACGCGCGCAGCATCTTGATCGCCGCGCGATACGATGCCAGCAGCGCCCAATCCAGCGTCAACGATAATGCCTGCACCAGGTCTTCCGGCACGCTTTGCAACTGCTGACGCATCGCCTCCGGCGCGACATCCCATGGCGTCATCATAACGACTACAATCTCGACATCATCGCCTACCGCAAGATCGATCACCGGTCCTAACGGAGTATTCGCCAGCACCGCCCCATCCCAATACTTGCGACCATCGATCTCAGTCCAGGGATAGACGGTTGGAATGCTCGACGACGCCATGAGATGGTCAAGAGTGATCCGGTCAGCCGGGTGGTCGCGCAGCGGTCGATTGCAAAACACCCGGAGATCGCCGGTCTGGAGATCGGTCGCAGTCAGCAGCAGGGCAGGCGCATCCGGCGCGTTGATCCGGTCAAAGTCCATCCAGCGACTCAGGGTGTGACGCCAGGGAGAAGTATCGAGCAGACTGCGAAATGGGCGCGTACGGAACATCTGACCAATGCGCTCAAGGAATCCCTGCGCATCCATGGTACGCTCTTCGGGCGACAGAACGACACTTGCGCCACCGTGCACTTCTGAGGTTAAGACGCTGCGCATCAAAAAACGGACGAGCGGCCGACTGACCGCTGGCAGATCGCCCGATAGTCGATGCACATCCTCGGTGTGCATGTCGAGCCAGCGCGCTTTCAGCTGCGCGACGGTCAAACTAGATGCGAGCGCTGCAGCATTGATCGCGCCGATCGAGGTCCCAGCAATGATGTCCGGTCCGATGCCATCCTGCATCCAGCCTCGTTCGACAAGCGCTTCGATCACACCGACGTGGTAGGCACCACGACCGCCGCCGCCGGAAAGGACAAGCGCCTTTTTCATAACCGGTCCTCCTTTACGGATACGTTAACGTGGTCACCCGGATGGCGCGCATTGCGGTGGACGCCAGATCGAAGTTGCCGCTGACGGGCAACCGTTCGCCGCTATCGGCATCGTACAATCCCAGAATAACCTCGTACTCGCCTGCCGGAAGATCGGGCGGCAGCGACAGCGGCAGTGGCACAGCCGCCTGCTGCCCCGGCAGCCAGGCGCTAGTCGGCATCCCGCCAACGCCAGATGGCGGTACGTCCACACCGGCAACCCGCTGTCCCTGTGCATCGATCACCTGAAGGAATACGACGTAATCGCCCTGCGGAGGCGCCAGCGTCCCCTACGAAGGCGTGACCGTCAAATGGTTCTGATCATATTCGACTGAGACTCCGTGGAGCATGATCGCATCGCCGGAGCGCGCGCCGATCGGCTGCCGGTACGGGCGCGGCAACTGGTAGATCTTTGCATATGCGATGCCATGATATGGTGATTGTATGGATGGGAGTCATCGGCTCGAACTGGCGATAGATATCAGGATGCGCGCCGCGCTGAATCGACTCCAGATAGACAACAGCATAGTTGATCGGTAGTTTCCCCAGATCGGTAATGTCACGAACATCGACCGGAACAAACGGTTGCAACGTCGGTCTGAGCGCTGAGATGACCGGTCCATACCTGATATCAGGGCGTGAACTCAACCATGCATGCGCCGACCTGATCCATGCCCTCCCCCCATCCGATCAGAAACATGCGCTGCGCTGCTGCACCGCTGCCGAACTTGTAGTAACTCAGATAGTATGGTACCAGACGACCTGACCGATCTCTATTGCGACCATTATTAGCAATCCCGCCAGAGGTGCGCCTTTGAGAACGTCGCTGCCCCGTCGCAATACAATCGCACGCTGGACGCACCACACCCGCGCAGCATTCAACATCCAGGTGGTTACCCCGAACACCACCTGCAGGAAAGTCCCTGGCAGTCGCAGCCAGGCCAGATGCTCGATCATCGAGGAAGCGCCTATCCAGCCCATATCGCGTAAGGTGCGTTCGAGCACCAATCCCGCGCGCCCTAACCAGAACATCGTGATGGCAGGATGCCCAACGAAAATGGTATCAGCCCAGTGACCCTCGGAAATTGCTGCATCGAACCGTTCGGTAAAACGGATCCAGTGGTACGCTCCGTCGGTAGTGAGAAAATCGGCAAGCCCGATGATGCGCGGTGCAAGCGCAAGCATGCCAAGCATCAGCACGATGACTGGCAACTTCAAAGCATCACGAGCAACGCGACGTTCTTAGGATACACGCGCGTTGCTCGCAGTGTTCTGCTTCGCTATCTGCATCCTTCAACAATTCACGCAACCGTCAACGACGATTGTAACAGAGATCAGACTATCTTAACTTGCTATGGACCAGTGCAAGTACTGTTCAACATCAGGACTCATGGCATGTTGCTCAAGCCCTTGATCAAACGATATACTACCTAACTAATGAAAATGACAGAATGTTCATCTTAGAGTGTCCGCACTATGACTGGAGAACATCCGCAACATGATGCTGACAAGACAAGTCCTGTCCCTTACAGTCACGACAGGAGCAGCATTATGATTGAGCCATATCCAGTGCTACCTGTTGTGCCGACCAATCATGCACAGGCGGCGCCCGCAGATCTGCGCACCAATCTCCACATGCGTACAGCACTCCAGGCGATCATGCGCCAGCTCAATAAATCGCTCACCATACTGGCGAGCACAGCCGATATGCTTGCCAAGGGACACAGGGATGGTACCGTATCGCAGTCGCTCTTGATCTGGCTGCAACCGAACGCCCGTCAGGCCGAAGAGGCGCTGCGCCGTTTGCGTGAGTATCAACTCACCAGATCACCGGCGGCGACGGAACTCATTCAGTGCCTCACGGTACTGGTACTGGCAGCGGATATGATCGTCCAGGGACAACTCAGAGACGACACATCGCTCGAAACGTATGAACTGCTGCGTCGCAACGCTGACCGGGCACTGAAGAACCTGGAAGAGTTGAAGAAAGAAGTACTGATGTAAGGCGTGTCATCCTTTGCCAGGACAGGATTTCAGGTGAGTGAAGGCGTTGACTCCGTTCCACCCGGTGGAGTGAATATGTCAAGTTTTCATCTATACCCGGAATAAGGTACGCTGCCAGTCGGCGATAAATATACACTCTCTTCTTCCTCTCCACGCGCAACATCGGCTGTGCCCGTCACATGCAGCTCTCAAGGTTGCCCTTTCGCACTTGATAAGCCATCTTACTGCACGCAACCTCGCAAGTTGTCCCTTTGACCGTCCAGGTAGATAAATCCCCGGCGTCCATCTGAGCAGGCAGCGCCGGTGTGACACCCTCTTTCTTCGATGTTTAGCCTTCCTCGACTATAAGTTCCGGCATCGCGCGGAGCAGTTCGTTGTAGTCGGCAACAACGAGGTCGGGTGCAGCAGCGCGCAGATCGGCAACAGAGTGGGTCGTAGCGAGCGCAATGCAACGCATACCGGCAGCGCGCGCCGCGGCAATTCCTGCAAGCGAATCCTCGAAGACCACACAGCGATCAGGAGGTTGATCGAGGCGACGTGCGGTTTCGAGGAAAATGTCGGGCGCCGGTTTGCCGCGCGGCACCTCATCGCCAAGAGTGATGGCAGCAAACCGTCCGGTGATGCCTAGCGCTGCCAGAGTCGGTGCGACAGTTGCCTGCGGCGCAGAGGTTGCCAGACCGATCTTTGTTCGACGCTGTTCAAGAAGATCGAGAAATCGCATCAGTCCCGGCAATGGGGTAACTCCAGTCAGCATGTCTCGGTAGATCTGCGCTGCTTCTTCACTATAGCGTGCGATTTCTTCCGGAGTCAACGGCCGCCCGAACAGTGCTGGAAAGATATCGCTCTGTCGCCTGCCAATCAACCGTGCCGCTTCGGACGGCGGGGGTGGTTGCAACCCATGTCGCTCAATGAAAACCCGGAACGCCCGAAAATAGAGTGGCATATTGTCGAGCAGAGTGCCGTCCATATCAAAGATTGCAGCTCCAAACGTAATCATCGTGATATACTCCTTATTGATGAATTGCATAGTTCAATAGACTTCATCGTCTCTGACAATTTTCCTTGAACATCTGTCGCGCTCCGTTCATACGACAGTCTATGCCACGCTGTTGATTTCCTGTTTGCCGCGCTCTTCTTTCGGCTCTCGCCAGACGTGTGTTCTTTCGTGTTCAAGGGAGCGCTCCACAAATGTCTGATTTGTGGAGCGCACTCAAGGCACTTTCTCGTGCTGCATCGACCATATCCACTAACACCCGGTCTATCGATGATGCTTGCCCTGTGGTGCGAGAGTCCACTGGCTAAAGATCCAGTATTCGCCCGGTAGCCCGGCGTCTGATCCGAACATCGAACGTTCTGGCTGTGGGGCTGATGAAGATTGAGAATTCAGTTCTCGAATATGTTGATCCTTAGTCCAGGTCTGCCGCGTGGCTCGAGACGTCCGCTTTTGGCAGAGTGTAGAGAGTGTAGACCGACATTCATTTTGGTCGCCGCACGAAGAGCGCGATGGTGATTGCAGCTGTCCGAGGAGCGTTCAACCTTGTCCAACAGGTTCAACCTCTGTAAGAACTACTCAACATCCGGTACCCCTATGGAGCTCATAGAAATTGAGAATGTAATGTCGGTATACATCTCGCGCCGTGGACCAATGAGTATGCGTCTTTTGCCGTTGGGCTTAATGGAGATTGAGAACTCAATCCGGTATACGCCTCAAGCCGTCGGGCTAATATATATTGAGAGCCGCCATACCGGACTAGCTGTGGGGCTAAAGCCCCGGCGTGCAAGGCGAAGCCCACCTGCACAGGCTATACCGAACAACCATAAGCCCTGACGCCTGTGCAATTGAGCACCTTGGACGGATGCGAATGAGATATTGTTTGTATGCACAATCGGATAGTTGCGAACGTCACCTCTCACCGACCCCTTCTAACCTGAGTGAGAGCACCCGCGATGCACCATCGTCACCCATTGTGATGCCGTAGATGGTATCGGCAACCTCAATTGTTCCCCGATTGTGGGTAACAACGATAAACTGTGTTTTTTCGCTCAGCCCGGCAAGCGCCTCGCGGAAACGCCCGACATTTGTTTCGTCCAGGGCAGCATCGACTTCGTCGAGGACACAGAAGGGGGTCGGGTTGGCTTTCAGAATGGCGAAGAGCAGCGCCGCAGCAGTCAGCGCACGCTCACCGCCCGAAAGTAGCGCCAGATGCTGCTGACGCTTCCCAGGTGGACGGGCGATAATCTCCACGCCGAGCGTGGCGATGCCGGGAGGTTTGCCACCGTTCTGTTCGGCGGCATCGTCACCGTTGTCATTGATCAGTACCAGGCGTGCTTCGCCACCGCCGAACAGATTCGTAAAACTGCGCTCGAACTCTGCAGCGACAATACGAAACGTCGTTTCAAAGCGGGTGCGAATAGCTTTGTCCAGTTCGGCAATCAACTCGTTAAGGGTTGTCGATGCTGCACGGAGATCGTTCATTTGGGCGCTCAGGAACTCATAACGCGCTGCTGCTTCATCATACTCCTCCAGCGCCAGCGGATTGATGATCCCCGGGCGAGCGATACGGCTCTTTAGATCATCAATACGTCGCTGCATGTCCTCAACATTAGCATCTGGCGATGGGGCTGCACAAGATTGAGCAGCGGATTCAACATCGATGGCATCGCCTAAGGCGCGTTCCTGCAGCGTCTCCAGGCGATCACGCGCACGCTGGGCATCGACCATTGCGCGGTTATATGCCGCTTCGGCGTCGATCAATGCAGCGGTGAGCGTCTGCACGCGCACTTCGTGTGCTTCGCGCTGCCGTTCCAGCGCGCCTAACTCCGCCTCCGATGGCTCAATCTGCGCACGCAGGGCGTCGATCTGCGCCAGCAGTGCCTGATGTTCGGCAGCGATTTGCGTCAGTGTATCGATAAGGGCAGCACGTTCACGGCGCAGGTGCTCGATGCGCTCTGCCAGTGACGCACGCTGCTCGTCAATACGTGCCAGCGCCTGATGAGCCGTGTGCAGGATAGCGCGAGCCATACGCACATCACCCTCGGCATCGGCGAGGCGCGCGCAGATGCGCCAGGATCTCGTCGTCGGCAGCATCTGCAGTGCGCTGCGCCGCTTCTTCAGCCTGGAGAAGCTCGACCTGCGTGCGCGCTGCATCTTCCCGCTGCATCAACTCTTCCTGCTCGGCGATTGCCGATTGCAGGCGATCGAGAAGTGTAGCCATCTCGGCATCAATCTGCTCGATACGCTGTTGACACATGAGATATTCCGCTTCGGCACGATCAACGGCGCGCTGCGTCTGCACCGCAGTAACACGCGCCTGGTCGAGTTGTCGCTGGATCTGACGCTGGTGACGTTCGGCATCGCGCGCTGACTGTTCGGCGGCGGCATATGCTTCGTTTGCGGCGATATAGCGCACGTGCGCCTCTTCTGTCTCACGTGAAACGGCTTCCAGGCGTTTGGGGAGTTCGCGTAATTCTCGCTCACGCCGCAGTGTGCCACTCTCCTTCGCTGCTGCCCCTCCTGTGACTGCGCCTCCTGCGCTTACCTGCTCTCCCGCCAGCGTGACAATCGTCCATCCGCTGCCGATGTGCTGCAGCTCGCGCCGGGCGACTGCCAGCGTGCGAACAACTAGCGTGCGACCAAGAAGTAATTCCGCCACTGGTTGGTAGCGTTCGTCAACGTCGATAAGATCGGCAGCAACCCCCAGAACGCCATCGTCCGAACCAGTGAGCGATCGCAGGCGTACCCTGTCAGCACTACATGAGCGGATCGTGTCCAGTGGCAGAAAGGTTGCGCGTCCCTCGCCGCTGCGTTTGAGCGCTTCGATAGCATCTTCCGCATCTTCCCAGCAATTGACGACGATATTGTGCAGGCGTGAACCAAGCGCCACTTCGATGGCCGTTTCGAGTTCTGCTGGCACACGCACTACGGTCGCCACCAGGGCAAATCCGGATCGGTTCTGCAACTCGGCCCACTGCATGGCTGCCCGCACCCCGGCAAACGTTCCGGCATAACTACGGTGAAGACGGCGCAGCGTTTCCAACCGCGCTTCCAGATCTGCCTGCTGCCGACGCAGCGCTTCAAGCGTCTCAGCGGCAGCGGTGCGTTGTCGGCGGCGCTGTTCGACGGCACTCATTGCCAGTTCAACGCGACATGCCGCATCGTTCAGTTCCTGTTCCAGGGCCGTCACGTACGCATCCGCCTGAACGCTAGCAGTGCGGTGCGCCATCAGTTTGTCGCGGGCGGCTGTCAGCGCTTCCCCGGCAATTGCACGTTCGCGGATCAGACGATCGCGCTGGTCATTCATCTGCGCGATCTGACATCGTACCACACCCAGAGCAGCGCTAATCTCTACCAGATTGCGACGAGCAGCATCGAGCGCGTAGTGAAACACAGCGCGATTAGCGATCCGTTCGGTGCGACGCGCTTCATGCGCAGCGTACTCCTGCCGCGCCTGATCCAGGCGTTGCTCAGCGCTGGAAAGTTGGGCAGCGATCGTTTCCTGTTCCGTGCGCCGGTCAGCGCGCTGGTGATCCAAATCACGCAGTGCACTCTCCTGATCCTCAATCTGGCGCGACAACGCTGCGAGTCGTTCCTGACCAACTGCCAGTGCACGTTGCACCGACTCAGCGCGCGCGTGCAGGGCGCTGCTCTCCGCATGGAGCGATTCAATCCGGTCGCGGATGGCGCGGATGTGCTCCCGGAGACGGAGAAGATCGGTTGAGGCAGCGGTCATCTCCGCCTGGCGCACAGCGAGGGTCGCTGCCAGCGTCTGCGCTGTTTGTTCGGCGGCAGCACACTCTGTCTGCGCTGCCAACCAAAGATGGACATAGTACGCTCGCAACAACTCCCTAAGCTCAGCCGTCAGATCACGATGGGATCGGGCAAGCGCCGCCTGACGCTTCAGTGAGCGCAATCGTGGCTCGAGTTCCGCGAGAATATCGGCACAACGCGCAACGTTTGACTGTGTCTCGCGCAGACGACGTTCAGCGTCAGTGCGGCGCTGCTCGTAAACGCTGATCACCGCAGCATCCTCAAAGAGTCGCCGCCGCTCCAGGGGACGCAGATTGAGCACAGCATCGACCAGACCCTGATTGACAATCGCATAGGCGCCATTGATCGGCGCAGCAATCTCCTGCACATCGCGCAACCGGACCCGCTGACGATTGATGAAGTACTCCTGATCGCCGGAGCGTGTTGCGCGGCGGGTAATCGTCACTTCGCTATATGGCGCTGGCAACAGGCGATCACTGTTATCGATTGTCAGCGAGACTTCTGCGAAACTGGCAGGCGCCCGCCGTCCGCTGCCGCTGAAGATCAGGTCTTCAGTGCGTTTACAGCGCAGTATACCTGGATGCTGTTCACCAAGTACCCAGCGGATGGCGTCGACGAGATTCGACTTCCCGCTGCCGTTCGGACCAACCACTGCAGTAATGCCAGGCTGAAACTCGAACAGGGTATGCCCGGCAAATGTCTTAAATCCCTGGATTTCGAGACGACGCAGATACATCGGTCTTAATGTCCACGCCAGATGGCGTGATATTATACCATCAACACTCTTGACAATCTGTTCATCTTGACAGAAGATGTATTCGCAGAGTAATATAGCATGTATCCACCCACACGTTAGCGCATGTTTGAGCCCGTAGCCACAGCCTGGCAATGGGCTGTAGCATGCTGCACCTTTACAATTGAGCAGGAGGATGTTGTGCAATGGCTCATATGGGCCTTGCCTGCCCTGATAATCGGAATTGCCATTGGCGCAGGTATAGGCATTCTTATCTACAGAAAGAGCGTACAGAGCCAGATTCGACAGATCGAGGCGGAAGCCCGACTGCAACTGGAAGCGACGCGATCTGAGCAGAAAGATCTCATTTTGCGCGCGACCGATGAGGCGCTTCGACTCCGTGCTGAGGCCGAGGCGCAAATACGCGAGGCGCGTGCAGCGCTGGCGAAGCAGGAGGAACGACTGCAACGGAAAGAGGAAAATCTTGACCGCAAAATCGAGGGTCTTGAACGGCGTGAACGTCAACTCCAGCAGCGCGAGCGCCAGATGGAGCAGCTTCATCAGGAGGCTGAACAACTGCGTCAGCAGCAACGTGCGGAACTCGAGCGGATCTCCGCGTTGAGCCAAGAAGAAGCCCGCGCAATTATCCTGAAACGCGTCGAGGATGAAACGCGCGACGAGGCAGCGCGCCGTATTCGTGAAATCGAAAAGAACGTTCGCGAAGAGGCGGATAAACTGGCACGCAAAGTGATCAGTATGGCCATCCAGCGGTGCGCTTCGGAGTATGTCGCTGAAGTGACTGTCTCCACCGTCGCGCTCCCGAGTGAGGAGTTGAAAGGACGAATCATCGGGCGTGAAGGGCGCAACATTCGCGCCTTCGAGCAAATTACCGGCGTTGATATTATTGTCGATGACACGCCGGAAGCAGTGACCCTCTCGTGTCACGATCCGGTGCGACGGGAAGTGGCGCGTCTGGCGTTGATCAAGTTGCTCAAGGATGGGCGCATCCATCCGACGCGGATTGAAGAAGTTGTCAGCAAGACCCAGCAGGAAGTCGAACAGATCATGCGCGAAGAGGGCGAACGAGTCGCCTATGAAGCGAACGTTCAGGGGTTGCACCCCGACCTGATTAAACTGCTGGGACGTCTGAAATATCGCACGAGTTATGGGCAGAATGTACTTCAGCACTCGCTGGAGTGCGCTCTGCTCGCAGCGCATATTGCTGCCGAGATAGGTGCAAACATCAATGTGGCGAAAACTGCTGCGTTACTGCATGACATTGGGAAAGCAGTCGACCACGAAGTGCAGGGACCGCACGCATTGATCGGTGCCGAGATTGCGCGTCGCCTTGGAAAATCGCCGGCGATCGTGCATGCGATTGCCGCCCATCATAACGATGAAGAACCACAAACGGTCGAAGCCTGGTTGGTGCAGGCTGTCGACGCCATCTCCGGCGGGCGCCCCGGAGCGCGCCGCGAAACGCTCGACCTGTATATCAAGCGCCTCGAGGCGCTTGAAACGGTTGCAACGTCATTTACAGGCGTTCAACGCGCCTTTGCTGTTCAAGCCGGGCGCGAGGTTCGCGTGATGGTGCAACCGGATGCTATTGATGACCTCGGCAGTATTCACCTTGCCCGTGATGTTGCCCGGAAGATTGAGGAGAGTCTTCAGTATCCTGGCCAGATCAAGGTGACAGTCATCCGCGAGACGCGAGCAGTGGACTATGCACGTTGATTTGGGACAGCACCTGAAGCGACGGAACGCTTCACGGCACAGGACGGCCTCAACGCCGACCGCGCCGCACAATCTCTCGGTGGCCGATGCGGGGTTCCTTCCCCGTTATGGCAACAACTCTGGTCATTCTATCGCAAGTTACCAGCCGGCGCATCGGCCGGCGCCCAACCCAGTTTGGAGGAGGCACATATGGCAAGCAATCTTTCGCACTCCACACCCGCCACTCGCGCCATCGGCGCAAGTGGCGCCAATGCTGTCGAGCGGCAGAGCGCTGAGGTTCTTAAGGTTTCTACACGCTCACGTCCCAGCGCAGTTGCCGGTGCAATTGCTGGCGTCATTCGCGATAGTGGCGTGGCGGAAGTGCAGTCGATCGGTGCAGGTGCAACCAACCAGGCGATCAAAGCAGTGGCAATTGCGCGCAGTTATCTTAGTGAAGAAGGCATTGACATCGTTTGCACCCCTTCGTTCATTGATGTCTCCATCGATGATGAAGAGCGCACAGCAATCCGCCTGCTGGTTGAACGACGATAGGACACAACAGGGTGGTCGTACTGTAGATGCGACCATCCTGCTGTATTTCACTGCGATTGTTCGTCCAGTCGCCAGTTGCGCACCATCCGTTCCTGCGGCAGCAGGGTGGAGTAGATGAATGTGTGCAGCGGTGTTAGAATGCCAGCTGCTGCACCCAAACGCGCAACAGTGCCGTTCTGTGCATCCAGTTCTGATGGACGACTGGCTATGATGTCGCGTTGCATGGATGTGGTCGTTTCGTAGGGTAGCGCATCAAGTTGCGCTAGTGCTGCGGCGACGGCATCTTCGCCAAGAGTGATGCCGCACGCCTGTGCGACTGCAACGATTTCGCGCATCCCCTAGATGAGTAGCAGGCGCCTCTCTAGAAGTTCACGTAGTAGTCCCATGGGCGCGAGCGCGCGTGTGACCGCTCCCAATCCGCTAGTTGTTGCTCCAAAGACGAATTTGCGCCAGACCCCGGCGTCAATGTCCGGCGGAATCGTTACCTGTACCCCGGCGCGTTCCAGCCAGTCGCGCAATGCTTCGACACGCGCTGTGCGACGGTTATCACGTTCGCCAAAGATGATCAGCGGATGGATCCCTAAGTGTCGCACTACACCCGGCGCAACGCGGGCAGCGAAGATGTAACAGATGCCATTCAATGCGTGAGACTCGCTCAGCGCTGCTGCCAGACGATCAGAAGCCCCAACGCCGTTGAGCAGCGGGACAACGTCGGTCTCCGGTCCGATGAGTGGACGTATGTGATCCATCGCTTCACCGAGTTGCCGGGTTTTGGTGGCGACCAGCACCATGTCGACAGGACCTGCATGCGATGGATCATCAGTTGCCTGAATAGGACATGGGTGTTACCAAATGCTCTCGATTCGTAATCCTCGCTCGCGCAGTGCAACCAGATTGTCGCCGCGCGCGATGAAGAGCACATCCGCGCCAGCCTGTGCTAACCGTCCGCCAAAGTAGCTGCCCACCCCTCCAACACCAACAACCGCGATACGCACAGGTCATTGCCTCCTTTCGTGTAAAGCAGGGGCGCAGCGGCACCCAGGGACGCAGCGGCGCTGCGCCCCTACTTTAACCGGATCGCACGCTCCAGCAGCGTCGCCATGCGGGTGTAATGCGAACCCTGCCAGTAGATCTTGCCACAGGCAATGCAACGCCGAAAGGTATCGAAGTACAATCGCGTCCTGGGTTCGAGAAGATGCTCAATATCGGCTTTCTCGACCACTGTTGTCAGACTGTTGCAACGCATACAACGCTGGAAAACGGTTGACGTCGGCGTGAGATTAAACCGCCGCATAACTTCGACAATCTGACGCACTGGAATAACTTCGCGCACAAATGAGCCATAGACAACAATGCTTCGTTTGAGTAATTCCCGGTCGCGTGTGAGCAAGATCCGGCGTTCCTCGCCTGCCAGACGTGCCAGTTCGGCATCGTGCGCATTGTTCCAGTACAGGCTATCGTAGCCCAGCATCCGCAGGTATGCCGCCAGTCGCCCCAGGTGCGTATCGAGTACGAAGCGCGGTTCATCAAGCGGAGGGCGCAGTGTGACTGACGATGCTGGTGCCATCGTGATCGGGAAGACCTCGATCATGTCGCCTGGTTGCACCGGGTAGTCGAAATTAACTGGATGACCGCCAACGATCAGGGCGCCGATCTCGGGATGGGGCACGCCACACGTCTCAATCAGGTTCTTGATAGTCTCGTACCCTTTGCATGGACGTTCGAACCACGTTTCACGTCGACTAGGCGGCAGAAAATCGTTCAGGTCGCCGTGGATGCGGATCAGCGCCACTCCCCTCTCCTGCACGTTTATAATATTCATAGCGTTCGTTCCGTCTGCGCTCGTTTCTGCCAGAGAGCAATCAGCAACATCGCCAGACCGACAATCTGTGCTACGCGGATGCCGCCCACAGTCACCAGCGAATCGACGCGCACTGCTTCCAGCAGTAGCATCACGCTGCCCTGCAGTGCGAGATAAATCATCGCAAGCGATCCAGGTCGGGTCATGCGCGGCGCGAACCATACCAGCATGCCCCAGGTGGCCAGCGCTGCCAGAAGATAGTAGAGCGGTACGGGATGGCGCGGTACGCCGAACAATGGCAGCGCCCATGGCACATTGGTGGGTGCACCAAGAGCTTCGCCGCTGAGCAGCAAGCCCAGCGCCGCGACTGCCTGCGCGGAGGGGAGCGCCAGCGCAGCGGCATCCGCCAGCGGCGCAGTTGCGGCGTCCAGGCGTCGCAACCGCAGGTACGCATACCCGGCGAGTGCACCGCCAATCAACGCGCCGGGCCATGCCAGATCACCCAAACGAAGCGCCAGAAATAAACCGGGTGATTGACTGTACATATCCCAGTTGAACAGACCGTACCACAAACGCGCACCAATGGCCGCACCCAGCAGAGCGAATGGCGCACAACGACAAGCATGCTGCTCAAGTTCATCGCCACCACATTTACGCGCTATTCGTTCAAACTGCATATGACCGATGAAAACGGCAATCACCAGCAGCAATGCGCCACTGCCAAGATTCAGCGGTCCGAGTTCAATAATCGGGTACACGTTATGGTGTCTCAGCAATCAACTGCTCGATGGTAGCCTCAATCATACCACGCGACATCGGTCCGCGATACACAGCGCGAATAATACCTCTGCGATCAATGAAGAAACTGGAAGGCAGCACGCGCGCCTGATACACAGCGCCAACCCGCGCGTCGCTATCGAGCAACGCCGGAAACGTCAGGCGTTGATCGTTCACATACGCCACGACTTTTGTTGCGTCTTCCTGTTGATTCACTGCCAGCACAACAAAACCCTGATCGCGGAAGCGCTCGTAAGCCTGCTGGATTGCGGGCATTTCGGCGCGACATGGCGGGCACCACGTCGCCCAGAGATTAATGAGCACCACCTGACCACGCAGATCGTCGAGTGCAACCTGCGATCCATCGATGGAGCTCAGGGTAAATCCGGGTGCGGGATGCCCGACGAGCGGCGCAGGCTGCGTTGCTGCGGGTTCTGGCGCTGGTGCCGCTGCAGGAACGCCCGGAGTGACGCGTGTTGCCCAGATGAATGCACCGCCAGTCAGCAATGTTGCAACCAGCAGCAGATCCCATATACGCTGAGAGAATACCATCAAAAGACTCCGTATTCCTTCCGCATTGCTTGCATATCGTGAGCATCGCGTGCTACAATACCAGGCAGTGTAGCCATGATACGCTCTTTTTTGCATGTCTGCTCCGTCGATTATCACGATTGATGGTCCTGCCGGTGCCGGAAAGAGTACGCTTGGCGAGTTGCTCGCCAGGCGCTTGGGATACCTCTTCTTCGACACTGGGGTGATGTATCGTGCGCTGGCATGGGCAGTTTTGCGACATTCAATCAATCCCGAGGACGACGAAGCAGTTGCAGCGCTGGCGCAGCGTCTCGATATTCAAGTGCATCCACCCGGTGATGCGACTGATGGACGACTGTATACAGTGCTAGTCGATGGCGTCGACGTCACCTGGGAATTACGGCATCCCGAAGTCGAGCGTATTGTTTCGATCGCAGCGCGACACCCAGCGGTGCGTGCTGTTTTGCGCGACCAGCAGCGCGCCATTGGTCAGCGCGGGCGCGTGGTGATGGTCGGGCGCGATATCGGCAGTATTGTAATGCCCGATGCACCGCTCAAGATCTATCTGGACGCATCGGTCGATGAACGCGCCCGTCGGCGCACCAATGAGATCCGGCAGCGTGGCGGTAACGCCGATCTCCAGCACATCCGCAATGAAATCATCCGTCGTGATAGCCTGGACCGTCACGTGAGCGCGCCGGCAGCCGATGCATGCATTATTGTCAGTGACGGGCTGTCACCGGATCAGGTGGTTGATCTTGTTGTCTCCCGCATTGATTGCGAATCGGGCGACTCGCAGGATACGCGCGTATATGACCGAGTCGAAACTTCCGATCCCTCTGGAACTTGATAGTGACGAGCAGGTTATTCTGGTCGGCAAACGTCACTGGATCGAGCTATTGCAATCCAGTCTGGTCTTTCTGGTCATTGGCTTTATCGCTGCGGCGGTGGCGCTGTTTCGCGCGGCTGGCGGAACGTTGCTGATCATGCGAGAGGGCGTTTCGCGCCCCTTGACCGATCCGATCAACGTTGCGCTCCTGACGCTGACCATCATCCTTGTGGCGCTTTGGGCGCGCGGTGAGGCCAAGAAGAACCGCCGCAAGGATACACCCTGGCGTAACCCGGACATTCTCTACCTGCTGGCGATCCTTGCGCTCGGGTTGGCGATCTGGTTCCGGTCGATCGGCGGTGAACTGATCGTTATTGACCCGGTGTACGCACGCGCTGGCGATGCGATCAATATCGTGCTGAGTCTGATTACGATGTTCATGCTGCTGGCAGTGGCCTATCTCTACAACGACTGGCGCAATGACGTGCTGATTGTCACCAACAAGCGCGTCATTTATGACGAAGAGACCATGTTCATCCGCCACGTGCGGCAGCAAATCCTGATCGATGATATTCAGCAGGTCAATGTGCGTGCAGACACCTACCAAGCGACGCTGTTTGGGTACGGCAAAATCATTATTCGGTCGTTCAGCCCGCGCACGCTTGAATTCGACTTCGCCGCGAAGCCGCGCGAGATCGAAAAGGCGATTATGGATCAGGTGCGTAATCTGCGCCGTCGTCAGCAACCTGACCTGCTGCGCGCGCTGATTGAAGACCAGGTGTACGGCAACAAGATACCGCCACAGTCAGGGCCTGCGCTGCAAGCCCGCACGCAACGATTCCCCATCCCGGCGATCTACCCGCCCAATCCCGAAATCCATAATGATCGTATCATTTGGCGCCCGTCGTGGGTGTATGTCTTGTTGCAACTGTTTCGCCCATTGACCGGATTTGCCCTGACGATGTTCGTGGCGGCTGTTCTGGTTCAGTTTGGGTTGCTCGACGGTGTGGCTGTCAGCCTGGTCGTTCTGATTGCCCTGCTGGTGTTTGGCGTATGGGGGTGGTGGATCCGCGAGTCGCTGATCAACGACACCTACATCCTGACCCGCACCGACATTATCGATGTTGATCGACGCCCGTTGGGACCTGAAAACACTCGTCGCGCACAACTTTCCGCCATTCAAAATATCTCGTTTGACGTCAGTTTCGTCGAGCGCCTTCTGGGGCTGGGCACCGTAGTTATTGAGACGGGCGGCGCGGCTGGCGGAAAGTTCACCTTCGACCACGTGCCCGATCCACGCGGCGTCCAGGCAACCATCAACGATTACCTGACCGATTTCCGCAAGCACGAGAAGGAACGTCAGTTGCAGGATGCGCTTGCGCTGCTAAAGGAGTACGATCAGGTTCAGCGCGAGCATGGCGAAAAAATGGATCGCGAGAGCTTCGAGAAGGCAGTTGAGGAACTGATCAGGCGCTCGCTCAACAATCGACCAACGAACGAAGCGACCGCCGACACAATCAACGGCGCTGTGGCGACGCAGATCGATGCTCATCTGCGTCGTGTGGCGCGCAGTGCGCGTCGCCGCGCAGCGATCCGCATGCTGCACGAACGGATGCGCCGTCGCAATAGCGAACAACCCTCGTAATCCTCCAAGAAGGAAGATCATGCCGTATCTGCGCGCTGTCCTGATTGCCCTGCTGTGCATATTGCCAGTCATGCCGATTGCGGCGCAGGAACAGGTGTCGGGACTGACCCTGACGTTGCGCCCCGGTTATGCCGGTGCGTATCGATTGGACGAATGGTTTCCGATTACGGTTGACGTTACGAACAAGGGGCGCGACATTCAGGGTGTGCTGGAGTGGAGTTTTCCGGGATGGCAAAACCAACCAGTGTTCCGCCGCACTATCGATCTGCCGCGCGGTTCGCGGAAGCGCGTGATGCTGGAGGCGTTTGCTATTGGATTCGCGCGCAATGGCACGCTGCGTCTGATTGAAAATGGGAATGTGCTGTTCGAGCAGAACGTCGGTATCGAAGCCGTTGAACATGATCGGTTCCTGATCCTTATTGTTGGCTCCGATCCGGCGCTCCTGACAAGCCTGAGCGCAATGTCGATCAGCGGCGTGAGTGGAGTGACGGTGCGCCATATCCCGCCGGAAGACCTTCCTCTGCACGCGCTCGTGTTGCGCGGCGTCAACGCTATCTTTATCCATGATGTTGATACTGCTGCTCTTTCGCTCGATCAACGCACCGCGCTCCGGGACTGGGTTATGATCGGCGGGCAACTTGTGGTGGGTGGCGGGATCAATGGCGAACGTGCGGCGGCCGGTCTTGCCGACCTGCTACCGGTTGAAGTCACCCGCACGCTCAACCAGGGCGATCTGACGCCACTCGCGCAGTTTGGCGGGAGTGATCCGCAACCATCGACCGGTCCGCTGCTCACGGTCTTGCCACGTCCTGGCGCGGAAGCGCTACCGGCAGGTCATTCGCTAATCTACCGCAGACATGTTGGTAACGGCGTGGTGATCTTCAGTACATTCGATCTGGCGCTGCTGCGGGGTTGGGCGTCAGAGCCACAACTCTGGTCGCGCGTGTTGCAACCGATTCCGCTCTTCGTTCCGGCGTTCGAGGGGCGGGTGTATCAGATTAGTCTGATGCAGAACGTGCTGCAGATCCGGGCGGCAGGGTTGCCGCCAGCGTCAGCGCTGGCGGCATTTCTGCTGGCGTACATCCTCATGGTGGGTCCAGTGAATTACCTGGCGCTCCGCTGGATCGGACGCCTCGAATGGGGATGGTGGACGATTCCCCTCACTGTAGCGCTGTTTGCCGGTGGGGTGTTTGTGGTCGGGTTTGTGCTTCGTGGCGGGCAGGCGCAACTCTATCAGGTGTCCATCATTCAGGGAACAGAACGTGAGACCCGTGGCATCGCTACGGCGCATCTGGCGCTGTTCTCGCCATTACGCAGCTCTTACGCCCTGCGCGCGCCGTCCGGCAGTTTGCTGAGCGAAACGCGCAGTTTCGACGACTTCACCGCACGCCCACTGATCGCAACTGCCGATGATACCAGAGTCGAAGTTCCAGACCTGCTGGTCGATGTCGCCTCGATCCGAACGCTGATTGCCGAGACGACAGTTGAGATGCCGGTTCAGGTCGAGAGCGCTATTCGCTTCGATGGGAGCAATCCTGCGGGTGAGGTGCGGAATGTCGGGCGGGTTATGATTGAAGAGGCTATTGTCGTCCACAAGGGGATGTTTCAGCAACTTGGCAATCTTATGCCCGGCGCCAGCGCTCGCTTCGATTTCGGCGGGTCGCGTGGCAGCTTCCCTTCTGGCGTGACTATCAGTGACGATCGGATGTTCAATCGACGTCAGATCCTGACCCAACTCTTCAATAATACCTCTATGCTTCCGTCTATCAGATCACCGCTGGATGCGCAGGGTGTGTATCTGATCGGCTGGAGCGCTACACCTGCCGTTCCACTCGAAATGAACGGTCGATCCGCATCGCAGCAGGGAGTAACCCTGTTTGTCATCCGGTTGCACACGTCGTAATATGGTGGCGCTATGCCTTCGCTCACCGACAGTGTGCGCATAACGATCCGCCGTTATCGCATGATCGCGCCCGGTACGCCGGTCATCGTTGCGGTGTCTGGAGGACCAGACTCGCTGTGCCTGTTGGATGTGCTGGCGAACCTGCGCGCCGAACTGATGTGCACGTTGCACGTTGTTCACCTCGACCACCGGTTACGCGGCGCACAATCGGCGGCAGAAGCGGCGTTCGTGGCGGAGACCGCAGAACGCCTGGGGATCGCTGCAACCGTTGAGGCAGTCGATGTGCGCGCGCTGGCTGTGGAACGCAACCTTAATCTGCACGCAGCAGGACGATTGGCGCGTTACCGCCTGCTGGCACGGGTGGCGCTGACTATCGGCGCGCAGGCAGTGGCGACAGCGCACCACGCCGATGATCAGGCGGAGACGGTGTTGCTGCATCTGGTGCGCGGCGCCGGTGTCGAAGGGTTGCGTGGCATTCGCCCGGTGGTTCCCTGGGAAGAATGGCGCGCGATTGGCGACATGGACGACGATAATCTTGCCGCGTTGCCGCACGACAGGCACGCGCCGCACCTTATCCGTCCGCTGCTGGACATTACGCGCACCGATATTGAGGCATACTGCGTCGAACACGGGCTTGTGCCGCGCCGCGATCCATCGAATGTTGATCGGCGCTACCTGCGGACGCGCATCCGCCAGGATGTTCTGCCTGCCCTGGCGACGCTGAACCCGCAGATCGTCGCAGCGCTGGGACGCACAGCATCCGCCTGCGCCGAAACTGCTGACTTCATCGAGCACGAACTCGACCGTGTATGGGATGCTCTGACCACCGCGCAGACGGATCGACTGACGTTCGATGGACGCCGCTGGCGTGATCTGCACCCGGCGCTTCAGCACGCTGCGATCCGCCGGGCATACACTCTGCTCGGCGGCAGCGACACCCTCGGCTACGATGACGTCATGCGCGCCTGCGACGCCGTTGGGCGCGGCGTCGGGCGACGGATCGAACTGCCGGGCGGTGTTGCACTGGTGACTGACTATGATGGCGGATTTGGTATCATACGCGGCGAACCGGCGCCGGGCGAGGGTCTGCGCCTGCCTGTCATCGAAACGACCCTGACCATCCCTGGCCGCATCGAACTGCACAGCGGACGCGCGCTCTGCGCTGACTATCGCCTGGCAGCGCCGTCGAGCCGTTGGGAGGTCTTTCTCGACGCTGCCGCATGCGCTGCGCCGCTCACCGTTCGCCGACGACGTCCCGGCGACCGCGTGCGACTGGCTGGCGGGCGTGGAACGCGCCGTATTCAGGACATCATGGTCGATGCAAGGATACCACGCGCACTGCGGGCTGAGTGGCCCCTGGTGGTCGCCAGTGAACGGATCGTCTGGCTACCGGGCATCGGTGTGGCGGAAGGGGTCAGTGCATCGACAGGACAGGCGGCGCTTCATTTGTGGATTGAGGGTATATCCGACGAAGACGAGCCGGGAGGCATTGCTGTTGTAAAGGAGCACTCCATGCACGACGATATGGCAAAAATCTTGCTCACGGCGGAACAGATCCAGGAACGGGTGCGCGCCCTGGGAGCGCAAATTACCGCAGATTATCGACCACTCGGCGATCTGTTGCTGGTTGGGGTCCTGAAAGGGTGCGCCATGTTCATGGTCGATCTGGCGCGCGCCATCGATCTCCCGCTCGGCATGGATTTCATCGCCACGTCGAGTTATGGCAAAACGACCGAGTCAAGCGGTGTTGTGCGCATGCTGAAAGACCTGGATACCGACATCGCTGGACGCCACGTGCTGATTGTCGAAGACATCATCGACAGCGGATTGACGCTGGCATATCTCCGCGGGCATCTGATGCGCCGCAACCCGGCAAGTTTGCGCATCTGCGCGCTGCTCAACAAACCGGAGCGCCGCCGGGCGGACATCCCGATCGATTATCTGGGGTTCGACATCCCGAACGAGTTCGTTGTCGGGTATGGTCTCGATTTTGATGAAAAGTACCGCAATCTGCCGTATATCGGCGTTCTGCATGAGCGCATCTATCATACAACGGCGTAACAACATCGCAAGGAGGCGAACACATGACGCACCCCGTTCCGCAAACCATGGGTCAGCAGTTTGGCAGGCGCTCCTGGGCTGAACCGTGGAAGATTAAGATGGTCGAGCCGCTGCGGGTTATCAGCCGCGAGGAGCGTGAGCGCGCCCTGGCGGAAGCCGGGTATAACACGTTCCTGCTCCGTTCGGAGGATGTGTACATCGATCTGCTGACCGATAGCGGCACCAACGCGATGAGCGATCGCCAGTGGGCTGCTATCATGCTGGGCGATGAAGCGTATGCCGGCAGTCGCAATTTCTACCGCCTCGAAGCGACCGTGCAGCAGTACTACGGTTACCGCTACGTCGTCCCGACGCATCAGGGGCGCGGCGCAGAGCACCTGATCAGTCGCGCTGCCATTCGTCCCGGGCAGTATGTGCCCGGCAACATGTACTTCACCACCACGCGGCTGCACCAGGAACTGGCTGGCGGCATCTTCGTCGATGTCATCATCGACGAAGCGCATGATCCGCAACACCTGCATCCCTTCAAGGGGAATGTCGATCTCGACAAACTGGAGACGCTGATCCGACGCGAGGGGGCGCAGAACATTGCCTATGTCAGTCTGGCGGGCACGGTGAACATGGCTGGCGGGCAGCCGGTGAGCATGGCAAATGTGCGCGCACTGCGCGCATTGTGCGACCGGTACGGCATCCGCATCTTCCTCGACGCAACACGCATGGTCGAAAACGCCTTCTTCATCCAGGAGCGCGAAGAAGGGTACGCGCAGACGCCAATTGCCGCCATTCTGAAGGAGTTCTGCTCCTACACCGACGGCGCGTGGATGAGCGCCAAGAAGGACAGCCTGGTGAACATCGGCGGATGGGTAGCAGTCAACGATGCCGACCTGTTCGATGAACTGCGCAATCTGGTGGTGGTCTACGAAGGGTTGCACACCTACGGCGGGCTGGCAGGGCGCGACATGGAAGCGATCGCCGTGGGCATCGAAGAGTCGGTGCAGGACGACTACATCCGGGCGCGGATCGGGCAGGTGCGCTACCTGGGAGAACTGCTCACCAACTGGGGCATCCCGATGGTGCAACCGGTCGGCGGGCATGCCATTTTTCTCGATGCGCGCCGTTTCTACCCGCACATTCCGCAGCACGAATTTCCGGCGCAAACGCTGGCCACCGAACTCTACCTCGACTCGGGCATCCGGGCGATGGAGCGAGGGATTGTCAGCGCCGGGCGCGACCCGAAAACCGGCGATCACTACTACCCGAAACTGGAACTCACACGCCTCACCATCCCGCGCCGCGTGTACACCCAGGCGCACATGGATGTGGTCGCCGAAGCGGTGAAGGCAGTCTACGATGCGCGTGAACGGACGCGCGGGCTACGCATGGTGTACGAACCGAAGTATCTGCGCTTCTTCCAGGCGCGCTTCGAGCGCCTGGCGTAGCAATGCATCGCCACGGCAGACGCAACGATCATCGTTGGTGACCAACCGGAAGAACCAGGACGCGGGATTCCGCGTCCTGATCATCCCCGCGCCTCTTCTGCCACAAACATCATCACACTCATATCAAATCTCGATAGATAGTGTCCATTTCTGATCGGGCAACGATTTGGCACGGAGGCTTCACGGCAGGGGCGGTTCACGAACTGCCCCTGTCAATTGTTCACGGAACCTCGCACCTCCTCGAGGGTGGCGCACATGTGATGGTTGGAGCGCATACCATACATAATTGTGACGCCAGCATACGAGGCTCTGTCATGAACGATGAGCATAGACTTCCCGGCCAAGATGACCGAGCAGTACCCTATATCCGGCCGGATTATTCGGATGCCACTCGAATCGCGCTCGCTCAAACCACTGTGTCAGCACAGTATCACCACTGCTATTCGTTTCGAGACGAGCTTCGGTCAGAGGGAAGCCAAACAACGCCAGGCTACGTTGATACGAAGTAAGGCCAGGCGCACGCAATCCGTGCGTTTGCCAAAAGGTTTTGAGTCCCCTTCCTCGTTCCTGGTCGCAGACATTATGACCTGTCTCAGCGAACCAAAGACAACCCGGCTTGGGACCACGCTCTCTTGGCAGTTTCTCCCACTCAATGCCGAGTTGTCGCAGCCGTTCATCACCCAGCCGTCCGAGTAAGACATGGTATGGTGGAGGATTATCAGGATGATGCTCAAAGCGAGCGCGCTCCAACCATTGAGTCATGGTGCCGCTCAGGCTACGTTCTGGTTGCATATAGTCAATGGGATAGCCAAAGATCATAAGACCGCCGTGCGTTTGCCAATACGTGATGAACTGTCCTTCGAGACAATAGCCTGTTTCAGGGAAGCAGAGCGGTTCCGGTCCGTACTGAGCGTGTGCGGAGGGAGTTGCTGCCGCCGTGAGCATAGCAAGTATAACTATCATGCGCTGTATCATCTGTGTCCTCCTTCGTTTTGTAGAATGGCGCTCCAAGCAGCAACAAATCGAGGGCCGTCGCCCGACGTAGCTGCGCATCTTGAGGTACGTAAGGCTTACAGCTGCGTGCGGGCGCGACGACCACGCACCCAAGCGGTGTAGCGATGCGTGCCGTTCCAGCGCGCCAGGAACATCCCGGCACGACTATAGGTTGCCCTGGCAGGAATGCTTTCTATCGATCAAGATAATATCGTCTTCCTTGCGGCGGGTGTCTCTGATGAATGCCGGGGCGCGCGCGGGAGGCGGTGGAAACAGTTCGGGGTGCTGGCGAACATAGTCTGGATCGAAGATGAAATCAAAGAAGAGCACCAATTCAACATCCGGGTTCGTTTGCAGCCACGGCTTGAGCGACACCAGGTGGCGCTCGCCGCGGTACGGGTCGGTGATGTACCCTTCATCGCCGCCAAGCCACGCGCGCAGCTTCGCCAGGGTGAATCCGTGACCGCGCATGTGGGGCGGAACTTCCCGCAGTTCGACGATGATTGTGCCGGGGATGTCTCGATATGGAATATCTGTGAACAGAGGAATGTACATAGCAACCTCCATACATATGACCACCGGCCCGCAACACCGCTGCCAGCACGTCAGGCTGACGCGCCTTTGCACACGCGGCAAACAGCAGCGCGCTACTCAGCACTGCCTGGCAACCTGCAAGCAGGAAGGCGATCATTATCGCTCTCCTTTCAGGTCTACGGGAGCGCCGGGTATCGTCTGGGGCATTCCCCGACCCTGGTGGTGTGCTGGCTTCGTGTTGCAAGCCATCGCCATCGGGCGCCGCCCCGCTCCTGGCTAGCGTCACTGATACGTGGAGTCTACCACGCTGACAGAGCAGTGTCTATCAGGGAACAACCCTGAATTGAGGAGAGTCTTTGCAGCGCACAGCGCGCACGAACCGGTCGGCGCGGTGCGCGCCTTCGCGCTCCGTCGAAGCGGGACGTTGGGCGCAGATTCGTCGGCTCAACCCTGGTGCGAGCAAGTGCTGGGGACATCCAGAGAAAGAAGCGAACGGTAAGCCACACTTATATCACATCTCAACCGACAGTGTCCATATCTGATCGGGCAACATATCGACACGGAGGCTTCACGGCAGGGACGAACGGCTGTGCGCTGGCGCCTGATCGGGAACCAGCGGGCAGCCGAAGGCGCGAGCTGCCGCCACCCGTGCGTCCGCCAACGGCGCCTGGGACGCCTGATCCAGACGGAGCAACTGCCAGAATGAAGAGTGAGAGCACTGATGGCAGTTGCTCCTCCAGGGTTCTGATAGGCAGGCCCGGCTTCAAAGTCACCATTTTGGACGGGCTGATCTCAGCGTGGATAATTCTTGAGTATAGCCGGTAGATAGACTACACTGCACGAGCCATGGGATGGCCGGGGTGTGACGATGTGTGGTGGTGGCGGATTGGTGATAGACCGTCTGGACGGCAGCGTAAGTGGTACCGCTTCCCAAAACCCGGCGCTAGGAGGATGACCGGCATACCCCCAGATAATTTCTTGATAGGGATACCAGGATCGCGGTTGTGATCCATTGAAGGAAGGACGGAAAGGGTTGAAAGCGTATCCACAATTTGGATTGTTATCCGGGCAATTACGATTCGGATTGTTGACCCATCCCCATCCATTATAGGCCCAGACCGCGTAGTACCAGTCCTCGACTACGTAAGGGTTGTTGTTGCCAATATAAACATTCAGACTATTCCATTTCTGGATCAGGACGCGTGCACCGGTACCGATGTTATAGGCGGGCTCGGCGGCTACCCTGCCAGGTTCAAAGCCTGCTCCACCCCCCATACCGGAAGTGATTTGCATAATGCCATAGCCACAATCTGCGCTGACTACCGTGTAGCCATAACGCCCATAATCGGCAGCAAACTGTTTCCAGCCAGCGCTTTCCGTATAGCCAATGACTTTGAGAAGTATACAAGGCACGTAGGGAGAGACCAACCTGGCCTGCGAGGAAGGATATCCCTTCCAGATCTGAGGCAGACTCGGACCCTCGTTCCCTAAACGGTTAGTGCCCGCACGATCGAAAGCATTAATCAACTCGCCAGGATAAGGCTGTCGACCATAAGCGGCAGGCACAGGGCAGCTTCCCTGGGCTGCACATCGCGAAGGGTCACTCGTCTGGGCCAGGAGAAGAAAGCTGAGCGAGGCCATACACAGTAACAATCGTCCGGCTCTGAACAGAGGTTGAAAGTGTGCATAACGCATTGACATCGCTCTCTCCCTGCACATTATGGAACAAGAAAGTCGAGAGTCATCTTGATCACCTTCGGTCTGTCCACCCAAACAGATTTACCCAGTTGGAAGGTTGAGTCAATGGTATTTGCGCCATTGGTCCCCCAGTGGCTTGCATCAGATAAGCCAGGGACTGGAGACGAGGGTATTTAAGGACAACCAGCCACTTTCCATCCGGCGACCATGCTTGAGGAATCACGAATTCGTCTCTACCGATAGGCTCTGTTGGTATCACGCGCCTCTGGCCCGTTCGTAGATCAATCCGCTCCAGGTGGGCCGGCTGTCCAGGCTGGGGAGGGATGTGAGCGAAAATACTCTGGTCATCAGGAGACCAGATTGCGGCGTACTGATTGATCGGCTGGTCTCCTGTTGCTCCACTCACGATTGTCTTTTGCTCTAGCCCATCAACACGGAGCACAATAAGGGCATACTGACCTCTATCCAACACTTTAAGGAGCACTTTGGTTCCATCTGGCGAAAGCGAAGCGCTCTGGATCAGGTACTGGGAAGGGAGGGAGGCCTGAAACTGGGTTAATCCACCAGTCCTATCTACTGTCCAAAGCTCCCATTGGCCCTGAAGAGTTACTATCGCATAATAGAACTGCTGCCCATCCACAGACCAACCGAGTGGCTGGAGGCCGTAGGCTGTTTCATCGCCTAGAAGAAGCCTTTGTTCTGCTCCATCGGCTGTTACCAGGTAGAGTTCTGTCCGAAATGGCACTTGGGGATTTTTGGGACTCTCCAGGGCAACCAGGCGACCGAATACCAGAGCGCGACTGTCAGGTGTCCACATAGCCAGGTAACCTGCCTGATTTGCCAGATGATGAAGACTCGCATCGTCCAGGTCGATAACCCACAGTTCCCCTGCGGTAGTTCGTGCAGCTCTTTCGCCAGCATCAGAAGGTATGACGAGGCAAACTATCTTGTTCCCGTCAGGAGAAACGGCCCCTTGCACACCATAACCTACCTTGTGGTCGAAGGTAGCAAGCACTCTCCGCAATGTCAGATTCGCAGCACTAGCCAGCCATATAGTTGTTTTCCCAGAAAGACCATCTGTTTCTCCATACACCACCTTCAGACCAGGTGGCAGCGGCCCTGATGGCGTGGGTACAGCCGTGGGTGTACCAGGCGCTGGTGGTGCGGCGGTCACCCGTGGTGTGGGCACAAACGTTAGCGTCCCCAGGGGTGTCGGTGTCTGAGGTGGCGGGTAAGGTGGTAAAGTAACGGTCACCAGAGGTGGCAACGGCTCTGGCAGGATAGTAGGCGATGGTGTCATCAGCATGGGCTTTGGGGGATGCGTTGGTGTCTCAATAGGAGATAGAAAGGCTTGAGATCCTGGTGGAGCTCCTCTTCGCAGCCCGCCAAAGGTTGCGGCAAGCACTCCTGCCAGGACTACGAGCGCCAGCAGGCTCAACAAATTTCCTACAATGCCTAACATGCGTTTCATTTTGCACCTCCACGACTCGCACATGCGCCCCGTATGAGCGTGAACAGGGACACGGCGTCCTGATACCACTCCGTTAGTTCCGCTAAGAAGATGAAATCAAAGAAGAGCGCCAGTTCAACATCCGGGTTCGTTTGCAGCCACGGCTTGAGCGACACCAGGTGGCGCTCGCCGCGGTACGGGTCGGTGATGTACCCTTCATCGCCGCCAAGCCACGCGCGCAGCTTCGCCAGGGTGAATCCGTGACCGCGCATGTGGGGCGGAACTTCCCGCAGTTCGACGATGATTGTGCCGGGGATGTCTCGATATGGAATATCTGTGAACAGAGGAATGTACATAGCAACCTCCATACATATGACCACCGGCCCGCAACACCGCTGCCAGCACGTCAGGCTGACGCGCCTTTGCACACGCGGCAAACAGCAGCGCGCTACTCAGCACTGCCTGGCAACCTGCAAGCAGGAAGGCGATCATTATCGCTCTCCTTTCAGGTCTACGGGAGCGCCGGGTATCGTCTGGGGCATTCCCCGACCCTGGTGGTGTGCTGGCTTCGTGTTGCAAGCCATCGCCATCGGGCGCCGCCCCGCTCCTGGCTAGCGTCACTGATACGTGGAGTCTACCACGCTGACAGAGCAGTGTCTATCAGGGAACAACCCTGAATTGAGGAGAGTCTTTGCAGCGCACAGCGCGCACGAACCGGTCGGCGCGGTGCGCGCCTTCGCGCTCTGTCGACGCGGGGCGTGTGTATGGATTCGTCGGCTCAATCCCCAAAGCGCCACTCCTAATCATGGAGATTGAGCATTTAATCCGGTATGCGCCTCTTGCCGTCGGGCTAATGGAGATTGAGAATTAAATCCGCTATACCGCACGAGCCGTGGGGCTGATGGACTTTGAAAAAATATTCCGTTATACTGATATCCATCCGT
>JAGHYV010000132.1 GCA_017743475.1 Roseiflexus sp. | reverse complement strand
CTTGCATCGTGAGATCGCAAAAAATCCCAAAGGAGGTGTCTTTTGGACCAGACCAATACCTGGATCTGGATGTCTCTCGTCGCCCTTGGTTTCTTCCATGGTCTTAACCCTGCCATGGGTTGGTTGTTTGCCGTTGCACTGGGTCTGCAGGAACGGCGCACCGGAGCCGTGGTGCAGGCGCTGGGACCCATCGCTGCCGGTCACGCAGCCGCAATCGCTGTTGCAGCTTTCATCACTACTCTCCTGGGCCGCACTCTGCCAACCGGCATGCTTCTGGTGCTCACCGGTATCGTCCTTCTGCTGTTCAGTGGTTGGCGCCTGCTGGTCCGCTTCCGGCACCCGCGAACGCGGTTCCGTGCCAGTCTGTGGGACCTCGCTTCCTGGTCTTTCCTGATGGCCACTTCCCACGGCGCCAGTCTTATGGTGGCGCCTCTTCTCGTGGCTATGACCTCTGCAGAGCACCTGCACTCCAACCATATGCACCACATGCACCACGCTTTGGCTTTGGGAGACTCACTCCCGGTAGCAGTCCTTGCCGTTGTGGTGCACACTGCCGGAATGTTCATAGCCATGGCTGTTGCAGCGCTGGTGGTATACTGGACTGCAGGGCTGGAGATCCTGCGCCTGGCCTGGATCAATACGGACCTTATCTGGATTGCTGTCCTTGTTATGACAGGGGTGATTGCTCTTGCCTTGGGACTCTGGGATATGCGCTGAATCGCGTCCTGGCAAAACCTGTCGATCATTCACACTTCTCATTGCATATCCAGAGGGTTCGACAGTTGGCGATTACCGGTTCTGGCTGTACTCATCTTTGGGGAATATTCGGAAGTGAACCGAACGTCTGTGCAATGATGGTAGAATTGGGTGCGGGAATGTGCAGGCGGATGTCTGCTCTGCTCTCCCCAACGCGAGGTGAAGGAAGCGCCCGCACTCAACCTGTCGCTTGCCCGCATGTAACAATTCCCGTGTGCGAGGATCTGTTGTTCAGACCCAGGCGCGGGTGAGAAAGCCTGCACTTCCAGGATGCTCGCATGCGAGATGCTGTCTGGCCTACTGGCGCTTTTCCTGAATGCGCCAGAGGGTCGGTCCGGCGCTACGTACCTGCGGTTGCCTAATCAAGATCAAGCACCTCGCGCAGCGCGTCGGCGTCCACCGGTTTTTGCAGGTAGCCGCTGACCGTATGCAATCGCGCGATAACCGGCAGGTCGGATGGGCAGATAAATGATTGGGGGTAGCGCTGTGCCGCATGCGCGCAAGCGGCGCATAACGTCGCCGCCGCTGAAACTGGTCAGTTCGTAAGTTTCAACACGCACCACTTGCACGCGGTGCTTTCCCCTGCTACACTACGCGCCGCGATGAAAAGGGTCGGTGTGGCAATAGTTTCGTTCAACACGCGCGATCTCCTCGCTGCGTGCCTTGAGTCGCTCACGACGTGTTCTTTGCCGTTCCACGTCGTTGTGGTAGACAATGCGTCGCGTGATGGCAGCGCAGCGCTGGTGCGTCGTCGCTTCCCCTGGGTGACACTTATCGATGCCGGGCGTAATCTGGGGTTTGCTGCTGCGACCAATCTGGCGATTCGCACGGTGCGCGATCTGTATCCGACGCTTGAGTATGTGCTGGCGCTCAACCCCGATACGGTGGTGGGCGAGGGCGCTATCGAGACGCTGGTCGCTTTTCTCGATGCGCATCCCCGTGTCGGTATCGTTGCTCCACGGTTGCTGAATCCGGATGGAACCATTCAGGCTGCAGCGTTTCGCTTTCCGACGCTGCTGATGACGGTGCTCGATCTTTTTCCACCAGGTGAGGTGTTGCCTGGACGCCTCTACAACTCCTGGTGGCATGGTCGCTACCCGCAGGAGCAATCCGGCGCTGCGCCGTTCCCGATCGATCATCCCCTCGGCGCGTGTATGCTCGTCCGCTGTGCGGTGATCGATCAGATTGGCATGCTCGATGAGGAGTACTTTATGTATGCCGAGGAGATAGACTGGTGTTATCGCGCCCGGCGCGCGGGATGGGCTATCTGGCAGGAACCTCGCGCGCAGGTGGTGCACGTCGGCGGCGCTGCGACCGGTCAGTTTCGCGCCCAGATGCTGGTGGCGCTGTATGCCAGTCGGTTACGCTTCTTTCGCAAGCACTACAGCGCGCGCATTGCCGATCTCCACGCGGCGATCATCCGCGCTGGCATGGTGCGCCTGATCCTCGGCGCCTGGCGCGCCTATACGAACCGGGCTATCGGGCGCGATGAGTTGCGGTCGCGGTTGTGGGCGTATGGGAGTATTCTGCGTTTATGACCCCGCCACGTGCTGAACCCCTTGCCACGCTGTCGGTGGCGATCATTGCCCGGAACGAAGAGCGGCACATCGGCGGTGCGCTTGCCAGCGTCGTCGATCTTGCTGGCGAGATCGTTGCCGTGATCGACAATCGTTCCTCCGATGCGACTGCCGATATCTGTCGCGCATTCGGCGCGCGGGTGCATATCGAGCCGTGGCGTGGCTTTCCGGCACAGCGCAATCGCGCACTCGACCTGTGTACAGGCGCGTGGGTGCTCTTCCTCGATGCCGATGAACGGGTGACTCCTGACCTTGCAGCGGAGATTCGCGCTGCGCTGACCGGTGAGTCGGGCATAGCAGGGTTCTGGATCCCGCGCTCCAACCTGTTCTTTGGGCGACGGCTGCGCGGCGGCGGGTGGTACCCCGACTATCAACTGCGGTTGATGCGCCGGGCATGCGCCCGCTACGACGAGTCGCGCCTGGTGCACGAATTCCCGGCGCTCGATGGACCGTCCGGCAGAATGCAGGGGCATTTATTGCACTACAACATCGAGCGTCTCGATGAGTTGTGGCGCAAGCAGCGGGCGTATGCCATCCAGGAAGCGCATACACTCTTCACCGCGAGGACGCCGGTGCGCTGGCGGACATTCATCGGCGCGCCAGCACGCGAGTTCTACCGGCGTTTCGTCACCCTGCGCGGCTACCGCGATGGAGCGCTTGGTCTGTTTCTCTGCGCAACGATGGCGTACTTCGAAGTGGTGAAATATGTTCATCTCAAGGGGCTGACCACGTTCAGACATTCGTTGCAACTTCGGCGTTAACCTGCACGCTGCGCTATCCATTGCTTGACTTCGCTACAAAAACGCACCGCTGAGACGCCGGGGGCGCAGAGAACCCTACAAACGAACCAGGTATGGATGCATGGCGCAGCAGGCGGGTGCGTGACTCGCTATCGAATCCGCCGCTGCGAACGCTGCGCCTCAGCGGTGACATATCCTTTTCGCAGTGGACTCATGCTTGCAATCATTATCGTTTCCTGGAATGTTCGTACCCTGCTCGACCGTTGTATCGCAACGGTGCAGGCATCGCTCGCCGATTCGGGCATCGACTACCGGATCGTGGTAGTCGATAATGCCTCGACCGACGGAACACTGGTTCTGCTGCGCACGCGCTACCCTGGTGTTGAGGTGATTGAAGCCGGGCGCAACCTTGGGTTTGCCGGCGGCAACAATCTGGCGCTGCGCCGTCTCTTTGCCCGGAACGACTGGAATGCCCGCTATGTCCTGCTGCTCAACCCCGATACCGAAGTGATCGGCGACGCGCTTCCGCAGATGGTGCGCTACCTGGAGACCCATCCTGAGGTGGCGGTGGTCGGACCGCGTTTGCGGTACCCGGATGGAACGGTGCAGTCGAGCCGACGCCGTTTCCCGACCCCCGGAGTCTTCTTCTGGGAGAGCACGCCTCTCGAGTGGCGCTGGAGCGACAATCCATGGGTACGGTATTACCGTTGCGCCGATCTGCCGGACAACCAGGAACAGGCAGTCGACTGGCTGGTAGGGGCGGCGCTGATGGTGCGGCGGTCGGCAATTGAGCGCGCCGGTCTGCTCGATGCTGGCTTCCTGCTGTACTCTGAAGAACTGGAATGGCAGCAGCGTCTCGGCGCCTGCGGTCGAATCATCTATCTTCCCTCTGCGGAGATCGTTCATTACGAGGGGCGAAGCAGCGAGCAGATTCCAACCAAACGGTTGATCCTCTTCCACCGCAGTCGTCTACGTTATGCGCGGATGCGCTACGGTAATCGTCTGGCGCAGACTGTGCGCGTGTTCCTTCTCGCTGCGTATACTGCCGAACTAATGATCGAAAGCAGCAAATGGCTGCTGGGTCATCGACGCGACTTGCGCACCCGGCGGGTCGCAGCCTGCTTCGCTTTGCTGCGAGCGTTGAGTAGATCAGGAAATGAGGTATGGTAGTTCTCTGGTGCATGGCTTAAGTCCTTCACATCTCACGTTTTTAATGTGCTGCTTCCCTTTTTGAAGGGTTTCGTGGTAGCATGAAGCAGTGGAGGACGCACAGAGAACCGCTATGCTCAAACGATGGTTTCAGCGTCGCCAACGTCTTAACGATGAGCAACTCGGGCGTGAGTACCAGGTCGATGATGTTATCGATCAGCGTTACGAGGTGCAGCAGGTTCGGCGCGGTTATATGGGGGTCGTATATATTGCATATGACCGCCAGCGTCGCCGACGTGTCGTCTTGAAGACGTATCAAACGAAATACCTCTGGGACGAAGCCGCAATCCGGCGTTTCAACGCTGAAGCGGAACTCTGGATTCGCCTCGGCAGTCATCCCAACATTGTGCGTGCATACGAAATCCATACCTACATGGGTCGTCCCCATGTCGTCGCTGAGTATGTGCACGGCGGTTCGCTCCGCGCGCTGGTGGGGCGTCTGCAACCGGTAGAGGCGATCGATTACGGCATCCAGATCTGCCGGGGGATGCAGCACGCGGTTGAACAGTTGAACATGGTTCACCGCGACCTCAAACCAGACAACATTATGGTGTCGTTCGATGGGCGCGCCAGGGTAACCGACTTCGGCTTATCGAAAGTCTTGCGCCCCTGGCAGACACCGTTCGATGCCGATCAGGTTGAGCATCACGGTCGCACCACGCTGCGCGCCTCATTTTCGACGTCGGGTTTGGGCGGCACATTGCCGTATATGGCGCCAGAACTGTTCGATGGCGCTGCTGCCGGCGTGTGGAGCGACATTTATGCGTTCGGCGTGACCCTCTACGAATTGTTTGTCGGTCGCCTGCCGTTCGATGCGCAGCGCGACGATGCCCTGATCCGCCTTATTCGCAAAGCGCCGCCGCCCGATCCGCGCCATCTGGCGCCCAATGTGCCGCCAGATGCGGCGGCGATTGTCTTGCGCTGTCTGGCGAAGCGCCCCGGTGAGCGATTTCTGTCCTTTGCCGAGCTCGAAGCGGCGCTGCAACGTGTACGCGAAGCGCTCGTCGGCGCGCCGTTCGTCTGCGAGTCGTCGTTCGACCAGCGGGACGAAGCTGAACAGTGGAAGGAGCGCGGGCTGGCGCATATGAATGTAGGTGAGTATAAAGAAGCGATCCGTTGCTTTAGGCGTGCGGTCGAACTCGATCAGGATCAACCAGATAGCTGGAACCTGATGGCGCGCTGTTTGCTCAAACTCTGGATGTACCACGAGGCGCTGCAATCTGTCGAGGAAGGGTTGCGCCGTGCGGTGAGTCGCACCGAGTTTGGCAATCTGTACGGTGCGCGCGGCGAGATTTTTACGGCGATGCAAAAGCCGCTCGAAGCGCTGGAAGCATACGATAAAGCACTCTCGTACACGCCCAGCACGCCTGCGCTGTGGCGCGGCAAAGGTACAGTATTGCAGTACATCGGAGATGCGCAATCAGCCCAGGAATGCTTCGAAAAAGTGATTGCGCTCGATCCTTCCGACACGATCGCGCATCGCCAGCTTGGCGATCTGCTGGCTTCGCGCAGGCGCTGGAAAGCGGCTGCGGATTCGTATGCCGAAGCGCTCAAACTCGATCCACGTTCGGTGGAGGGATGGGTGAAGTACGGCGAGAGCCTGATCCGACTTGGGAGAAAGGAAGAGGCACGAATAGCGTTTGAGAAGGCGCTCAAACTCGATCCGGATCATCGTGGCGCACTTGCCGGGTTGCGTCAGGCGGGAAAGTAACAAAATTTTGATGATTGATGCCGGGTTTCTGTTATAATCACTTCAGCAATCGTTGCAGCAGCGTTGTCGCCCTTCGCCTAGAGGCTGATCGATGACGACCGGGTTTCAAGGGCGTCGTCCTGCTCTTCGACATACCAGGAATCAAGGAGATGCAAGCCGATGTCACGGCGTGTCGTTGTTACCGGAATGGGCGCAGTCAGCCCGCTTGGGCTTGATGTCCCGACGCTCTGGCAAGGGATCCGCGAAGCGCGGAGCGGGATAGGTCCAATAACGCTCTGTGATGCTTCGAATCTGGACTCGCGCATTGCAGGAGAGGTGCGCGGCTTCGATCCGTACAACTATATGGACCGTAAAGAGGTTCGTCGTAACGACCGTTTCATTCACCTGGCAATTGCCGCTGCAACCGAGGCGCTGCGCACTGCTGAGTTGTCCATCACGCCGGAGAACGCCGACTCGATCGGCGTGATCATCGGCAGTGGAATTGGCGGCATCACCACGCTGGCGGAAGGGATCGTTACACTGCAGGAGCGGGGTCCGTCGCGGGTCAGCCCGTTTCTCGTACCAGCGATGATCACGAATATGGCATCTGGTCAGGTGTCGATGATGTTTGGACTTAAAGGTCCGAACTATTGTCCGACGTCTGCCTGTGCCAGTGGTGCGCACGCGATCGGCGAGGCAGCGGAGATCATCCGGCGTGGTTGGGCAGTGGCAATGGTGGCGGGCGGAAGCGAGGCGCCAATTACGCCAATTGGTATTGCATCGTTTGCCAGCGCCAAAGCTATTTCGACCCGCAACGACGATCCGGCTGGTGCATCGCGCCCGTTTGACGCTGATCGTGACGGTTTTGTCCTGGCGGAGGGCAGCGCAGTGCTGGTGCTGGAAGACCTGGAGTTCGCTCGGGCGCGCGGAGCGCGCATTCTGGCAGAACTGGTCGGCTACGGTCTCTCAGCAGATGCCTATCACATTACGCAACCGTCGCCTGGCGGCGAAGGCGCGTTGCGTTCGATGCGCGCTGCGTTGCACCATGCCGGTCTCTCGCCTGATGACATTGATTACATCAATGCCCACGGTACCAGTACGCCAGCTGGCGATATAGCCGAAACCGAGGCGATCAAGCGCCTGCTCGGCGAGCGTGCCTATCGTGTGCCAGTCAGTTCGAGCAAGTCACAGTTTGGTCACCTGCTCGGCGCTGCCGGAGCTATTGAAGCAATCGTCAGCATTCTGGCGATCCAGGAAGGTCTTCTCCCGCCGACGATCAACTACACTACGCCCGACCCGCAGTGCGACCTGGATTATGTGCCTAACACGCCGCGACCTGCACGCATCGACGTCGTGCTCAGCAATTCGTTTGGCTTCGGTGGTCATAATGCATCGCTCATCTTCCGACGCTATGAGGAAGTCAGTTGACGAACTCAGTAGGCGTCTCGGCGTCACGTTTTCTGATCAGCGTCTGCTTGAGCAGGCGCTGACCCATAGTTCTTTCCTTAACGAGCGTGTCGAAGAGCGTATGCACCTCGCCAGTAACGAACGCCTGGAGTTTCTCGGTGATGCGATTGTCAATTTTCTGGCAGCCAGGCTGGTGTTTGAGCGCTTTCCTGACGCTGGCGAGGGAGAGTTAACTGCCTGGCGGACAGCGTTGATACGCACCGAGACTCTTGCCGCTTTTGCGCGGCGCTACAATCTTGGCGCGTATGTGCTACTGGCGCGTGGTGAGGAGTCAAGTGGCGCACGTCAGCGCCATGCGCTCCTGGCAGATACGTTCGAAGCAGTTATTGCCGCCCTCTTCCTCGATCAGGGTCTCGACGCTGTGCAGGCCTTTCTCCTGCCACTCTTCGAGTCGGAACTTGCGTCGTTGCCGGATCGCACGTTGCCGGTTGATTATAAGAGCAAACTTCAGGCGCGGATCCAGGCAGAACGTCGCGTGACCCCGCGTTATCACGAGCTTGATCGAAGCGGACCGGAGCATCGCCCGGAGTTCACCGTCGAGGTGCGTGCGGGCGATGAGCGCCTCGGAACCGGAAAAGGTCCCAGCAAACAGGCGGCGGAACAGGCGGCGGCGCGTGCGGCGCTCGATGCGCTAGAGGGTAGGGTGGACGAGCATTGAACGTTGAACGTTGAGGGTTGAGCCTTAAAGGGTGGGCGTTGAGGAACAAACGAGGCAGATTGCTCATCACTGGCGGCAGTGGATTTCTAGGCGCGAAATTGGTAGAACTGGCGCTCACGCAGGGTTGGGACGTCGTTGCAACCTATCACTCGTGCAGACCGCAGACTCCGGATGTGCGCTGGGAGACGCTGGATCTGCGCAACGCAGCGGCAACCCGGAGATTGGTTGAGCAGTTGACGCCCGATGTTGTCATTCACACTGCCTACCGGCAGGAAGGACCGGACGTGATGGCAATCACCAGTGAAGGATCAGCGGCTGTCGCGCAGGGCGCTTTCGCGGTACAGGCGCGTCTGATCCATCTGTCAAGCGATGTTGTTTTCGACGGAGAACGGATCGGCAGGTACACCGAAGCGGATGAACCGCAACCGGTCACGACATACGGCGCTGCCAAAGCGCTGTCTGAGCGCCTGGTCACTGCAGCCCATCCCGGAGCGCTGATTGTTCGCACATCGCTGATCTACGGCGGCCCGGATCGCCCCGGCAGGCATGAACGGTTTGTTCTTGATGTGATCGACGGGCGCGCGGAGGCGATCTTTTTCACCGATGAACTGCGCTGCCCAATCGAAGTCGGCGATCTGGCAGCAGCGTTGCTGGAACTCGCTGCTATCGACAGGAGCGGCATTATGCATGTCGCCGGATCAGACGTAGTCAGTCGTTACGAATTCGCCTGTTTGGTGGCGCGTGCATTTGGGCGCGATCCTTCCAGCTTACGCGGTGGTCTAAGCCCAGCAACGCCCCGCCGACCGCGGAACTGTGCACTGGATAGCCAGATTGCACAGCGCGTGTTGACAACGCGCCTGCGAGGGGTGCGAGAAGTGTTGAGATAAGTAAGACATGGATGCGCACATTGGAACGATTTTGATGTAACGCGATGCGTTATAATCTGGTAAACGTTATGGCATGGATGCCGTGCTTCTAATTTCCTGACCGATGAAAGCGAGGCGCTGATATGAAGCGAACGCCCGAATCGATCACCCGGTTGGTGGAAGAACTTCAGCACGGCGATGAATTCACCCGCGCCCAGGCGTCGTTTGCGCTGGGAATGTTGGGCGAGGCTGCCGTTGGACCACTGATCGACCTGCTCTACCACAACGACCGGGATGTGCGCATGCGCGCCGCGTGGGCGTTGGGGGTCATCGGGCAGCCTGCGCTCCCCGCACTGCTGGAACTGGCGGAAGGCGATGATCCGGTCGTACGGATTGAAGCCATCCGCATCCTGGGGGTGATTGGCGAGGGGCGTTCGCTCAACGCGCTGTTCCACGCGCTCACCGACCCCGACCCGCGCGTTGCGCAGCGGGCTGCGATTGCTCTTGGGCGCATCGGCGACACGCGCGCCTTCCATCCGCTGCTCATCGCGCTGCACCATCCCGCGCCTGATGTGCGCTTCGCGGCCTGCAACGCGCTGGCGCACATGAATGTGGCTGAAGCGATCCCTGCGCTGCGTCAACGCGCCGAAGAAGACCCGGCGTGCACTTCCTGGGGGGCATCGGTCGCCGAGGCAGCGCGACGCGCCATCCAGGAGATCGAAGCGTCCAACCCCAATGTCTCGACCGATCAGTTTGCGCGCGTGC
>JAGHYV010000037.1 GCA_017743475.1 Roseiflexus sp. | reverse complement strand
ATTCCAGCTTCCAAGGCGAAGCCCGCCTGCGCGGACTATTCCAGACAAGACATCATCCGTGCCGATCCGTCATATCCGTGCCGATCCGTGTTCTATTCCAGCTTCCAAGGCGAAGCCCGTCTGCGACGATGGTGCGAAAGCAACGGCATGCAGGCGAAGTCACGAATCACTGCATCCGGTGCGCAGGTGCGAGCAATCGGGTCTTTCCCGATGATACAACATAATGTGGCTTGATGTGTGCAAAGAGTGTTGACCTGTTGTGCAAACCGTCGTACAATTGTTCTGGCATTCTGTCATAACCTCGTTCTAGAGCAGCGTCATGGCCGACCATTGCTTCGGCGGCAACTGGACAACCGACAAACTGGAGCGTGTGCGCAAGTACCTGGAAGCGTACATGACTATTTTCAGCGGCAATGAAAGAGCCAGGAAGTTGACACCCATCTACGTCGACGCTTTTGCTGGCACAGGGTACCGCACACCGGCATCGCAACCACCCCCGGATAACCCACTTTTTCCGGAACTGGAAGAACCCGAAACCGAGGCTTTTCTCAAGGGTAGCGCCCGTATTGCGCTCGAAGTAGAACCGCCGTTCAAAAGGTATCTGTTCATTGAGCGCGATCCAGAACGAGCAAAAGAGCTGGAAAAGCTCGCAAACGAGTTTCGTATCAAGGGGCACGACATCGAAGTCGTTGAAACAGACGCCAATCAATATCTCATACAATGGTGTCACCGGAATGATTGGCGATACGCTCGCGCCGCGGTTTTTCTCGATCCTTATGGTATGCAGGTATCCTGGGATCTGATTGAGGCATTGGGTCAAACGCAGGCAGTGGATTTGTGGTTGTTATTTCCACTGGGGATGGCAGTCAACCGTCTCTTGACAAGAAATCAGCCGCCAACCGGAGCTTGGGCACATGCTTTGACCAGAATGTTTGGCACAAATGGATGGGAAAAAGCCTTTTATGCTCACCATACACAAATGACACTCTTCGGCAAAGAGGAGGAGTATTACACGAAAGAAGCTGATCTTAATATGATCGGGCGATTCTTCATCGAAAGGTTGCAAACGGCTTTCTACAAAGTCGCGGAAAACCCTCTAGCCCTGCGCAATTCGTGTAATAATCCGCTGTATCTGCTCTGCTTCGCATCAGGCAATCCAAAGGGGTCAGAGACTGCCATAAAAATTGCACAGCATATCTTGAGCACATAATCATGGCTGAACACTCGAACATCGAATGGACTGAAGCGACGTGGAATCCAGTAACCGGTTGCTCAAAAGTCAGCACCGGGTGCAAACACTGCTACGCTGAACGCCTCGCGCGTCGTCTTCAGGCGATGGGCAGCGTCCGCTACCGCAACGGCTTCACTGTCACGTTGCATCCCGCCGTGCTTGACCTCCCGAAACGCCGGCGTCAGCCCCGCATGATCTTCGTGAACTCGATGAGCGACCTGTTCCACGAAAGCGTTCCGCTGGAGTTCATTCAGCGTGTGTTCGCAACGATGCACGACTGTCCACAGCACACGTTTCAGATCCTGACAAAACGTAGCGCACGCCTGCGCGACCTGGCGCAGCATCTCGATTGGGCGCCGAATATCTGGATGGGGGTCAGCGTCGAAAACCGGCGCGTGATCCATCGGATTCACGATCTTCAGGCGGTTCCGGCATATGTACGCTTTTTATCGTGTGAACCGTTATTAGGTCCGCTGGACGACCTTCCGCTCGACGGGATCCACTGGGTGATTGTCGGCGGTGAGTCGGGTCCTGGTGCGCGCCCGATGCAGGCGGAGTGGGTTCGCTCGATTCTGGAACAGTGCCGGCGCGCACATGTGCCGTTTTTCTTCAAGCAATGGGGCGGGGTGCGCAAAGATCTGACCGGTCGGGAACTGGACGGTTGCACGTATGACGAAATGCCGCTGAATAGCAGACAGCACTGAGCCTGTGCCGCTACATGCAAGACAGTCGATGTGCGCATCGGGCTAATATTCATCATAGAGACCAGAGACGCCAGCCGTAGCGGAACGGATTGGCGTCAGGCGGCGTGTTCTGCGTCGGAGTGCGATGGGGGGGTGTCTGGGTCATAAGCAGTGTCTCCTGGGAAGGCGAGCAGATAGCGCGGATGGTTTGCGTTGTTGATGAGATATCGTACCACGTCTGGCAAGGGAACAGGGAAGCGGCATATACGTCCTGTATTTCAAAACTATCAAAAGAGCAAGAAGCCTGGTATCATTTCATCCATTTCATCACCGTCCATGCTATAATTTCGGTAAAGGTCCCCGCCCTTCTCTGTCCGCATAGCGTTCAGAGGTGTTGCCAGACGGCTTATCTTTGTGACTACAGCATATGCGTATTGCCTGTACTGCCGATCTCCACGGGAACATCGCCGATTATCGGGCATTATTCGAGTTCGCAGCGCAACGTCAAGCGCAGGCGGTTGTTGTCGCAGGGGATCTTTTGCCGCACACAATTCGGCGTGACGATGCACTGGAGACGCAGCGTAGGTTCGTCGAGCGTGACCTCGCACCAGCGCTCCGCGCATTTCGCGCACACCATCCGATGGTAGAGGTCTATCTGCTGCCTGGCAACGACGATTGGGCGGCGGCGTATGCCGCAGTGGAAGAACTCGCGGTCGAAGGGCTAGCGCACCCTCTCCACGAGCGTGTCTACCGGTTGAACGACGATCTCTGGATCGCCGGGTACGCCTGCGTGCCGCCGACGCCGTTCAGCATTAAGGATTTTGAGCGCCGTGACGAGGGATCACTGCTGGCGTTCAGTTTTGATCATGCCTTTGTCAGTCGTGGCAGCGTCATTCGACCGCTCCAACGCCATGAGTTCGAAGGGTTGCCCTCAATTGCAGACGATCTAGCTGCACTTGCCGGGCGCAGCGACCCACGACGAACGGTGTATGTCTGTCATACCCCGCCAGTCGATACGCCGCTCGACCTGATGCCGAACGGGCGACACGTCGGCAGTCGGGCACTGCGCACCTTCATCGAACACTACCAACCGCCGCTCACCCTGCACGGGCACATTCACGAAGCGCCAGCGCTGAGCGGGGCGTATGCAACCCGGATTGGCACAACCTGGTGCATCAATCCGGGTCGTGATCAGCGCCGTTTCCACGGCGTTCTGATCGAACTGACGGACAGCATGGTTCGCATGGAGCACACCGTCTACGGCACACAACCGGAGTAGAAAGGCTATCGGCAGTGTTCAACACGATTAGCGATGTCAAAGCGGCGCTGAGCGCGCAACGCTACATTCCTTCCGATGAAATCGCCACCACCGTGTTTCTGGCGGAAAAACTTGGTAAGCCAATCCTCGCCGAAGGTCCGGCCGGGGTGGGTAAAACCGAACTCGCAAAGGTCTGGGCAACGGCGACCGGGCGTGACCTGATCCGTCTTCAGTGCTACGAGGGTCTTGACGAAACCAAGGCGCTCTATGAATGGGAATACGCGAAGCAACTTCTCTACACGCAGTTGCTGCGCGATAAACTTAACGATCTGCTGGCAGGTGTCACGACCCTCGCTGAGGCTGCCGACCGACTGGCAGCCGAAGAGGATGTGTTCTTCTCCAGCCGTTTTATGCTGCCGCGCCCGCTGCTGAAAGCGATCACCAGCGAGCGCCCCGTGACCCTACTGATCGATGAGATCGACCGCGCCGACGCTGAGTTTGAGGCGTTCTTGCTCGAAGTGCTGAGCGATTTTCAGGTCAGCGTGCCTGAACTTGGTACCATCCGTGCCCGCCACCAACCGATGGTTCTGCTCACCAGCAACAATACCCGCGAGCTGTCTGAGGCGCTCAAGCGGCGCTGCCTCTATCTTCACATTGATTATCCTACCGCAGACCAGGAGTTGCAGATCATCAATCTGAAGGTTCCAGGGCTGCCGCCTAAACTGGCGCAGCAGGCAGTTGAACTGGTGCAGCGGTTGCGCAGTATGGATCTGAAGAAGCACCCTAGCGTCTCAGAGACGATCGATTGGGCGCGCGCGCTGCTCGAACTCAACGCGCGCCATCTCGACCGGGCGACGATCGAGAATACCTTGAATGTGCTGCTGAAATTTGAGGGCGATCTGCAGCGCGCGCGCCGCGCAATGGTTCGTGATGAGGGTGATCGGATGCGTCGCGAGCGGGATGAATTTGGGCGGTTGCGCCGCGACGACGAGAGTAGCCGCTTCCGCGGCAACTAGGGGAGGAAAGGGATGGATCAACGAGTGGTTGATTTTATCCACGCGCTACGCGCCAGGGGTGTGCGCATCTCGCTCGCCGAAAGCATCGATGCCATGCGTTGCATCGAAATAACTGGCGTCGCTGATAAACAGTTCTTTCGTTCAGCATTACGCGCGTCGCTGGTGAAAGAGCCACGCGACCTGCCAACGTTCGATGAACTCTTCCCGCGTTTCTTCGGGCTTGACATGCCGCCGCCGCTCCACCAACCCGGTAGTGGGATGTCGCCCGAAGAGCGCGAACAACTGGAGCGCACGCTCCAGCAGATGCTAGCGTCGTTGACGCCAGAGCAACTCCGCCGCCTGTTCGAGATGATGATGACTGGACAGGGCATGAGCGGCAGCCAGATGCGCCAGTTCCTCAGTGCGAACACTACTGCGATGCAGATGGTCACTGGCTTTCAGCCGTGGGCGACACGCCGTGCGCTACGCGAGTTGCACTTCGACCGTCTGGAGCAGTTGCTCCAGGAATTGCTCGAACGTCTGCGTCAGGCGGGGGTCAGCGAGGCGGCATTGCGGCAACTGGAGCAGGAAGCGCGCGAAAACCGCGCGGCGCTGGCGCAGCAGATCGGCAAGGAGGTCGGCAACGGGTTGCAACAGTACGAATCTGAGGAGCGACGCCGTCGCCCTATCGAAGACCTCCAGGACCGTCCGTTCGAGGAGTTGCAGCACCAGAACGATGATGATATGCGCGCTGTTATCAATCGCCTGGCGGCGCAGTTGCGCACCCGCGTCGCGCTCCGGCAGAAACGCGCCAGCAAAGGTGCACTCGATGCCAAAAGCACGATTCGCGCCAACCTGCGTTACAGCGGCGTCCCGCTCGACATCCGTCACCGTCGTAGACATTTGAAGCCACGCATTACCGTCATCTGCGATGTGTCCGGCTCGATGCGCGCTGTTACCGGCTTTATGCTCATGCTGGTCTACGCGCTCCAGGATCAGATCAGTCGCACCCGACCGTTTGTGTACTATCGCACTATTGCCGATGTGCAGGCTGACTTCCAGCGGTTGCGACCCGAAGAGGCAATCCGCGTCGTGCCAGAGCGGGTGCAGGGCGGTCCGTGGCAGACAAACCTGAGCGAATGTCTGGCAACCTTCATCCGGGATCACCTCGACGCGGTAGACCGCCGCACAACCGTGATCTTCCTTGGTGATGGGGATGATCACCTGTCGCCGCCAAACCCACGCGCATTTGAGATCATCAAACGGCGCGCGCACCGTGTGGTGTGGTTCAACCCGGAGCCACCCTACCGCTGGGGACGCGACGATAACCATATGCACATCTACGGTCCGATGTGCGATGCAGTGCACCACGTCAGTAATCTGCGCCAGCTTGTCGCAGCGGTGGATGGGTTGTTCCAGTGATCCGCATCCCTCTCACAAAGATTGGTCTTGTTGGACAGGGTTGAACACACCATAACATCCGCGCTGATCCGTCGTATCCGTGCCGATCCGTGTTCTATTCCAGCTTCCAGGGCAAAGCCTGCCTGCGCGGGCTGGCGCGTGCTGTGGGGCTGATGGAGATTGAGAATATCATCCGGTATGCGTCTCGTGCCGTCGGGCTGAAGACCTTGGCTATGCAAGGCAAAGCCCGCCTGCGCGGGCTAGAGCGGAATAATGACTCAAAGACCATCATTTCGGTCTACGCTCCGCGTCCTTCACATCTCCGCGTGCATTGGACCGGCTCACGCGGAGGCGCGGAGATAGGGAGCGCTGTGCTCATAAGGTCTGTTGGACGTGGCTGCACCCGTCGCCGGAAGCGGGTGCCTCGTGACACGGCAGGTCCAGACTATTCCAGACAAAACTCATCAACATCCGCGCTGATCCGTCCGATCCGTACCGAATCCGTGTTCTATTCCAGCTTCCAAGGCGAAGCAGGCGCCTCGCGCGCCACGGCAGGCCCAGACTATTCCAGACAAAACTCATCAACATCCGCGCTGATCCGTCGTATCCGTGCCGATCCGTGTTCTATTCCGGCTTCCAGGGCGAAGCCCGCTTGCGCGGGCTGGCGCGTGCTGTCGGGGTGAACCCCCGGTCAGCCCTCACAGAGGTAGATGTTCTGGCAAGCCCCTGCGCGCCATCTCCTGTTTCGGCCATCAGGACGCCCAGACTCCCCCTTCTCCCCTTGTGGGAGAAGGGGGTTAGGGGGATGAGGGGCGAACGCACATGGGAATGGCAATGTGAACCGCGCATCCGCGATTGTTGCCGCGCTCAGAACCCCGCCACCCGCAGCAGTGCCCGGTAAAGGTCCTGGTCGAGCGTGCCGTCCGATTTTTCCGCCGAGACCCACACATACCGGCGACCGTTGGAGTCTTGCAGCGCGGCAGCCAGCGCTGCGACGATCTGCCGGCGCAGGCCGGGTGCGGACTGGGCCACCGGTGACGTGCCCAGCGCCTCCAGCAGGCGAATAGCCGCCCGCGCCCGCAGCGCGCTGGGATCGGTCAGGGCAGTAACGAGTTCCTGCGGCAGCGCCTGGCCCAACGAGGGATGCAACCGGTTGAAGCGCCCCGCTGCCGCCAGAGCGTCGTCTTGCACCTCTTGCGTGTCGCCGACCAGCCGCAGCAGCGCTGTCAGCACTTCTGGCGTGATCACCCGCAGGTAGGAGAGAGCGGTAATGGCAAAGCGCCGGGCGTTGAAACTGTTCAAGTCCCGAGTGGCCCGCAGTAGCAGCGGCTCCAGATCGGCGGCGCTGCGGTTGAAGCGGGCAGGCATCGCCTCGGCGCTGCGGGCCAGACCGGCCAGGGCGATGCGATGCCGCTGCCAGTCGCCGTCGTCCAGGGCCGCCTGTGGGTCCTCTATAGCGTTTCTCGTAAAGGTTGATTTCGATGCCAGGCACACCGGAAGCCACAAAAAGCTGCGTGCGTCAGCGGGGATAATGCCGGGCAACGAGGCGCTCACGACCTCGTAGACGCTGCACGCTCCGACTTTGTGCCAGCCACTCTTGGCGCACGCTGGTTCAATCGGCGAGAAGTCCGGTAGAAAGCGGAGCTCGCAGCCGCGGACCGTGATCAGGTGCTCCACCTGCTTGCTGTGATGGGCGCTCGGGTTGTCCATGAGCACGGTTTGCTCAAGGCGCAGGCTCGGCACCAGGACGTGCTCGATGGAGGTTGCAAACGCTAGGCGATCAGTGGCACCTTCCAGCATCACCGATGACCAGGTCCCGTGCAGACTCAGCGGCGCAATCAAGGTTGTGCTGGGCGGCGCGTGGCACGGCGCGGAACCAACGGCACAGACCACGTGCGGGACGTGGGCAGGGCGTCGAGTCAGATCGATATTGCCTGCCACACTCGTCAATCACCGCCGCATCCTTGCTGCGGTGCCGCCCCAGTTGGGCGCAAAAGGCCGCTTGCGCCTCCGTGTTCTGCTCAAATGCATGCAGAGTCTTTAGAACCGTGCGATGGATGGCTAGTGCGAGCACTCAGAGGCTCACGGGTGCGCGGCTCCCGTTCCATGTGGCCCGATGTCGGTGAGGGTCGCATCGGGCTGCTGCTAACCGACGGTTGGCAAGCAGGGCGTTGGAGATACCGGTAGGATGGCCAGGATCAGCACCGCCAACCAACGGCAGCCCGACCGCACGGCAGGATATCCATGGCTTGATGGTCGGTTTGCTGACGCAGAACGTACAAGCCGCCATTGGCCGGCTCCATTCCGCCATCTACGACCGCAAGCACGTGCTCGCGAAAGTTGACAGGGTAAGCCGCATACTGGGAAGGATACAATCACTCAACCTTTCTGGCGACCGCTTTAATCGAAAATCCATACCTGATCGCCCCCGTCCCTGCAAGCCAGCAGGCAGCCATCGCAGGAGAGGACCAGGCTGTAGATAGCGGCATTGCTTCAGAGGAGCACGCGCCTGCTAGTAGCGGGGACGGAATAAAACCCCCTTCCTTGGCAAAGATAGGGTAAAGCCTTATAATTAAGGATGCCTTGGCCCGGTAGCTCAGGGGTAGAGCGCTGCCCTGATAAGGCAGAGGCATCCTCTCGCCCCATATGGGGGTGATGTCTCGATAGAGGTCCCTGGTTCGAGTCCAGGCCGGGCCACTCATTGTAACAGAGAGGTAAGAAATGCAGTTATCTGGTGCCAACCCCGTATTCCGGCACACCTGCCGATCAATTGAACATCAGCAAGCAATTCCTGTACGAGTCCGCGTGGTTGGCATATTTTGGCAAAGCGCTTGAATTCCTCTAAAGATTCTTCATATTTGTGCTGGCCGAAAAGTGCAACTCCCAAATTTGCCAATGTATAGTACTGAAGGGTCTCCTTTCCTAGGCATCTTCTGCATAACGATTCAGCAAGCAGAAAAGAATCTGCTGCTCCATTCGGTTGATCATTCAACAAGTATGCCATACCAAGCCCGTTGCGTATCCAGAATAGAGATGCTCTTAGGCTTCTATTCCTTTTCCTCACTTCCAAAGCTTGCGTGAACGCCTCTATTGCCTCTCTCGCTTTCCCCAACCGGATGTAAGTTTTTCCCAAACCGTTCCAGGGATTGATATATTCTGGTGATAGGTCTGTAGCCTGTTTATAAGCCTCAATAGCCTTGTCGGATTGCTCTAGCACAAGATATGTGGCTCCATATGCGTCGTACACCGTAGCTTTTAGGTAGGTTTCAGAAATTTTATCGACTTCTATCTCACTCAATATCTCCAATGCTTTCTCTGGATTACCCTGGGCTCTTAATAAGAGCAGACTGAGTTTCACATACGCAGGGATGTATGAACGATCCGATCTTATCGCCGCTTTAAACAACTGTTCCGCTTCTTCGAATTCCCCTCTCGAGCTTAACACACTTCCTTCCACTGTAAGAATACGTGCCTGCTTTCTTGGGTGAAAGAGTGCGGTATTTACGTAATGATCTACTCTCTCCAGTCCTCGAATCGCCTCTTTGCTTGTTCCCTTGGAGATTTCCAGAGCTCTTTTAAAATACAATTTAGCCTCTTCCGGTCTCAAAAGATTGAGAAGAGTATTACCAATGGCACAGCGAATGTTCGCGCTATCTGGTAACCAATTCAGCGCTTCTTTCAAAACACTCAGGCTATCTTGCTGAATTTGTCGTTTTCTCGATGAAGAGGAAAGTCGTTGCCCTAGAAGAAAAAGAGCATTTCCTATTTCCTTTTCAACCGTTTGGTCTTTTTGCCCTTCTCGCGTATACAACTTCGTATACAACTGTACGGCTTCGTCTATTTGTCTTCGTGCCGGCTCAAATGCCCCCTTCTTGATAGCTGCTTCAGCAGTGGTAAGATAGGCAAGTATACGCTGTTTTCCTTCCAAAAATTCTAAAATTTGCTCCTTCGCTGCTTCTAAACTCGCCTCTCCAGACCACTCTGACAAGTTGGAAAGCTTTTCTATAAGTTCTTTATTGCGTGGTGGCAAAGAATTATAAAAAAGCTCGTCTTCTTTAACGAAGCTTAACAATCTTCTATGAAATCCTTCACTTCCATACCGCATTGCCATTACATATTCATTGACGATTCTCTTGGTTACATCATCGTACCTCCGTAGCCACAGACAATGATTTACCCAGTCCAAAAGCCATTCCTGCCACTGCACGTCCCTGTACTTTTCCCTCTCTGATCTATCATGACCGTATTGAGCTTTGAGTTCTCCTTCCCGTTCGCTAAGCCTCGTCTCGCAGATGTCTTTGGCAGCTTCATTTAGCTCTATCAGCCTTCCTTGTTGGATGGCAGCTTGATGAAGCGCCTTCCGCAAAAAGAATCGTACATCCGAGTGCATTTCGCCACTAGTGAGGAGAAAAGAATACTGTCGTCTAAGATACTCTCTAGTATCATAGAAATCATCACTACTGTTGATTAATTTAGCTTTGAACCAGATATCCCGTAGAAATTTGTGACGCCGTGCCGAAATACCTGTACTACTCTCAGTTATCACGCTTTGACGGATAATAGCGAATGTGTAGATACAGTCCCTGTCCCAGTCTTTTTGCCGTTCCAGGCAGTATTTGAGAAAGCGTTGAGTTACCAAAGGTAGTACATGGCGTTCTGCGAGAGGTTCTTTAATGTCTCCAAAGATTTGCATGATATCATGTTTATCTCTGATGAGCTCGGCAATTCCTCTTACTGCGAGAGGAATGCCTCTTGTAACGAAAAGAATTCGCGACACCAGAGGAGGAGCTATCGGCTGGTTAGGTACCTCCTTCGATAGAAAGTCGTTAATATCATTCTCTGTAAATTTGTCCAGCGTTTTGCTATAGTAAGCAAGTGGGCGGGCATACGAGCGCACACAGTCCCGATGTCGGATTTCTTCCTCTTCAGGAATTCTTCCCGCGATAACGAAAATGAACCTGCGTCCTACCTCTGGATTCCCCAGACAATAGCGATATAGTCCGCCTCTTATCCAATCACCGGCAAAGTGCCAAACAGCTTCGTAGGTGTCGAACATTAAGATAATCGGACGATTACGGGCAATTTGACAAAGATCAGAAACAAATGCCTCAGAATACTTTATCTGACGTTCTCGCGGATCATAGAAGGAGTAGTCTGACTCTGACAAGTTAGCCCTCAAGTAGTGTTCAAATTGCTCCTGGGAATCACCTCTGAAATCAGATCGTAGTGCATTAACTCTTTCCAAGATCGTAGATCGCGTAGTCTCGACATCACGGAAACAGGGAAAATCGAGTTGATATTTTCCCTGCAACCAATCTTTCATTAACTGCATCATCTTGACAGTCCCACTTTGGGAATTAATACCGGTAAGATCCCAATCCACATATAGCCAGAACAGCTGTTCTTGGTGTGCTTCACATATTTGCGCATACTCACCCAATAGTGTGCTTTTCCCCATCCCACCTTCGCCACAGATGAAGAATACCTGGGCCCAGTCCGTCTCGCTTGTGACGCCGAGTACGCCCTTCAAGGCACGTTGAAACTCATTTTTCTCCCGCTCTCGTCCTACAAACACTTCAGTTCTAGGTGGTGAGATTGAAGGTGGTATCGCTTTCAGAGGCTTTGGCTTGGTAAGTCGGCGCAGCACGTCGTCCAGGGTAGCGCGCACGTCGGCGGGGAGAGTGTGCTCTACCCGCGCCCCGTCACCGATGGCGACACCGGTGGCTTCGGCAATGATCACGTTGTAGACGATGGCGCCCGCCTGGGTTTCCAGGCGCTGCAACCGCTGCACGATGGTTTCAAGCGTAAAACCCTGTTGCTGCAATAGGGCCTGGATGGTCAGCATCCGGCCCAGGTTGACTCGGTTGAAGAGAGGGCTATTCGGACGGGTGGCCTCGGCCACCAGGGTCTCGCTCAGGCTGCGATGGAAAGCGGTCAGCGCCCGGTCGAAATCAATCGGCAGAGTGGCGCGGTCGAAGTCCAGGGCGTCGAAGGCGGCACGCAGGGCAGGCAGGTCGGGCAGGTCCGCGCCAGCCAGGGCCACATCCAGCAGCGTCTGAGCCACGCCGGGGGCGGTGACGAACTGGCGCAGGATGGTCTCGACCAATGCCTGATGGTCGCGGTCCAGGCTCGCGCAGACAGTATCCAGCATCGCTTGAAAGCCGGCCTGGTAGCAGTGGTGCAGGCTGCGTTCTTCGGCGTCGCCAAAAGCCAGGGTGCGCAGCCGGTCGGCGCCGGCCCGTAGCAGCTCGTGGGCCAGGTTGACAGCGAGGTTGGCGAGAAAGTCGTCGAGCATGATGCACCTGGTGATGGGTCAAGGGTATGCACATTCTCTGCTGTCGTCAGCCTGATGCCGATCCCATTCGCTCAATGCATTATATACCTGACGGCTCCCTGCCAGTAAGAAGCGCTCAAACAATGGCTCACCTCTTGGTGTGATTGCCAGCAGATACACGCGCAGACCATATTGCTGCGAATGCGGGCCAGAGGCCCGCGCACCCAGGTCCGCGCACCCAGGCCCGCGCACCCAGGTTCTACCCTCTGGTCGAGTCAGAGGCCCGCGATCCCAGGCTTCGGTCTACTGACTTCCCTCGCCCAGGAAGAGGGATTTAGACCGGCAATGTGTGACAGAGTCGCACAAACAACTGATGGGCTGCTTTAATTGTCACGAGCGTTCTCCGGCGCGCCGGACTATCGCGAACCCGATAGCATCGGTCACAGGCAAGCTCCCACCAAAGCGTTACTCTGTATCATCACCAGCGCGGTCAATCCGCGCATTATCACCAATCGCCAGTCCCGAGGCCTTATCAATTTTGACGTTATACTTGCCGCTCTGCACGGTGTTGCGGTCGCCGGTGACAACCGCGCTGCCGGTGATGGTCTGCGCCGCCACGGAGCGCTCGCCGGACGCGGTGATCGTCACCCCTGCCGCCTGCGCCGCAGCCCACTGCTGCCCGATCTCCCGCGCCAGATCCTTGTCCTCTGCCAGCAGTTTGCGCAGTTGCAGGCGCAAAGCAGCCTGAGCGTCCTCGTCCTGCGGCGCCGCCGCTGCGTCGGTCACGGCTTCCTGTGCGGTCGGTTTCGCCTCGATCTGCGGGCGCAGTCGATTCCACAGACTCCTGGCACGCTCTCAAGCCTCACCACCCAGTTTCGTGCCAGCTTCCTCCACCGCCTTCTCGCCGGCTTTGAGCAGATACGGCAGGAAGGGGGTCAGAAACAGCGTCACATCCTTAGCCAGTGTTGCGATGTCCATCGTGAACCTCATTTGTGCACCGAACGAAACCCATAACGCCAGTTCGCGCAGGCGAGCGTCGCACTCAATATTATTCCGTCGATGTGCGCTGCACACTGGCAGGATATGCACTCCCGCTGCCTGTCACGGCGGTATCTGATCGGCTACGCCACGGAGTGTTGCCAGCAACTGCTCAATCGGAACAAGCGCTGCAATCAGGCGGTCGCGTTCGTCGGGCGAGAGAAAGGCGACCTGATCAACCGGCAATGCTTCCAGCACCTGCATCGTGCGTTCGCGCACCACATCGGAAAGGGGTAACGCACTAGCTGTCGATGAGCGCCGCGCCAGGCGCTGAAGAAATTCCCTGACAGCTGCCTGATCGGTTGACCCCGGCAATGGAGGCCAGCGCTCCGTATCTGCCCAGAGCGGCAGATCGCGCCCGGCGAGCGTCAGGCGGATCTCGCGCTGTTCATATGCCGTCGTCAATACATCGAGCGTCTGAATGGCGTCGCTATCGGTCAGCCAGTGTGTGTTCGCCACGACAACCACCCAGCGTCGCCCACCAATCGTATTTGCAAGCACGTCAAGATGCCAGACAAGCGGGGTTGCGTCCGGCGCTGCCAGGTATCGCCACAGTTCATCGTCGCCTTCCGCCGCAAGCGCAGCGGCGAGGGTTTGCAACAAACGCAGTCCCGGTCGTGGTTCAGTGTCAGGCGGTGCGGCTGCGTGCCAGATAACCTTCTGCCCCCGGCTCTGCAAATGCGCTGCAAGCTTAGCAGCCAGGTTGAACGCCTGGTCCGGATCGCCCCAGATGAGCGCCAGGCCGTCGCGTCTTAACGAGGACATGTACAGGTTGATCTCGTCTTCGTAACCGGGAACCGAGACGGAAGGAGGGGTATAGAGGTGAACCGGCGGTGCAGGCGGCGGTAACGCTTCGATTGCAGAAGGTAACAGTGCAGACAATCGTTCCAATGCCTCACGTTTCGCGCGACTATAGGTGCTGGCGCTCAGTGCCAGCATCTCCTGGAGATCGGTGCGCGTTTCTCCTGCTTCGTATTCGCCAGCGATGATCAGGTAGTGCCGCCAGCGCGGGTCGTTCAGAATCGGACCGGCATCGTCTGATGGGCGTAATTGTTCGATCGCTGCCCGCAATGCAGTTTGTAAGCGGCGCCCACGTTGTTGCACATCAGTCTCGTCCGCCAGCAGCAACTTCGCCAGGTCACTGCGTCCTAGCGTGAGTGGCGGGTCTTCGAGAAGCGCACTAAGCGCCTCGCGCACCAGACGCACAGTAGCACTGCTCAATCCTGTGCCGCTCTCTTCGTCGCGCAGGCGCGCCAGCAGTCGATAAAAGGTACTGCGCGGAACATCAACGATTCCTTCGTCGCGTAATCGTGCCTGCACCCTCTTCCAGAGCACATTCGCGGGCAACCCCGGCTCAGCAGCGAGTTCCTGGCGCAGGGCACGCGCCAGCGGACTACCGCGCACGAGATGTCCCCCGCCGCGCCTGCGACTCTTCAGCGCAGCCAGACCGCCACGTCGGAACGCTTCGCGCAACCGGCGCAGGCTTTCACGGCTGACACCGAAGGTGCGCGCTACTTCTCCTGGTGAACGTCTTTCGCGCAGTAGTGCCACGAGCATCCGGTATCGTCGCAACGCGGCCTCATCATTGCCAAAACGCTCGGCAAGATCTGCGCTGGTGAGGCGGGGAAGTTCGAGATCGGTTTTCATCGCCGGTCACCTGCTACGTGTGACGATCAATTCTGCATTGCTGTACAGGGCGTAGATCAACGGCAACACATTCCGTTTCTCGCGCAAATACTCGCGTCGCATGTCGCGTAGCAGATCGCCGAGGCGCATGTTGCCGGCGGCAAACCGGCGCAGGAGAGCAGGCGCGAACTCGGCGGCAAAGTAGGCGGGCATCAACACCTCCGTGCCAATGACTCCACGCGCTCCGCGCCCGATCAGGTAGGGAACGAGACCATTGTACAGTTCTGGCGATAATTCGGCGCTCTCACAGGCGTTGAGGATCACCAGCGGCGCGCTGTCGAACCGGTCGAGGTCAAGTCCGGCGTACAGGTTCATTTCGTCGAGCGTCACCGCTTCGCCATTAATGCTCAGGTAGGAGTCGCCCAACCCATACTCGATGCCAGTGGCTGCATCCTTCTCTCCTGGTGAACGACTGACCGCATGCCCATAGAAATAGATAATGTGGGGCACGCCCTGGGAACGGCTCAAGAGATCGAGGAACTTATCACGGGTATCGTATTCGGCGACGGTCACCCCGCTAATGCCGGGCAGGATCTGGCGTTGTTTGCCAACAATTGGCGCATCGAACTGCGCGTCGATCGTTTGATCGAAGACGAAACCAAAATGGAGCCGGTCTCCTGCCCTGATTTCAGGGGCGAAGGCGGTTGGTTGCCTGGCGCTGAATTGCGGTGTGTACTCGATAATGTGGCGATACCCCCAGAAGCCGTTCGGATCGACCGGATCGGTCGGTTTGAAGGGCAGGGCGTAGATCAGCGACCAGGGAAAGGCAAAACGTTCAGCGATCACGTTGATGCGCAGTTCGCGCTCGGCAGTGGTGGCACGCAACAAATGCCCCATCTCGCGTCCCTGGTCGCCGCTGCCGGGAGCGAAGAACAGCGCGCGGAACAGCAGGTCGCCGATCTGCCGCAGATCGCGCAGCGCTTCTTGATGGATCGCCTCCGGGATCGTCGTATCTTTGAGTTGATAGGCATAGACGTTGCGCGATGGATCGAGTTTTTTGACAATTTTGTCGAGAAAACCGACGCGCGCCCGGCGGATTGCATCGACGATCTCTTTTTCTGCCAGGTTCAGGCGCGCAACGGTGTACCCGCTTCCCAGCAAAAGGAGGAAGGTATATCCGGTAGTCTCGCGAATAATAACCAGACTGGCATCGGTCTCCGGGGGATAGGCGAGAGGACTGCTCATCGTCGTTGCAGCAGCTGCGAGAGTCAACCCGCTGGCGCGCACCGGTTCGGCGGGCAATGCTGCCAGTGCTGTGTCGCCAATTGCCACCTGCGCAACGATCTTCTGAAATGGCTTTTGATTGAGTGAAAGGATTGCAGTGATCTCGCCAACTCCCTGCCTAAGTGGTTCGATCGTGAAACTGGCGAAGTTCTTTGAGACGCCGCCGCGCGGGAAGATAATCTTTTGCTGCGGAATGCCGTACACTTTGAAGAATCCGCCATCGGCGACCAGACGCACATCTATTTCGATCTGTGTTGCGGTTGTCATCTCTTCCGCCTGCTTGACGCCCCCTGAGCGCACGCGGGCGCTGGCAAGCGGCGCTGCGACATTCACGTTGACGGTGTACATACCGCCGACGCTCAGCGCTTCGTTGGGCGGCACGATGCGCGTCAGGGTCTTGCCGCCGCCGACAATCTCCGCTTCCTGTACGAGCCGCTGTTCGATCCAGAGATTGAAGACCCGGTCATCCTGCGTTGCTGCGACTTCGTTCAGCAGCGACGACACCGGCGTGCACTCGACATCGGCGCCCGCGTCGGGCGATACGGTGAACTGACTCATACGAAGCGCACTGGTAGATATATCGCCGGTTGAACTGTCGGTCAGTTCGTCTGAGCTGTCGTCGGGTATCGGCACATCCGGCAATACGTCGCCCATGTCGGATGTGAAAACCGTGTTGTGATCACTGGCATCCGCGACGATTTCCGGCATTGCCGACGTCACTGTGGAGTGAAACGGGTCGGAGGCGACCTCGCCAGCTGTAAGCAGTTCCTCAAAGATAACACCGTAGATTGCACCGTTGTCCAGCACAACAACGCGCCTGCCAGGATGATCGTCGCGTGCAGTGCGCGCCTGGTGGGTGGTGTGCGCCCGGCGATCCAAAGCGAGCGCAGGCTTCAGGCACTGGATCAGGTTCGCAAGCGAAAGGGTCGCCAGTTTAGCGGCAATATGGTCGTCCGGCTCGACATAGTCGGGCGGCGGTGTATAGTTCGCCAGATCGACGAGTGTCCAATCGCGAACATCATCGTAGCGCAGCAGCCGATGGACGATCTCTTCGACTTCGATCCAGCGGGCGACGATGCAGGTTCCATCAGCAAGCGGCACGATCACAAAGCGGTACAGGCGGTCCTCGCGTCGGGGCGGCAAGAGATGGTATACGTGCCAGAGCGACGCCGTCTCTTCGGCAATGACACATTCGCTGACTGGCATCAGGGTGAGTTTGTTGAAATCAACAGGCACAGGGCTGCTCCTTCTTTCCGCCTTTTCAACCTTCAACCTGCAACCTTCAACCTGCAACCTTCAACCTCCCCCCGATACCATTCCCTGGGAAGATCGGCGAGATCGTTCGCTGCGGACGGCGACATATCTCCCCAGCGAACAACGCCGGAAGGCGGGATGTCGTACTGCGCGCGTAGACGGGCGATCAGCCACGCCAGAGCGCAGCGTGATGCGTCGGTATACCCATGGTTCGGGCGCTCGAGAGCAATGCCTATGCTGCTGCGATTGATGTTGCGGCGCGCGCCATTCCAGTACGCTATGCCGCTGTGAAATGCGGCAAACTCATCATCGAGCAACTGATAGATCGCGCCGTCGGCAGCGACGTAGTAGTGCGTCATCGACGCTGCGCCGGGCATCGCCATCTGTTCGAGCGACCGGAGCGCCGGTCCTTCATCACCGTGCAGCACGATCAGGCGGATCTTCGAGCCGCTGCGACTGCCATAGGCGCTCGGCGCGCGTCCGGCGACTGTAAACCGCCGGATGTAGAATGTGTCCCACTCAGGCGCAAGAACTGCACCGGACGGAAGGAGCGCTGTGACCGGCGTCGGTGCAACAAGCAGTGTCTGTTGCGGACTGAAAATGGCGCTAAGACGTTTCACGTCGCTCCAGTTCGGCACGATGTTGTAGAGCGTATCGGTGGCGTACACTTGAAAGTTGTACTGTTTGCCGCCAACCGTGATCGGATCGGTTTTGCCGAGCGGTGCGCCCAGGTTCCATGTGCGCGCCAGCTGATGGAACGCCCAATCGGGACGGTACTGCTGTCCTGCGGCGGCATAGGTTGCGTTGAGCAGCGCGTCGCGCACTTTTGCCTGCGCCGGGTCAGTCGTATTGGCAAGGGCGCTCAGGCGCTGGATATTCTTCCAGTCTGTGCCCCGATTGAAAATCGTATCGGTGGCAAAGACCTGGTAACTGTAGGAAATGCCATCAACAATCAGCGTCTTCGCCGGTTCCAGAGGCGGCCCCAGCGTTTGACTGGCAATCGCATACTGGTGAAATGCCCAATCGGGGCGAAATGCCGAGCCGCCAGTAGCGTAGGTGGCATCGAGCAATGCGCGCCCAAGGGTTCCGGGAGGCGGAATGGAACCGGCAAGCAGGTGTGAGAGTCGCTGCACCTCACCCCAGTTCGGCACCTCACAAAAGAGCGTATCTCGCGCGAATGGTTGGTAATTGTACGTCTTCCCGCCATGCGTCAATCGCTGACTTTTCGCGGTTGGAAAGCCCAGGTTGTTCTCAACCGCAAACTGATGAAACGCCCAACTGCTGTTGTACCCCTCGCCGCGGCGGGCATAACTCTGGTCAAGCAACGCCTCGGCAAGTTCTTCGACCTCAGGCGGGATTGGACCGATCGGACCGGGTGGCGGCGGCGGCGGCGGCGCGACATTGTTTAGCCAGGCGCTGATCTCGCCGATCACCCATTCTTTGGTGACTGCCCATCCCGGACAACTCTTCTTGCTATAATCACGATGGAAAGCAATCAGGGTCGCGGGCGGAATGCCGAGGCGACGCGATAACCCGCCGAGTACCGCTTTTGTTCCTTCCCATACCGCACCGGACGGTCGCTCGCGGTCGTAGTCGCCGACCATTTCGACGCCGATCGAGTACCATCCTGCTTTCAGGCTGCCATTGCCGGGACCGGCATGGATGCCGATGTCTTTCATCGGTGTAAACAGCCAGATCCCGTCGGGAGCAACATAAATGTGGGGTGCCGACGTCCATCCCTTGCCAGCGTAATAGCGCTGCATGCCCTGCATAGACGCAAGCCCGCGCCACTGTTGCACCGTCGGGCGCCAGGTGTGGTGGAGTACCACTTTCGATGGCGTCAACTGCCTGAACTGATAGCGGGCAACATAGTCGAGCCATTGCGGGATCGTCAGGCAGCGTCCGATCATCGGGGGTATGCCAGTGGTGGTATCTTGGATTGTCAAGTGGACACCTCTTCTTCAGAAGGTGACGGGCGATAAACGGATTCAGAACATAAGGCATCGTAGCACACAGCAAACGTGCGAGTCAAGTTTGACAGACTGACAGGGCGCGTGTATAATCTCATACCGGAATCGATGATCCCCGATAGCTCAACGGTAGAGCGGCTGACTGTTAATCAGTAGGTTCCAGGTTCGAATCCTGGTCGGGGAGCCAGCAACAATACTTCATTTCATAATGAATGCCCGGCATGCTGCCGGGTATTTTATTGCCATCCGCGTCCCTGTTCCCCCAGTGTCACGTTCGCAGATGGTCTGGTAGCAGTAGAATTTTCGCAAGAGGTGCTATGTCTCGCTTGTGTTAACCCAACGGCGATGATTATTCCGAAGCGGCGCGCAAACGCCCGGACAATGCGCAAGCGTTGCTGGACGCTGCCCGCTACGACGGCGCTGGCTATCACGTCGGCTATGTCGTCGAGTGTGTGCTTAAAACGCTGTTGCAGGTTAGCGGCGCTTCATTGCAGGGGCAAGACCTGAGCGCGCTCAATGCCTGGGTTGCGGCGCTGGCAACCGGCGACAGTCCGCACACGGCGCGTTACATCCCCGATCTGCTGCCGGACATCGCCTACGCTACCCTGCCTGCCGGTTGGAAAGAAACCATGCGCTACCGCGCGCCGGGCGACCTCACATGGCAGCAGGCGCAGAACTGGCTCACAGAAGCCGAACGTGTGTACCAACAAACGGTGCAGCAGATGTGGATTGAGTGATTCGATAAACAGTGCTCCCATACGTCATTTTGACCAGGCGCGGCAGGCAGCGCTCCATGCGTTGGAAGATCTTGTCCGCCAGCAGCAGGTCGAGCGTACCTTGCTTTCATCCGATATTTTTGCCCGCATCCGTGTGGCACTGTGGTTTGCCGATGCTCTGGGCGGAGGCACATTACGACGCGCAATCTGGTCAGCCTGTGGGGCTATGCAGCTGCCCAGGAATTGGATGCGGCGCGGGCTGGCGAGCAGCACCTGTTACATCCCACCTCGTTGCGCCACGCGCTGGATCAGGTTTCGGATGAGTATGTACGGTTGCTCAAGAGCCGTGAGATGCCCTGGTTAGAAGCACTAACCAGACGATTGTCGCAACGCGAAGTGCTGATGACTCACCAAGAGTGGGAAGAGATCCTGGCCCAGGATTGGTCGGCCTGGCGCAACAATCCACAGGAAAAGCAGCGCCCGCTGCGCAAAACCCCGGCTGAATTTCTCGAATTTTTGCTCGAATTGGACGTCTGTCGCAAACACCCAGACGACCAGATTGATGTGCCGGATTTGTTTCTCCACGGACTGGGCATTAAACGCCGTGGCAGGGTAAAGCAATAGACGTTACCAGCACTTTATGTTCAGATCTTCGGTTGAATGTCACTGGTCAGGAGCGCTACACTACACCCCTGCACCTTCAACCGCCCTCCCCACCCAGCGTCTCACGGAAGAACGCGACGATCTCCGCACAATGTTCGACGACGTACAGGTAGCCGCCGTAACGTTCGCTCGACGGCGCGACGATCACCGGACGTGCGCGGGGCGTGTTCGTCGCCATGGCCTCGACGTCGGCGAGCGATCCCCAGCGGTCACCAGCGCCCTGGATGTATAGCACGTCGGTGTCTTGCAAGCGCGGCGTCCAGGCAGCAGGCGCAATCGCAGCAAATGGCGGCGCACCAAACGCCTGATGGATCAATCCCCCCATCCGGATCAGCATCGGACCGGCAGGACCGAGGATGTCACGCGCGGCATTCGGTGCAAATACTTCCGCGCTCGTCGGTTGCACCGCGACGATACTGCGGATAGGGGCGCAGTCGGGAGCGGCGCGCAGCGCGGCATTCGCCCCCATGGAGTATCCGATCAGACCAATGCGCGCTCCGTCCACATCCCTTCGTGTGCGAAGCATCGTCACCGCGCCAATGACATCGCGCGCCTCGTTGACGCCGAAGGTCACCGGCGGACTGGCATCGCTGAGACCGTGGTTCCGCAGATCGAACAGCAAGACATGAAACCCGGCGTTGCTAAGAGCAGACGCCGGCTCGAGAAAATCAACCGTGCGATCGGGAAGCACCGTGGCGCCAGCACGGTTCCCGCAGCGATTCCAGGGCCAGCCATGAACAAAAATTACTGCTGGTGCAGGCGTGCCGTCATCATTGGCGCGATGAATGAACCATCCGCGCAACGTGACGCCATCCTGCGACGGAAACACAACATCCTCTGCCGTCAAGCGGAGATCAGCGGGGTAGCGCCATAACGGTTGACGCATGCCGAACAGCATCAGACGCTGCGCCTGTACTGCGCGATAGACCGTCGGACCGATCGCTGCTCCCATGCCCAGACCGAGAATGAATGGCGCCAGGCTCCGAAAACTCGTCATGGAGCGTTCTCCTGTCTTAACTGCTCAACAAGTATAGTATACTGCCTCACACCCATTCTCATACAATGAAAGAAAGAGACTCCTATGGCCGGAATGATCGTGGCGCCCGAACCTATGGCTGTTGAAGCGGGGGCGAGGGTACTCATGGCGGGCGGCAATGCCATCGATGCCGCCGTGACCTGCGCCTTCGTGCAAATGATTGTCAACCCTCAAATGTGCGGTATAGGCGGCTACGCCCTAGCTATCGTGCGACTGGCGGGCGAACCGGCGACACGCACGATCCTGCTGGATGCGCCAGCGCTGGCTGGCTCGCGGGTTCGTCCTGATATGTGGGTTGATCGTTTCATCGGTATGAATCCCGACGGATGGGGCTATTTTCTCACCGGCAAGGTCAACGATGCCGGGTACCAGGCAATCTGCACGCCCGGCACGGTCAAAGGGTTAGCGGCATTGCTGGAACGGTGGGGCAGCATCAGTTGGGCACAGGCGCTCGAGCCAGCCATACAGGTTGCAGAGGAAGGCTTTCTGGTAGATAGTGTGCTGGCCAACCGCTGGAAGATGCGATCCCCCTACCCGGAAGCGTGTTCGTTGATCGACTATATTCTGGCGAATGCCGAGGCACGGCGTATCTACCTGACAGCCGATGGACGACCCTACGACGAAGGCATGATCCTGCGCAATCCAGATTATGCCCGGACCCTGCGCCGCCTGGCGGAAGCCGGTCCCGATGATTTTTACCACGGTGAACTGGCGCGCCGTATGAGCGAGGATATTGCCGCAAACGATGGGTTTGTCACGGCTGAGGACCTGGCTGAGTATACGCTGCGCGAAGAATTGCCAACCATCGGAACGTACCGCGGGTATACTGTCGTCTCGTCGCAGGCGCCGCATGGCGGCCCGACCCTGATTGAAGCGCTGAATATTCTCGAAGGGTATGATCTGCCATCGCTGGGTCACAACAGCGCCGATTATCTATTCACTGTCGCAATGGCGATGAAAGCCGCGTTCGCCGATCGCAACCGCTACATTGGCGATCCGGCGTTTGATGATGTGCCGGTGGCGTGGTTGACCAGCAAGGAACGCGCGGTACAGTGGCGCGCGCAGATCGACGCCGGGCGCCCCATCACGGTCGAGGCACTACCAGGTGGTCCTCCCGATACCACGCATGTCAGTGTTGTAGACGATGCAGGCAACTGTGTAGCGCTGACCCATTCGCTCGGTACGTCATCAGGCGTGATCACGCCAGGGCTTGGGTTTATGTACAACAACTCGATGATCAATTTCAACCCGATCCCCGGTCACCGCAACTCGATAGCGCCGCGTAAAGGGCGCATCACCGGCATGTCGCCAACGATTGTATATGCTAGCAATCGTCCAGTACTGGTCATCGGAGCGCCGGGGGCAAATCGCATCATTACTGGCGTGCTCCAGGTGATTGTGAATATCATCGATTTCGGAATGAGTCCAGAAGAAGCAGTACAGGCGCCGCGTTTCGATTGTCAGGGTGATCGCATTGTGGTACAGAATCGCATCCCTGAGTATGTCTGCGCAGACGTGCGCGCGCGCCACCCGGTTCTTCGTGCACCGCAGAGTTATGGGTCGTTTGGGTTGGTGCAGGTGATCAGCATCGATCCCGAACATGGCAGACTGCGCGGCGCTTCTGACCCCGGCGGCGCAGGTATGGCGTTGAAGGTTGAAGGTTGAAGGCTGGCAGGGAGTGCCGCTGTATCCAGCTGTCGCGGGGCATTGCATCATCACTCTAGAATTCTCGACAGGATTCGGAACGGGAACAAACGTGATGGGGAAGGTCTTGACAAGCGATCACGTTCCTTATACCATGTTTCGGTGCGTACAGGTAGCTGGTTGCAACGAACGCATATTCGCTGCTGACCTTGTCCACGCCAGCCTCCATTGATGACAGTTACTGCTCGCGGCGTTGGGAGGTTCAGATTCTCCACCTGTGCATTTATCAGGGCAGGGTAGTATCTGTCGCCGACCTTGTCCGCATCAGCGCGCCCCATAGATGGTGGTTATCATATGGAACGGGGGACATCCCTCCAGGGTTCGACTCCCCACCCTGCCTCCAACGCACTGGTTATGCTATTCTTGGTCTCCGCAGCGGCGCATTATTCTGGTGCGCCGCTGGCTTTGAGGAAGAGGAACGCCGATGAGCAACCGCGTTATCCGTGCCGCAATCGCGATTTGATTCAGGGGACTATCGACAATACGTATTACGCCAGCGGCACTGCACTGACTCTCGACGCGGTATGCCGTCTGACGCCGCTGATCCAGGAAGACGGCGTGCGCGTCATTGATCGCGTGGTTGAGGTCAGTCAGTCGGGACGCGCGCTATCGAACAACCCGGCGCTCATGGTTCTGGCGTTGACGCTGGCGGTTGGCAACCAGGCTACGAGGGCATATGCCGTGGAGATGACGCCGTGCGTCGCGCGCACGGGAACACACCTGCTCACGCTGGTTGACTACGCGGTGCAGATGCGCGGATGGGGGCGCGCGCTGCGGCGCGCAGTGCAGCAGTGGTTCCTCGCCGCGCCAGCGGCGACCCTTGCCTACCACGCGATCAAGTATCAGCGCCGCAGATTCTGGTCGCTGCGGCGTGCCTTGCACATGAGTCATGCCCGCACGGATGACCCACAACGCAGTGCGGTGCTGTACTGGATCGCGCACGGGTGGCCCGGTATCAGTCCGGAATCGCATCCCGATCCGGTTCTGCGCAAAATCTGGGCCTTTGAGCGGCTGCGCAGCCTCGATTCGTCTCAGGCGTCCCTGGCAGCGCAGATGATTACCGACGAGCGCCTGCCGCGCGAGGCTGTCCCGACCCGCTTCCTCCAGCACGCTGAGGTTTGGGCGGCATTGCTCCCGCATATGCCGCTGGGAGCGATACTGCGTAATCTGGCGACGCCGACGCGCCTGGGCGTGCTCGCGCCGCTCAACGATGCCACGCGCCTGGTGGAAAAGCGCCTGACCGATGCTGGGCATCTGCGCCGCGCCCGAATCCATCCATTCCACATTCTGGTCGCGTCGCGCACCTATGCGGCCGGGCAGAGCAGGAAGACGAAGCAGACCTGGGATCCCATTCCCGCCATCCAGCAGGCGCTCGATGAGGCGTTCGCTGCGGCGTTCCCGCTGGTTGATCCAGCAAACGTCCGAATACTGCTGGCAGTGGATGTGTTCGGATCGATGACAGTGCCGCGACTGCATCGCTTGGCGGCATCACGCCACGCGAAATTGGTGGCGTGATGGCAATGGTAACCGCGCGCACCGAACCGCACTGGCATGCGCTCTGGTTCGATACGAGGTGTGACAATCTGCCCATCACGCCATCAATGAGTCTCACCGACATCCAGAGTATCATCGAAAGACTTGAAGGCGGGGGCACGGATATTTCCCAGCCGCTGCTGTGGGCAACAGACAATCGTGTGCCAGCAGACGCCGTCGTGATCATCACCGATAACGAGACGTGGGCGAATTGCGAGCCGGTGCATGTTGTGCTGGATCGCTATCGCAACACGGTCGGCGTCAACGCGGCGCTGATCATCGTGGCCACGACTGCCACACACTACAGCGTTGCCGATCCCAATGATACCCGGTCGCTTAACATTGCTGGATTCGATGCCTTTGCTCCGCTTATCATCCACGACTTTGCAGCGGGCAGACTTCCGCAGCGCCCGACAGAGACTGGCGATGAAGAAGCAGTCTGGGACGCCTGAATTTATACAGTTCTCGGATATGTTGACCTCTGTCTGGGCTTACCACATTGCGCAAGGCGCTCGTGTCCAGCAGCGTGTAGACCGAAATGTATTTCGATCATCGTGTAGGGCGTGCCATTCTCAGGAGTGTTCAACTTCGTCCATACTGTGTTTTGTGAGAACTGCTATAATCTCTCTCTAAAGCTGGACAGCGTGTATGAGCGAACCATTCCATTTCCCCGACATTACCGACCGTCTCGACATCCATCCAAGCGCATACATTTCGCCGTATGCGTATGTGCATGGAACGGTCAGCATCGGCGCTGACTCATCGGTATGGCCAATGGTCGTTATCCGTGGCGATAACGGTGTTATTCGCATTGGGGCACGGTGTAACATTCAGGATGGAAGTGTGTTGCATGCCGACCCCGATGCCTGGTTGACCATTGGTGATGGCGTGAGCATTGGGCATGCGGCTGTGGTGCATGGGTGTACGGTCGAAGACGATGTGTTGATCGGTATTGGTGCTGTCGTGCTGAACCATGCGCGGATCGGCGCTGGCAGCCTGATCGCGGCGCGCGCGCTGGTGACCGAGGGCACAATCGTGCCACCAGGATCGCTGGTGATTGGCATCCCTGGCATGGTTCGACCGCTCGGAGAAGGACAACTCGAACGGATTCGCCGCACAGCGCAGCGCTATGTGGCGCTGAAAGAGCGCTACCGCTCATTGGGTGGGTGATCTGAACGCCGTTCTGCTGTGATCTCGTTGGGTTGCGGGCTGACGACTGGACGGGCGCCCTGATCGAGTGCATCCTGGAGCGGCATAACTGTGGTATCGTCAGTAGACGAGAGAGTGGTTGCGCTGCTTTCCTGAGACGCGCCACCCGGCACGGCGAGCATCGGTGATTGGTCAGAAGGCGACGGAACAGATGGAGGTGATGCCGTCCCGCTGACCGATGCTGCTGGTTCGGACGAAGGCACCGCTGCCCTTTCCCTTTCCGTTCGCAATAGTGGTTCTGCCGTGGCTGGATGCTGATCCACAGATGCTGGCATATCAGTGAGTGTCGGCTTCGCCCGTTCTGCCTGAGTAGGAAGTCGAGCAGTTGATAGGATTGGACGTTCAGGAAGAGGGAGCGATTGTCCGGGAGTTGCCAGAGACGATACTGAGGCTGGTGTCGGAGACTGCGGCTCCTGCAAATCGCGCTGCACCAGTCGCCCGACGAGCAGGTAGGTAAAGTGTTCGCCACGATAGACCCGATACGCGCCATAAATGGCGTACAGCGTGGCAGCAAACCCGTACCCGATTGGCAGGATCAACCCGAACAACGCAATCCAGAACGTGTCTGGCAGGGTGCCGTCGCGGTAGAGATCCGGTCGCAACGCAGCAGGCAGCAGCGACAGCAGCAAACACCCAGACCACAACAGCATTAGCGCAATAACACCCAGAAGTGTGCCAATCTGGTAGACAAGCACCTGCACAATATGCGCCCGCACGAAGCGCGACCGCCTGCGCTGAGTCGCCCAGAGCAGAACTGCCAGGATCAAACCTGTCAATCCTGCAACATTGGCAACGATGCTGGCGTGCGCCATTGCTGCCGTCAATCGCTCATCTTCATCGGGTAGAGCCATCAGTCACACAATCATCGTTCATTTATGCGTTGTACTGGCGATTATAGCACACACTGCCTGTGCTACAATAATTCTATACACCCGCCCGACAGGATCAACACCTATGCAGTTTGCAACCATTGACGATTTACAGCAGGCGCTTGCCGCGCATAACTACATCGCAGACCGCCCGCTGGCAACGGCAATCTTTCTGGCGCTCAAGTTGCAGAAGCCATTGCTGCTCGAAGGCGAGGCAGGGGTTGGGAAGACCGAAATTGCAAAAACACTGGCACGCATGCAGGATCGTCACCTGATCCGCCTGCAATGCTACGAAGGTCTCGACGTCAACACGACCATATACGAGTGGAACTACACCCGACAGATGTTGCAGATCCGCCTGATCGAGGCACTCGGCGGCAGCGATGCGCATGCGGCACTCAGTGAAATCTTCAGCCCTGAGTTTCTGATCAAGCGTCCGCTGCTGCAAGCGATTGAGGAAAGTTGGGAACGCCCGCCGGTGCTGTTGATCGACGAGATTGACCGTGCTGATGAAGAGTTCGAGGCATTCCTGCTCGAACTTCTCTCCGACTGGCAGATCAGCATTCCCGAAATCGGAACCATTCGCGCTAGCCAGCCGCCGACGGTTATTATCACCAGCAACCGCACGCGCGAAATCCATGATGCGCTGAAGCGGCGTTGCCTGTTTTACTGGATCGATTATCCGTCGCTCGATAAAGAACTGCAAATCGTGAATGCCAAAGTTCCTGGCATGTCTGACCGTCTGTCGCGCCAGGTTGTGGCATTCGTTCACGAGTTGCGCAAACTCGATCTCTTCAAACTCCCTGGCGTCGCAGAGACCCTTGACTGGGCGACTGCGCTTACGGCGCTCGACGCACGTGAACTCACCCCTGAAATGGTAGAGGATACGCTGGGTGCAATCCTGAAGTATCAGGACGATATCGCGCAGGTGCGCGGGCAGGGGGTGCGTTCATTGCTGGAGAAAGTGGGCATGTAGGTGACAGGGATTCACGTTGCTGCTATGGACGAGTTAGAACCACTGATTCCCCATGGGAACCTGATGACGCATGTGGTTGCGTTTGTTCACTTGCTGCGCAGCACTGGCATCAAAGTCAGCAGCGAGCAGACAATCGATCTGGTGCGGGCACTGGAGCACGTGCCGATTGTGGCGCGCGGGGATTTTCGCGCAGCCGCACGCTGTACTCTGATCTGCCGACGCGAAGACCTGCCAGTATTCGATGCCGCATTCGATTTCTACTGGCGCACGCAGTCGGGGTTTGATCCGTTGATGCTGGCGATCCCGGTTGTCAAAACGCCGCCGAAACCGCTGCGTCTGCCGCGCCGACCGCGCAGCCAGGACGATGGACACAATGAGCCGGATCGTTACGAAGAACAGCAGGAAGAGAAGGTCGGCTTTACGCTCACCTTCACGGCCGCTGAAACGTTGCGCACCAAAGACTTCGGCAGCTTCAGTTATGAAGAGGTGCAGGCATGCAAAGAGTTGCTGCGCACGCTTGACTGGCGTATTGAGCCACGTCGCACCCGTCGTCGTCGCCCGGCAGTGCGCGCTGGCGAGATCGATATGCGCCGCATCCTGCGCCGCAACCTGCGCTATGGCGGCGACCCGATTGAGCTGACCTTCCGCGAACCGCGCTATCGGCAGCGTCCGCTCGTCGTGCTGTGTGACATCAGCGGCTCGATGGATCGCTACAGTCGTATCCTGCTCCAGTTCGTGCATACCATCTCGAACGGCTTGCGTGATGTTGAAGCGTTCGTGTTCGGCACGCGCCTGACGCGCATTACCCGTCTGTTGCGTGAACGCGACATCGATGAAGCCATCGCAGCTGTCAGCAAACATGTGGTGGACTGGTCGGGCGGGACACGGATTGGCGAGGCGGTCAGGCACTTCAACTACTACTGGTCGCGCCGGGTGCTGGGGCGAAGTCCGGTAGTGTTGCTCATCAGCGACGGATGGGATCGCGGCGATCCGCAGTTGCTAGGGCGCGAAATGGCGCGGCTGCAACGTTCGTGCTATCGTCTGATTTGGTTGAACCCGCTGCTAGGGAATCCACGCTACCAACCGCTCACGCAGGGGATGCAGGCGGCGCTGCCGTTCATCGATGACTTTTTGCCGGTGCACAACCTGGTAAGCCTGGAGCAACTCGGCGCAAAACTGGCGATGCTTGGCGCGCGCCGCCCTGAGCGACGTCAGCGGGTTGGAACTTAGCGGTTGGATTGATTCAGGAATTGCTCCAGCCTGGCGAGCGTCTGACGCAGTTCACGCGGACCGGGGTGTGGCGTATTCACGCGGTGTGCGACGGCTGTCAGGCGTCGGGCAGCCTGTTGCGGCTGAAGCGCAATACCGTGTCGTGCGAAGATATTCCGATAACTCTCGTACCGTTCGCTCAGGAAGCGCGCTACTGTCTCGAACCCGTGCCGTGCGACTTCGGTGCGACTAGAGTAGCGCATCGGCATTTCGGAGAACATACGAACGTCGTCGCGCGCCGGTTCGATCAGAATAATATCAACATCGGGATGCCGACGGTGGATCTGTTTCAGGTGATAATGCAGCGCAGAGTGGAAGAGGGTGCGGAAGACCTGATTGGCAATCCCGGGCGCTCCCATGTCGCGAATGTGCAATTTCTCATCATCCGCCTCATCTAAATCATAGGGTACAAGCGGATTGACGCAGACAATCAGGCGTGCCCCGCGTTCGATCGCCAGATCAAGGCTGGCATTGCCGCGCACTCCGCCATCGATGTAATCGCGCCCGTCGATCCGCACCGGACGGTAGACCAGCGGCATTGCCGAAGACGCAGCCACAGCGCGCGAAATCGGCACCGTGTCATACGGCGGCATGCCAAACACGACGCGCGCACCAGTATCGAGATCGGTCGCAATGACGACCAGTTCGCGGGAGAGGGCGCGAAAATCATTGGTCAGACCGGGGCGGGAGAGCATAGCGCTGAGATAGCGCTCAAGCGAACTGATATCGTACAGTCCGCTAGGGAGCGCCAGCGCAAACGCTTCGATCAGGTCGAGCAGCGAGAGATGCTTTCGTGAAAAGATAAGCGCCTGCACCACACGCAGCATTGCCCGCGGCAGATGCATCCCCTGCGCCAGAATGTCGCGCCCATTGAGGGTGAACAGGTCGCCAGTATCGAGCGGTGCAATTCCATCGAGCGGCACTTCAAGGTGCCGCATCAGTTCGTGCGGTGTCAGACCATTCGCCAGGCAAGCGGCGACCAGCGCTCCGGCACTGGTGCCAATATAAACATCGAAGTCGTTGACGCTAAAGTGATGGAGAAGATCATCGAGCGCGCGCAGTGCACCGATTTCGTATGCTGCGCCTGTTACTCCGCCGCCTGCCAGTACCAATGCCGTTTTGCTCCGCTGCGCTTTGACACCTCTGTCACTCATATGTGCTCCTCTACGCGCGACGGCAACGACCGCGTGGTCGTTTACACAGTCCTGGTAACCGGCGTCTATCCGAAAATCACCCACCCTCTCTGCCAGTTGCAGAGCCCGTAGCAATCAGATGTCAGGTAGAACACTTATTGCTTCCGTTGTGCCAGGAGTTGCTCAACGAGTCGGGTCAATTCATCGACCTGTTCGTGAAGCCGATCAATGTCACTTTTGCTGGGGAGATCGGGCGCCATTGTTGACTGGTACTCGTCCACCAGCAACGTGCGTAATTGCTGAAACTCTTGATCGTTGAGTTTGCCCGTATCGCGGAGATGCGCCAGACGACGTTCGATTTCGGTATTGACGAATCCGGCGCCTCCAAATACCCCCACGAGCGAGCGTTGTAGCCCGCTCAACGTCCCTTCGCCAGCGCGGATCAGGCTGGTCAGCAACGAGGTTGGCAATCGCCCCTGATCGCCGCGTGTCTGGAGTGCAACCTGCGCCAGGATCTGCGCAGTAATATCTTCACCGGTTTCATTGTCCACTACCCGTACCTGTTCGCCTGCCTGAACCAGTGCAGCAATGCCTTCGAGGGTAATGTACTGTTTGCGATCAATGTGATACAGTTTGCGATTAGCGTACTTTTTGATGGTTTGCATGAATGCTCTCCAGATCACACATACCTATTATAACACACTGCGTCAAAGCATCGTATCAACTGCTCAACGGCGCCGCCACACGTTTGATGATGACCAGAGTAACATCGTCGTAGAGTGCCCCTTCAGTGTGGCGACCGAGAGCGTCGTTAATGGCGTCAAGGATAGCGGCAGCGCTGCTGGTGCGCACAGCAGCAACCGTCTCAATCAGTCGTTCGATGCCGAATGGTTCTTCGGCGGCATTGATCGCTTCAGTTACGCCGTCGGTATAACATACCAGTACGTCGCCATCGCTCATAGACACGTCATCTTCGGTCAATGTAACCTCTTCGAGCACGCCAAGCGCAATCCCTGGCGTCTGCAACGGGATAACGCCGCCATCGGCGCGGAACAGCAGCGGCGGGTTGTGCCCGGCACAACAGTAGCGCAGGCGTCCGGTGTGCAGTTCGAGCACGCCGTAGAAAACAGTCACAAACATGCCAGCTTCGGTGTCGCGCGTAATCCAGCGATTGGCGCGGGTAAGCGCTGCGGCGGGCGACGATCCGTCAAGTGCTGCGGCGCGCACCAGACTACGCGCCAGCGCCATGAACAACGCCGCTGGCACGCCTTTATCACTGACGTCAGCAATCACGAAACCAAGCAGTTGACAGACATCGCCATTATGGTCTGGCGTGGTGCAGATACCGGATCGACCACTGCCATCGTATGTTTCGTGCTGGGTTGGAAGGTACCAGTAATCGAAAAAATCACCGCCAACCATCCGCGCCGAGCGCCAGTCAGCAGCTGTTTCCCAGCCGGGCAGGTTGGGTGCGCGCGACGGCAGCAGGGTACGCTGAATATCGCGGGCGACGCGCAGTTCTTCTTCCAGCCGCGCTGCCTGTGCTGCGTCCTGCGCTAGCAGTGCACTTTCGAGTGCTCCAGCAATCTGTGACGCAAACCCATTTGCCAGAATCATGTCACGGGCAGTGAAACGATGCTCTGCCGGTCCATAGTCAATCACCAGCACTCCCAGAGTGGCGCCGCGCGTCCAGAGCGGCGTTGCCAGCAGTGATGCACTGCCGAAACGTTCGATAATCGGTGCACAGAGATGCCCGTGACTCCTGGCAGAGTCGAGCGCCAGCGGCGCAGCCGTGCGCACCACTTCCGCCAGTAGCGGCGCGTCTCGTTCAGCAATCGGGCATCCGACGAATGTCGCGCGATCAGCGGGACTCAAGCCATAAGCGGCGAGTGGCGTAAACGAAGCAGCCTGCCGGTCCCAGATCAGGCAGGCGCAGCGGTCGCATCCGAGGAGCAGTGGCGGCAGGCGCACCACTGCCGGTAGCAGCACATCGAGCGATGTTGCACGCGACAGGTTTTCAGCAACCTGCAATAGCGCATTCAGCGTCCAGGCTTCTTCGCGCTGTGCCTGGAATGCGCGCGCACGTTCCACTGCAACCGCCACCTGATCCGCCAGCGTTTGGGTAACGAACAGGTCGCTGCGCTGGAAGCGCCCAGCCTCGGTGCTTTGAATGTCGAGCACGCCGATGACCTTTTCGGCATAGCGCAGCGGCACTGCAAGTTCGGCACAGGTGCTTGAGTCATCGCCGATGTAGCGTGGATCGGTGCGGACATCATTTACCAGAGCTGGTTGACCGGTCAGCACCACATTGCCAACGATACCCTCGCCCGGTTGCAACACCATCCGGCGCAGGCGTTCGAGCATCTGTCCTTCAACAGTGCTGGCGCCGAAGTGCAACCGTCCATCTTCACCAATAAGGAAAATGTGAACTGTATGATACCCGAAGCGCTCATGGATCAGGCGAACGATGGAGGAGAGAAGCTGGTCCAGTTCGAGAATCGCAGTGATGCGCTCACTGACATCCTGAATTGCCTGGAGTTGCACTGCGCGTTCATTAGCAGCAGCGAAGGCGCGAGCCTTTGAAATTGCGACTGCCGCCTGATCCGCCAGCAGCGACAGCATACGCAGATCATCGGCATCGAAAGCGTAGGGCTGGTAACTCTGGATTGAGATTGTCCCGATCACCCTGCCGCCATCGAGCAACGGCACATAAATGCCGGAGCGCGGCGGTCGTTCACTCTGATAGCGTGGACGCGCTGGCAACCGATCCATTTCAGTGGCGAAGTCTTCCACCAGAAGCGAGCGCCCGGTCTGGCGCATCCAGCCGACCAGTCCATCGCCGCATGGTAGATCGACCGTGAGCGGCGGAAGGCGCACCCGGTCCTGAACGCGCACGACCAGCGTATAACGGTCGCTTTCCGGTTCGAACAACCCCAGGTGAAACGAAGAAGTATCGACGACTTTGCTGGCGGCGCGGTAGATCAATTCGCTCAGCGCATCGACATCGAGCTCAGCACGAATGATCTCACGGCTGGCTTCGTTCAGCAACCCCAACTCGCGGATGGAAGCGCCCTGGTTGCGCAGGTTCATTGCTGCCTGACGCACGGCGAGGCTGGCGGCAAACAAACCAGCGGCTGCAAACACGAAGTAGCCGGTCCCCAGGCGGGTATAAATGGTAGCGAAGAGCGCTGCCAGCGGTAGTGGCGCAATTTCCGCTGCCAGAATGGGCATCCAGGACGACTGCCACCACGTCAGGACACCGGTCGCGCCGCCCTGAATATACTCGCGGACGACGCGATTTAGTTGAATGAGCGTTGGATAGCACAGGATCAGTGCCATGAGCAACAGTACATCACCGGGTGTGTCATCGGTAAGGAGCCGCGCCAGCGCACCGCCTGCCAGCACTGCGCCAGCGCGCACACCACTGCGCAGGAGTGGGCGCGCTACCAGCAGGTGGAAGGTGCGTGGGCGACGATAGATCAACGGCAGCAACACGCCAAAGATCAAACCCGACACCGCGGCGACCAGTGCCCCGTCAGCAGGACCAAGCGCCAGCGCCGCAGCAAGAATGACAATGCCGGTCAGGCTGTGTGGATCGGCTGGCGGAACTCGAAACGCTGCTACTTCGATCAGCAATGCCAGAACGATGAACAACGCAAGCACATCCCACGATGCAACACCGGGGTTGCTGAGGACGAGCGCAGTCCAGCCAGCTACGCCTACGACCAGACAGTAAAGAACGAGCTGCCGCTCACGACTCACACGTGTTCCTGACCGAATGCCGCCAGTGCTTCGGTGCGCGAGGAATGAATGGCAAACACCTGAGTAAAACCGGTCAATTCAAACACTTCGCGCACCTGCGGGCGCAGATTGCAGAGACGCAGTTCACCGTTACGCTCCAGCAGGTCTTTCCGCGCTAGCAGGAGCGAACGCAGCGCCGTGCTGCTGAGGAATGTGACATTGCCAAAATCGATCAAGACATATGCAGCGCCATCGGCAATCGCTTGATGGACCGGTGCAAGCGCCAACGCTGCTCCAACCGCGTCGAGCCTGCCGCTCAGGCAAAACTCTCGCACATCGACGCTGACATGCGGTTGAATATACTTCACCATGGTCAGGAGATTTCCATCGGTATCATCGAAGTCGAATCGCACCTGATCCATTAACTGATTCATCAGGTACAGTCCCAGACCACCTGGCTGACGTTCTTCCAGCGGCGATGACACATCGGGCGGCGGAACATCATCGGGGTTGAAACGTCGTCCATAGTCGCGTAGCGTAATCACCAGGCGATCGTCCTCGATCCGCCAGGTCAGTTCGATAATTCCCGGATGATCGGGATCATATCCGTGCTGAATGATGTTTGTCGCCGCTTCATCCACCGCCAGCTCAACCTGCCAGGCAGTATGATCGTCAAGACCGGCGCGTTGAGACGCCTCGTTGACAAAAGCGCTGATCTGCGCCAGAGATTTGAGGGTGGCCAGGACTGTCAGAGATTCCATTGGCATCGCCAGTCGTCAGGCATTACGCGCAATCAACGCGCGTCGAACGGGCGCCATAGCCGGATTGTTGACACGTGCAGCATGTGCAGTGCTGCTAACGTTTGTTTTCAGAAGGAGCCGACTGCTTCGACAGTGTCGGGATAGATCTCGAACAGCGAGGTAAAGCCGGTCAGATCGAAGACTTCCTTGATCCGTGGCGGTAAGTTGGCAATCCGCACATCGCCCCCTTCCAGGTCAGTCAGTTTCCGGTCACGCGCTCGCTTACGCGCCTCAATCAACACGCGCAGCCCAGGGCTGGCCACATATTCAAGTCCGGCGAGATCAAGCACAATTCGATAGCGATTCTGGTCAAACAGTTCATCGAACTTCTGCTTGAGTTGCGGTGCATTCATCGCATCGAGTCGTCCCTTGATCGTCAGCAGGTCGACACGGTTGAGCCGTTTGTGCGTGATCTCCATGACCCGCCCTCCTTCGCGCGTTTGTACTGTTGAACACAATATGCTACTGACAGGAAACTGTATCGATTATAGCACAGGCCCGTAAAATGACTGCGTTATGAAGATTGAAAATATAAACTGGTACTTGATCTCGTGCCACAGGCTAATGAAGATTGAGCATTACATCCGGTATGCCGAACTTGCCATGGGGCTAAAGCCCTCGGCTATCCAGAGCGAGACCTACCTGTGCGGATGAGAGCGGAGTAATTGTTCAAAAACCATAAGTCCCCAGCTATTGCAGGCTTTACCAGATAATTACTCAACAACCATTACGCTCCTCTTGGGCGGGAAGGATGCTGAAAAGATCAGGTTTTTCCGGTAAGCTCTCACATTTCACCCGCCGTTTCAGGCGTCAGGACGCCCAAATTCCCCCTTCTCCCCTTGTGGGAGAAGAAAGCAGGGAGACGCTTCCAGGGGTAGGTTTTTGCGAAGCCCCGGCGTTCCTTCTCTCGTTTCAGGCGTCAGGACGCCCAAACTCCCCCTTCTCCCATTGTGGGAGAAGGGGGTTGGGGGAATGAGGGGCACAAGCGCACGGGAATGCAGAAAATGCTCAACCCTCCCCCCGAATCGTGGCGCCAAGGTCGTGTTCCAGACCACGTACGATTTTCTGCCGGATCCGGGCAACCTCAGCATCATTTAGGGTACGGTCGGGAGCGCGGAATACCAGGCGATAGGCGAGACTGCGTTTGCCTGCCCCTACCTGCTCGCCAGTATACACATCGAAGAGCGTGAGCGACTCGAGCAGCGCGCCAGCATATTTGCGGATGGCGCGGGTGACCTGTTCCGCTGGCACATCGACCGGTATCACTAGCGCAAGATCATTCGTTGTTGCGGGATAGCGTGAGATCGCGCGGTAGCGCACCGGTTCGACCAGTTCGCCGAGCAGTTCCAGATCGAGTTCAGCAGCCATCGCGCGCGGCGCAGCAATCTCCAGACGCTCACAAACATCGGGGTGCACTTCGCCGATGACGCCGATCACACGCCCATCGCGTTCAAGCCGCGCCGCACGCCCCGGATGAAACCGTGGATCGTCGGTCAGCGCCACGAAGCGGACATCGACAATGTTCAGGCGCGCCAGGAGCATTTCAACAATCCCCTTCAGATCAAAAAAATCCATTACCGTCTCATCAGGCGTATGCCACGAACGTTCGTACCGCCTCCCCGCCAGCGCCAGCGCCAGACGACGCGGTTCTTCCGGGCGCACTTCGCCACTTCCGGGCGCGCGCTTCAGGTACACGCGCCCGATTTCAAACAGCAACGTCCGTTCGCGTTCCCGCAGATTCTGCGCCAGTGCTTCCAGGAGAGTCGGCAGCAGCGACCGGCGCAGATATTCGCGCTCCGGCGTCAACGGGTTCGCCAGGCGCAGATAGAGCGACGCATCGGCATCAGCTGGATTGATCTTTGCGACTGCCGCCATACTGGTCAGTGAATAGGTCATCGCTTCATCCAGCCCCGCCCCGGCCAGCAGATCACGCACACGCAGTTCCAGTTCGAGCGATGGGTTGTTGCGCTGCTCAGGGAGCACATCCGCCATCAGCGTGAGTGGAATACGGTCATACCCGTACATGCGCGCCACCTCTTCGCAGAGGTCGGCGAGCATCGTGACATCGCGCCGGAAACTCGGCACGGTCACCCGCACTGCTGCGCCATCATTGATCAGATCGCAGGCGAACCCCAGCGGTCGCAACAGGTCGGCGATTTCGGCAGCGCTGAGCGAAATGCCAACGATGCGGCGCACCTCACGCGGCGTCAGGTCGAGAACCACCGGTTTCCACGGACGCGGGTAATTGTCCACCATGCCTTGCGCCACTCTGCCGCCAGCAATTTGTTGCAGCAACGAAAGCGCACGACGCTGCACCAGCGGTGGCAATTCGTAATCCACACCGCGCTCAAATCGTTTCGACGCCTCCGAACGTACCCGCAATGCGGTCCCCATTCGCCGGATGATTGTTGGATCCCACACTGCGACTTCCAGCAATACACTGGTCGTTGTTGAACTGACTTCGCTCGATGCGCCGCCCATCACACCAGCCAGACTCAGGGGTCCCTGCGGGTCACACACCAGCAACGGCAGCATTCCGCCGCCAACTGAAGCATCCAGGTTATGCTCCTTGCCATCGAGCGTGACCAGACGTTCGCCGGGACGCGCCAGGCGAATGATCAGGTGCTGTTCCGCCACGCGATCCGCATCGAACATATGGTTCGGGCCGCCGAGTTCGAGCATCACATAGTTGCTGATGTCCACAATGTTGTTGATCGGGCGCATGCCAGCCATCGTCAGACGACGCCGCATCCAGAGCGGCGATGGTCCAACAGTGACTCCCTCGATCAGGGTCGCTGTAAAACGCGGGCAGAGATCAGGTTCTTCGATCGTCACCCGGACACGCCCCTCGATTGGAGGACCATCCTCGACGACGTGTATCTCCGGCATCCGTAAGGGCACACCGGTCAGCGCAGCCACCTCGCGCGCCACGCCGACAATCGACAGACAGCGCGCCATGTTCGGCAGGACATCGAACTTCAACACCACATCGCCGAGATAATCGCGCAACGGCATACCGACCGGCGCATCGTCCGGCAGGATCAGAATACCTTCGTGATCTTCGGAAAGCCCTAACTCTTTCTCTGAACAGAGCATGGCGTTGGACATAATGCCACGCACCAGGCGACCTTTCAGTCGCGTTTTCACCCACCCTTCGGCGTGACCGTCGTACAGTTCGGCGCCTTCGCGCGCGAATACCCCCTTCAGCGGTTGCGACAATCGCCCCCTGTCTTTGTAAGGGAACAGATTGGGCGCTCCGGTGACAACCGTATGCGGGGCATCGGCGCCATAATCGACATCAGCCAGCACAAGCCGATCCGCATTCGGATGCTGCCGGACTTCGAGAATTCTGCCGATGACGATTCTCTCCGGGTCCCATGGCAGATCGGCGCCCTCGACGCCGATCCGTTCAATCCCCTCACACTCCAACCCTGCGCGGGTCAGGCGCTCAGCGAGTTCTTCTATCGGCAGGGTAATATCGACGAACTCTTTCAGCCACGACAATGGAACGCGCATATGAACTCCTTATTGTCCGGTGATAACCAGCGTGGTAAGCACAACATGATCACTATCAGGGTCGTAGACATTATCATCATCGAAGAACGCGGCGCGCCGTCCAGTCGCCGGGTCCCACAACCCAACTCGGATCGCATATGATCCAGGCGGCAGATTGGCAGGAATGGCAAGCGTGTAGCGCGCCTCCACCCAATCGCCAGCCACCCATTGCGACATCGGGTATGCACCGTCGCGTGGTTCGCGGTTATCCTCGGCTACAATCCGTCGGTTGTCATCGACCAGGTGAACGAATGTCCACCAGTCGCGATCCTGGCGCGAGCGTGCATGCCACAGCAGCACCACCTCAATGGTTGCGCCAGGACGCGGCGTTCCGTCGATCCGCCAGCGGCGAATGACAGCGCCGGGTTCGGTCGAACGGGCAAACCGCGCATAGGTGTCGGCGCCTTCCCAGTTGCGCGCCGCTTCCGCCGCAAGAGTCTGCCATGGATACGCCGGTTGAATGACGCCCAACGGCAGCCAGGCGGCCAGTCCCGCCATTCCGATGATAATCGTGAACGTCAGCATGCGGTTGCGGATCCACACACCCAGACCACACGCAATCAGGATAGCAATTGCCGCCAGCGCAGGAAAGAGCATCCGTCCCTGCCAGGCAACCAGCCCGGCGGTCAGAGCGAAACTCACCACCCACATGAATGCTAGCAGCGGCAACGCCGCAAGCTGCCAGTTCCAGGCGCACGTTATCTGATGCGGGCAGATCAAACGTCGTATCCATCCAGCAACCGCTGTTGCAATCATTAGCGTATAGACCAGCATCGTCCACGCTGGCGCTGGCAGGTTCATCCACCCAAAGTGCGCCCAGAATGATATGTACAGGGTCGTTAGCGCTCCCATCCAGGCTGCCGGATTAGTGACTTCGAATGCCTGCGTTGTGAACTCCGCCCGAAACGCCTGCAAACCGAGCGGATCACCGTACAGAATCCAGTTGCGCACATACCACCAACCGCCAACCAGTCCAGCGACGCCAATAACTACCAGCAGCGCAGCGGGAACTGGGATCACGGCTGCACATCGTTGCCGGACGCCACCGGTTGCGCACCAGGCAAGTGCAATCGGTAGAAAGAGCAGCGCACTCTGTTTGGTGATCAGCGCCATTCCCAGGATCGCTCCGATCAGCGCTGCATGCGGCAGCGATCGCGGGCTACTGACGAACAGCCAGAGAAGCGCCGCGCCGAGCGCTGCCAGCAGCGCATCATTCGTCACCAGCGACGATGTAAAGATGAACTGCGGGTTGAACGCTACCAATGCGGCTGCCAGCAGCGGCATCTGGTTGCTGTTCACACGCACCGGATCGATGTTCAGGCGACGATGCAGCGCATCCGCCGCCAGACAGGTAAAGATGATCGTTGCCGCGCCAGCCAGACTCGACGCCAGGCGTGCCAATCGCCAAGACCACACCTGCGCGTCCCAGGGCCACTGTTCACGGCTCCCGTGCGCCACTACGTTCACCTGATCGCCGCCTGCCCAGGTAAAGCGTGGATTACCGGGCAGATCGAAGGAGCGCAGCGTTGGCGGCAACCAGAGCGCCGCGGGCGTCGCCAGCAGATACGCAAGCGGCGGATGATGCCCCGAGCCCGGTACATCACTGACGCATGGCGGCAAGCATTGCACCGGCAGGCGCCCCTCACGCGCCAGAAAGAACACATACGCCGCATGCCCCGGCTCGTCCGGTCCCTCACCGAGCGGCGTCACGGCGTTGTACAGCATACACAGCGCCAGAAACAACCCAACCAGCGCAGCAAGCGGCGACAAGACATTCATCAGAATTGCTGCAAGAACCGTTCATCACCGCTGAAGAACCAGCGAATATCATCGATGCCATAGCGCAGCATTGCCATCCGCTCTGGTCCCATGCCAAACGCAAAGCCGCTGACCGTATCGGGATCATACCCGCCGTTGCGCAGCACAGTTGGATGGATCATCCCCGCACCGAGGATTTCGAGCCAGCCCGAATGCTTGCATACACGACATCCTGCACCGCCGCAGAGAAAACATTCGATATCGAACTCGACACTCGGCTCGGTGAACGGGAAGTAACTGGGACGGAAGCGCGTTTTCACCCCCTTGCCATACAACCGTTCAGCGAACGCTACCAGCGTGCCTTTCAAGTCCGAGAAGGAAATCTGCTCCCCGATTGCAATCCCTTCAACCTGATAAAATTGCATCTCGTGACGTGCAGTCACCTGTTCGTAGCGGTAACACTTGCCAGGCAGAATGGCGCGCACCGGATTGGGCGCATTGGCGCGCATCGCATAGATCTGTCCCGGCGATGTATGAGTGCGCAGCAGCAGCGTCGGCTCGCCGGGTGCCGTTTCGACATAGAACGTATCCCACATATCGCGCGCGGGATGATCGGGCGGCATATTGAGCAACTGAAAGTTGAACTCATCAGTTTCGACTTCCGGGCTTTCCCAGATCTGAAATCCCATCTCACCCAATACGCTGTAAATCGTGCGGAGCATTTGGGTGGTGGGATGCAATCGACCGACGGCAGGCGCACGACCAGGGAGCGTGACATCGACCCGGTCGGCTTCGAAGGCACTCTGACGGGCGCTGCGCTTCAACTGCGCTTCGGTGCGTTCGAGTGCCTGTTCGAGCGTCGCGCGCGCCGCATTGAAGCGTGCACCAGCAACTGGACGTTCTTCCGCCGGAAGCGCACCAAGTCCGCGGCTTAGGCGGGAAAGCGCGCCCTGCTTGCCGAGGTACGCACTTTTCCACTCCGCAAGCGCCGTCAGATCGGCAATCTGTTCCAGCGCTGCGAGGGCTTCCTGTTCGAGTTGGTTCAACTGATCGATCAGTGACATCCTCGTATTCCTCCGCGTTCAACAAAAAGCCACGCACTCGCCAGGGACGAGGCGTGGCCCGTGGTACCACCCTGCTTCGGCAGGGTCGCATGGCTCGACCCTACCCTCATAGCCCTGCTAACGGCGGGCGACCGGCGATGACTACTCGGCGCCTGTGGAGACGGTGCAGTCTACACTTCCTTTCACCATCGCGGCTCAGAAGGGAACTTCAGCGGGGAGTCACGGCGACGGCTCACACCCTCCGGCCCTCGCTCTCTGTCCGCTATCGCCCGCCTACTCGCTTCGTCACAGCCCTGTCAATACTAACTGCGTCCTAATGTACGCTGCCGCAGCGCCTCAAAGAGTATTACACTCGCCGCGACCGCAACATTGAGCGATTCGGTCCTGCCGCGCATCGGGATCGTGATCTGCTTCGTTGCCAGGCGACGCGCCGCCTGGCTCAAACCGTGCGCTTCATTACCGACCAGCAACGCCGACGGTTGACGCCAGTCAGCGGCGTAGTACGGCATGCGCGCTTCCGGATCGGCGGCATACACATGATCGACCAAAGCCAGGCGCTCACCAATCGCGTCCCACGACAAATCCTGCTCCATCGCCAGGCGGAAGTGCGCCCCCATCGCGCTGCGCACCACCTTCGGCGCATAGAGATCGACTGTCCCGACACTGCACAGTACCTGCGCTACGCCAACCGCTTCGGCGCTGCGCAGCAACGTTCCCAGATTGCCAGGGTCCTGAACGGCATCGATCACCAACAGTAATCCGGGTTTACCAGGCGTAACATGGGGCCACGAGGCCAGCGCCACAACACCCTGCGGATGAACAGTATCCGACGCAGCAGCGACCACCTGCGGCGTCGCCTCATAGCTGGCGGGCAGGCGGCGCAACTGTTGCAGTAGTGCTGCGCCTGCTGGCGTGAGTTGCAACTGATCCGGAGCATAGAGCGTCAGGATCAGCGTGGCGCCGCTCTCGAGCGCATCAGCGACCAGGCGCACCCCCTCAAGCACAAGCATCCGCTCGCGGCGGCGTTCGTGACGATCAGAAGCCAGCGAGCGGATCCGTTTGACATGCTGATTCGCCGGACTGGTAATCACACCGCCTGTCGCACCTGTTCGACAACGCGGCTAAACGCTGCCGGATCACGCACTGCCATATCGGCAAGAATTTTACGATCAAGATCAATACCGGCGCGCTTGAGACCGTTCATAAAGCGGCTATACGACATACCATGCATCCGGGCGGCGGCATTGATACGCACAATCCATAGGCGGCGAAAGTCACGCTTGCGGTTACGCCGGTCGCGATAGGCATACCAGAGCGCCTTCATCACCGTTTCTCGCGCCACCTTGACACGGCGACTACGACTGCCACGATACCCTTTTGCCTGTTCAAGCAGCTTTTTGTGGCGCTTACGCACCATGACGCCACGCTTAACGCGAGCCATACAACCTGATCCTCATACTAAACAGGCGCTCCCTTTACCGGCTATGCTTTGCAATGTACGGCAACGCACGGCGCAGGCGGCGCTGAATACTCTTATGCACTTCGAACGTTCGATCAAGGTGTTGCAAAATGCGTAACGACATACGGCGACGGAAGTGACCACGACGACCAGCAGCGCGAACCATCTTGCCTGAGCCGGTCAACCGGAACCGCTTCGCCGCGCCTTTATGGGTTTTCATTTTGGGCATGCGTTCAATCCTCTTCGTCAGCCTGATTGTCGGGCGCTGCATCAGACGCGGGCGCGCTGACCTTCGCTACCGATGACGTTGTACTGCGAGATGTCTGCTGCTGCCGTTCACGCTGCGCCTGCGCCCTGGCTTTCTGATTCGGCGCAAGTAATAATGTCAATACGCGCCCTTCCATTGTTGGCCGCTGCTCGACAACCGAGATATCACGCAATTCCTCCGCCATACGTTCCAGCATTTCTAGCCCAATCTCTTGATGAAAGATCTCGCGTCCGCGGAACCGCAGATTGAACTTAACCTTATCGCCTTCCAGGAGAAATCGCCGCGCCTGTTTGGCTTTGACTTCAAGATCGTGCTCATTGGTCTTCGGTTCCAGTCGGATCTGCTTGACCTCCACCTGCTTCTGGTTCTTGCGCGCCTCGCGCTCTTTCTTCGATTGCTCGTAGCAGAACTTGCCGTAATCCAGAATGCGACAGACGGGTGGGACAGCGTTTGGCGCAACTTCGACCAGATCAAGCCCGCGTTCTTCCGCCATGGATAGCGCGTCGCGGATCGGCACGATACCGACCTGCACGCCATTTTCATCAATCAAGCGCACTTCGCGGGCGCGAATGCGATTGTTGATACGAAGCTTGTCTCTGATTGCAGCGCTCCTTTCAAATTCATAACAGCAACAGAAAACAAACCGCGCCAGAATGACGCGATGTAGTGCTAAGTATAGCATCCCGACGCGATTTCGTCAAACATGCGCGGTGATCGCCGCTTCGCTGCAAAAACGCACCGCAGAGACGCCGGGCGCGCAGCGTTTTCCATCTCTCTCTTATGCTATCATGGAAACAGCACCACGCAGGAGGCGCGTATGGAACCGCCGTTTCCGGGGATGGATCCGTATCTGGAACGATCAAGCCTGTGGCCCGATGTTCACCATCGGATCATCAGCGCCATCTGTGACTATCTTCAGGCGCGGATCGCGCCGGGGTACATTGCGCAGATCGCCCCCTATGTCGCGCTGGAGCAGATTGAGATCGCCGCCCCGCGCCGTGCGCTCGTCCCCGATGTCGGCGTCTATGAACGCGACCCTGCCGCCGTCGCCGTCCTGCCCGCCGCCGTCGACACCCCGTCGCTCACCGGCGCGGCGCTCCTCGACATTCCTACTCGCTATGCCCGTGTCGAACTCCGCGCCGTCGCCGATGAGACCCTCGTCACCGCCATCGAACTTCTCTCCCCCGCCAACAAGCGCCCTACTCCCGACGGCGCCGACGCTTACGAGCAGAAACGGCAGGACCTGTTTCGCAGCGGCGTCCATCTGCTCGAAATCGACCTGCTGCGCGGCGGTCGGCGTCCGCGCCTGGCGCGCCCCGACCCGCTCCCTCCCGCGCCTTACTTCGTCTTCCTCAGTCGCGCCGAACGCTGGCCCGCCGTCGATATCTGGGTTTGCCCGCTCGACCGACCGCTGCCCACCGT
>JAGHYV010000131.1 GCA_017743475.1 Roseiflexus sp. | reverse complement strand
GCCAAACATCCACTCCGGATCGAAAAAGGACGCTGAGGCATTCTGGTCGTAGGGGTCCCACCCGGCGAGCATGCGGGCGGTTTTGTCGTCCCAGCCGTCGGTCTTCAGTATTTCGGCAATCTCAGCGCGCAATGCGGCGTCGCGTTCGCGGTATTTGCGCTTGGTGGTGGGCGTTTTGGCGGTGAAGTGGGCGGCGCGCACCTGTGCCAGTTCGCGCTCCAGTTCATCAATCTTCGCATTGCGGAAGGCAAGCTGCCGCGGCCGCGCAATGCCAACGAGCGTGTTGGCCGCCACGAAGCGGGTCTCCAGATTGGGCAGCGCCAGGATGCCACGGTTTTCCGCCTTCGGATTGACCCGCTGATCCACCACCAGCGAGATAAAGAAGCGCAGCTTGGCAATCTGCACGGCGATAGGCTGGATGTCCACGCCGTAGATGCAGTTCTCGATCAGGTAGAGCTTGCGTCCGTAGTCGAGTTCGTTGGCGGTGAAGACCTGCTCAATATCGTGAATCACTTTGTCGCGCACGGCAGGGTCGGGAATCTCCTGGGCTTTGGCGATTTGCCGCTCTTTCCAGCGGGCGTTGCCGGGATCGAGCCTGCCGAGGATAAACACCAGCTTATGCAAGATACCCATCGGAAATGCCCCCGATCCGCAGGCGGGGTCGAGAATCTTCAGGTGGTCAATGGCGTGGATGAGCGCTTCAACTTCGGCATCCGTGAACTGGTGCGGTTCATCGTTGTACGCGAAAAGATGGCGGAGACGCGCTTCGACGTTCTGGATGTCAGGGATCGCGGTTTCCAGTTTGAGTGTCAGGCATGCGATGAGCGCTTCTTCCACCATGTAGTCCACAATTTCGCGTGGGGTGTAGTAAGAGCCGGTAGCTTTGCGTGCGGTGGTGCGGGTTTCCGGGTTGTAGGCAGCCAGCAGGTTCTCGAAGACCTGGCCCAACAGTTCTAGATCAAGCGCAACATCATGATCGAAAGGCGTATTTTCCGTAAGCGTGAAGTTGTAGGAAGCAAGGGTGTGCATCAGACCACGCACGCGGGCGCGGCGGTAGCGCGCTTCGCCGTAGGTTTTGCTCAGATCGACTTCCCGTTCCTCGCCGAAGAAGAGAGCGTCCGGCACAACCGGCTGGCTGTCTGGGCGACGGGAGAAACCATCAATCCGAATGTAGCGCGGTTGATCCTTTGTGCCTTCGATACGGTCGAGGCACTCGAACAAACCGCCGTTGAGAAAGGGGATGTCCTTGAACAGTTCCAGGGCTGTCTCCGGATCACGGAACAGTTCCCTGTGTCGATAGAGATTGTGCGCCATGAAGTTCTGTTCGTCCTTTGCCCAGTCGCGCCTGCCCATCTCCGTGTTCAGCGTGGCAAAGAAGAGGTTCTGCAGAATAGCTTTGTAGAAGACGGAGGAGGTGTCGTGCATCGCATGCGGCGCGAAACCGTTGAGCATTGCAGTTAACGATTTCGGATCGAAGAGGGTTGCCGGAATGAGACCCTTTTCTTTCAGAAACCAGCAAAAGATAAGACGGGTAATCAGGCGGATGAGACTCACGTGATCTTTGCCGTCGGTCTTTGGCGCATCCTTCGGAAAGCGCACATGCTCCAGCGCCCAGAAGTACCAGCTGGCAATCTCCTGGTAGAACTGCTTCGTCACCGCCTCCACGCTGAACGCCGCATTGAGCTTATCGGTCACGCGGGTTATCGGCGGCTCGCCTGCACTGAGTTCATCGAGGCTGAACGCCAGTTCCGCCAGCCGCTCGACGGTGGTGCGGGCCGGTGAGCCGACGTCATACGGCAGGGTGCGCAGTTCAATCTTTCCGTCAGAACGCTGGCGCGCCCGGGTGAAGGCAAGCTGGCGCCGGTTCCGGGCAACATACACCAGCACATGTTCGGCATGCGTTGGATCAAGCGCCCGCTGCACGGCGCGCCGCGCAGTGGTTCCGGGAAGTCTGTCATCGGGCCAGTCAACCAGGTACACCGGCAGATCGCTCATCTGCGCCACCGGCACAGCCGTCACCTGGCGCGAGACAGGAGCGCCCGGTTGCAGGGTGCGTGGCATCAGACCACGTGGGCGGCCCCAGCCGAGTTCCTTACAAAAGAGCGACATTATCTGGTCGGGGATGTTCCCCTGATTTTGCCCGCACGATTCCAGGGCTTGACGGATGCGTTCCAGATTGCTCATCACTTCGCTCCTGCTGCAACCAATCCCAACGAGCAGATGATGTGCGGCTCGGCGGATTCGTCCGCTTCTTGATCCTGGATTTCACAGAGGACGCCCTCCCCGGCGCGTCGGGCAAGCATGTCGAGGAGATCAGGATCGGAAATACCCAGTCGCATTTGTCGGTTGATGGACTCCTGGGCAGCGCTCTTGAGCGGATACCGCCAGATCAGATCGAGGACCATATCGAGCTGCTGAAGCCGGTCGGGCGAGACAGTGGTCAGGGAAGCGCGGTAGGTGTTCAACCGCTCCCACAGTTTACGCCGCACGCTGCGCAGGCTGCCGAGGTGACCGCCTGTGACCTGCTCTTCCGTCGCAATCTCGACGCAGCGCGCCACCAGGTCGTGATGGTATTTTGTACGCTCAAGCGCAGGCGTTTCCGGCGGGCAGGCAATATCGCGGAAGATCGCTGAGAGCGACTGGGAAACCAGGTTGCCCTGTTCGTCCACGCGGATGAGAGCGTCGGCGCCGTTGGGGTAGCGCAGATAGGCGACGACGCCGGGAGGTCCTGCCGTACCTGACGTCAGCGCGCGGGTAGCCGAGACAATCGGCGGCAGAGCACGGGACGCCTTCTGGTCATCTGCAGCGGCGCTGTTCCATACCTGCAAAGCCAGGCTTGCCAGGTCGATATCTTCGTCGGCGCCTTCGTCGTCAAGCGTGCCGGCTTTTTCCGTATACAGGTCGCGCAGGCGCTGAGCGGCTTCCTCACCGAAAAAGGACTCGTCGGCGCCGATGACTTCCTGATTCTGCTGAAGGCGGGAGACAAGCCGTTCACGCAGGCGGATGATCTTCTCAACCCCTTCGGCGGGCCAGAACGAGTAGATGCGAATCGTATCGTGCTGTTGGCCGATGCGATCAACGCGCCCGGCGCGCTGGATGAGGCGCACAATCGCCCAGGGCAGGTCGTAGTTGACCAGAATGTGGGCATCTTGCAGGTTCTGACCTTCAGCCAGCACATCGGTGGCGATGAGCACCCGCAACTCAGTTTCACCTTCAGCCAGTCCACCGTTCGTAGATGGACTGAAGCGACGGGTGAGGGTCACCGGGTCACCTTCCTGATTGGTCAGCACGGCGACGTCTTCGATGCCTCTGGCGCGAAGCTGCTCGTAAAGATACAGGGCAGTATCGGCAAATTGGGTGAAAATGAGGATCTTTTCATTGGGGTGGTCGTTCGTCACCAGGCTGGCGAGCGCGTGCAGTTTGGCATCTGCGCCGGGATTCCAATCGCCTGCCCGCTCCAGGATGCCAGCGAGCGCCGCAGCATCGGCGCGGAGCCAGGTTGCCAGGTCGGGCCGGAAAAACCTGGGGTCTAACCAATCGAACCGATCGCGGTACTCACTGCGGTACAGCGCGTAGAGTGTCGCAGCGCGCGCATGGCAGGCATCCAATCCGCGCACCCGTGCGCCGATCATTCCTGCGTCTTCAGCAGACTCGCTGGCATCAGGAATGTCGGTCAACGTTTCATCAGCATCGCTGACGGTTGGATCGAGCATGGCGGCATCCTGCGCGCCGATGGGGACGGGCAGGCCGTTTTCAAGCGCGTAGAGCGTGGTGAGGTTGCGCACAATATGGCGCTGCACAGAGAGCAAAAAGCTTTGGCCGCTCGATTCGAGGCGCTTGAAGAGGTTCGTGCGGCAAAAACCGATCAGCCGTCTGCCGGCGCGGTTGAGATTGTTGAGGATGCGTTTTTCTTCGTCAGAAGCGCCTTTCTCAGCATTGGGCTTGAGATAGTTTGCCAGCCCGTAGCGTGGAAGAGCCAGGTTTTCGATCACCTCCACGACCTCATCGCGAAAGAGCCGGGCGTACTGGTCGTTCGGGTCTGATTCGTCGATGGTGAAGTCAACCCGTTTGGGTTGGCGCAACGGGAAATAGTGAGGTTGACCGTTGCGCCAGACGTAATAGCGCCCTTTCTTCTCGTCGAATCGGGCGTAGTGCCTGATAATGAACTGGCGCGTGCGTCTGACCAGAAACAGGCGCATGAGGTCTTGCCAGTCTTCAGGGAAGAGACTTTGCTCAAACGCGCGCAGGCTATGCGGCGAGGTCTGGAAACGGGCGATAAAATCGGCCTCCGTCTCACCCCGCGTCTGTGCCAGCCAGCGGAAGTAGCGTTCCGGTCGCACATGCAGGTCCCGGTCTTCATCGAGAAACAGGCGCAACTGATTGCTGATGTCGGTGTAGTGCTTGTTGTAGGGCGTCGCCGTGAGCAGCAGCACACGGGATTCATTGCGCTCAATGTACTCACGGATGGCGCGATAGCGTTTCCCTTCGCGGTTGCGCAGGTTGTGGCTTTCGTCAACAATGACCAGTCGGTAGCGCGGAAGGTCCCGCAGTTCTTCAATGACGCGCCCGAGCGAAAGCACCCGCCCGACGATCTGATACGCTTGCAGGGAGCGCTCCCACATGGGCGCGAGTTTCGGCGGGCAAATGACCAGCGTATTGTCGCCGCTATCTTCCTGCATGAGACGGGCAATAGCCGTCGCCATTAGTGTTTTCCCCAGGCCCACGACATCGCCGAGCAGCACACCGCCGTGACGATGGAGTTTGCGCGCCGCAAGCGACACGGCGGCTTTTTGAAAATCAAGCAGCACATCACGAAACATCGATGGCATCTTGAACTCGCGTTCGCCCTGGCGCGCATCCTCCGAGAGGTGATAGGCGATCTTGAGGTACATCAGGTAAGGGCGAACGAGTTCTGTGCGCGCCCAACTGTTCTCGATACGTTGCGCCAGTTCTTCGGTCAGATCAACAGCCCACGGATCATTCCAGCGCTCATCAAACCAGCGCTGAAGTTTGCGCGCGGCATCCTGCTCGACGACGTCCACGTTCAGTTCGCCCTGTCGGGAAAGACCCGCCAGGGTGAGATTGCTGCTCCCCACAAAGCCGATCAGCGGCGTTTTGGTGTCGTTGCGCTCGATCAGATACAGCTTCGCGTGCAGCGGATAGCGCAGGAATGCTTTGATAACGACTTTTCGTTCCCGCAGTTGCCGGGCCAACCGTTGCAACGTGCGTTCCGCCTGATTGGAAGGCGCGCCGCATTCAAGCTGCTCTTTGAAGCTCTCGGTGATACGGCGCTTAAGGAGCGCTGCGGTTGGACCGTCAATGCCCGCCTGGCTGCGATGGACACGTTGCAGACTCTTCATCTCCTCTTCAGGCGGGCGATGCATGCCCACCAGGACGCGACAGGCGTGACGTTCATCCGCTCCGCTCAGATGCTCGATAGCATCGGCGACCTGATCCCAGCCGCGCAGGTTCAGGTAACCAACGCAGAACGAGCACGCGACTGCTTCTGGAAGGAGACGGCGCAGTTCTTCAACGAACTGCGACTCGATATTGTCGTAGATGTTGGGCATGGATCGCCTCGAATCAGATGGCCGGTTATGTGCAGTCCCCTGGCTTTGCTGTACCTGGCGGATGATCCCTGATCTTATACCACATTGTGATCGAACGGCTCAATCGATGTCGCCAGACGCTGGCGCCGTGGGTGAAGAAGCCTGAGCATCATCTTGCCTTCCTCCACTTCGCCTGTGGCGTGATCGCCCTGCCTGCTGCCGGGTTATTCGGACAGGCTCTAATGGATTCGAGCAGGGTCTGTCGCTCAGTCATCACGACCCTCCTACCGTTTCCGCCAACACTCCCTCGATCCATCCCTTCTCCGCCAGAACTCTGGCTGCGAGCAGAATTTGATCCCGGCTGAATTGCCGTTTCCTCTCTGCCCATGCGTAGACATGTTCGATGAGTTCTTCTTCTGTCGCCGGGCGCTCACGGGTGGCAACCCAATGCACGGTGGCGAGCAGTTCCAGTCCAAAAGGCGATTCGAACCCTTCCACGAGGCGACCGACCCGCTCAAAGCGTTCGCGCATCTCTGGCTGCTGATCCAAAACTCGTCGGGCATCGTCGATGGCGCCGGGTACCAGTTCCAGCACCTTGTCCGGTTGGTCGCCGCCGTTTCCGAAGCCCGAAATATAGTAGCCCTCGACTGCACTGAGGACGTGGCGAAGATTTTCGGCGTAGGGTCCGTATGGACCCTTCGTGAACCGCAGGCGGAGCGGCTCACCGGCTTCCTGCAATAAGTACATCAGTTTGTGCACCTCAAGCAAGGAAATGAATGGATCGAGCAAGCCAGCCAGGTAACGTTCCATCAAGACGACCATCACTGCACGTCCGGGCGTCATGGAGGGGATCAGACCCCGACGCATGCTTCGTGGCAGCGGCTGTACCTCAGTCGGTTCGAAGACGAGGATGCGAACGTCGACGAGTCCCGCCAGCGTCTCTTCAATGCGTGCGCGCACCTCAGACCACTCCAGACCGCCCAACCCGCAGCCCAGGGGCGGCAAAGCCACCGAGCGTATGCCGCGACGCCGGATTTCCTCAACAAGAGCGATCAACCCTGCCTCGATATCCTCGATGCGCGCCTTCCCGCGCCAGTGCCGCTTGGTGGGGAAGTTGATGATGTAGCGTGGAAAAAGCTTCCCGGTCTCGAAGACGAACATTCTGCCGGGCTGAACCTCCTGCCGACGACAGGCAGCGGCATAAGCCTTGAAGTTTTCAGGCCAGTCCTTCTTGAATTGCAGCGCAACGCCGCGCCCCATCACTCCAACACAGTTGACGGAGTTTACCAGGGCCTCAACCTCGGCTTCGAGGATGTTTCCGGTTACGTATTCGATCATGGTCTTCTCCTCTGCTCAAAAATACCAGTCGTCGCGCACTTCAACGCGAGGAGTATAGCCGCTCCCTGCCAGCACGCTGCGTACTTTATTCCAGATATTAGCACGATGCACACCAATCCGCTCAACGAGATCGAACGGAAAGAAGCCATGGACAAGGAATTCTGCCTGTTTCCCCTCCTTGACATCGGAATCACGGAAATCCGTCGCGGCGATGGCATCCCAATCGAGTTCTTGAAGATCGCTCATCATAAGCCAAGCACCTTTTGAAACCAGACGAGTGCCGCTTCGCCTTCCTTGCGAGTAACCTCGTCTACTGTGCGACTGTGGCGGATGCCATTACGCAGGTCGGCAAGTTGATCGAAACGCCTGGCTAGCTGCTCTTTACTCGCAAATCGCGTTTCGAAGAGAGACCAGAGAGCTTTGTTCGTCATGATGTCCTGCAACTCCCGCAGATCGACGTATTCGAGGCAGCCAGCGAGAGTAGCATCGTGGACGTCAAGCGCTGGATTCTTCCTTGCTGCTGTCTGCAAGCGTTCATGCACTTTTTGGCGCACATGGGGCGGAAGCTTTGCCGGGTCACCTCCGAGGGTCGCGTCAACAAACTTGCGAAGTTCCAGCTCAACAGACTCCACTTTTGCATCGAGCTCGCGAAGCTGCGGTTGCAGATCGAGCCGTTCCTTTATCAGCAGATCTTCGATTGCCTCCAGCAGGGTGCGCTGGCGCTCGGCGATGAAGGACTCAAAGTCGTCTGGCCCGAATGGGTTGCGCAGGAGAATCTCGAACGCGGCTGGCGAAATGAAGTGCGACTCAAACGTGGACCGGACTGTAGCCTCGCCGTTGGACTTGATGAGATCCGGAAGGTACTGATTTGGCAGCCGGTCAGCGATCACTGTGCGGTTGGTCTCCGCATTGAGCGGCGTGCGGTTCAGGATTGTATCAATTGAGGTCTCGAGTTTCTGATCCCTGGCCCAACTCTTGGGCACAATGTGGTGGTCATCGAGATTGTCGTACTGCGGCACGTTGCCGGTCATCCAGTCGCGGGCGCCGTGCAGAACAAGAAGATTGAAGATCCCGTTATACACCGAGGTGCCGCGCCTGGTTTCGCGCTTGAGATCGAGACGCCGAAAACGTTCTTTGAAATCGGCAACCAGACCCGGTTCAGCGGCATTGTCCTCGAACCAGGCTTTTACGTCCAGATAGTCTCGCGCACTTGTGGATTCGACTGAGCCTGAATAACGGTTGGTAAACACGCTTGCCCAATACCAGAGGCGGATCTTGCGATGCGCCTCGAGCTGGCGGTTGGGCGGCAGGGCACGGGCGGCGACTTGCAGCGCCGCAAAAGCCGGCAATATAGAAGCATAGGGCAGAAAATGCGAGGAGATGGCGCCAAATTCCTGGGGATGGCGCAGAAGGTTGATCGCCTGGGCCAAAGAGTCAACGGCTTGATCCCAGAGTTCCTTAAATGCTGGCACATCAGCAACGAGTACTTCCTTCCGCAAAGATCCGTCAGGCTCTCGAACCTTTTTCTCCTGTCCGGGAAGCAGGTAGTAGAGGTATTTTGGCGAGCAGTACCCCTGGCGCAGGATTGACATCACCTGGAGGATGTAGACATTCATGCGCTCGGACTCGACAAAGTTGAGACGCATGGATGCCTCACGCCACAGATGTTTGAGCTGCAGTCCCTTAGGCTTGAGCAGGGCGTTGATCAGGTCAAAGACATCGAGACGAACGCTGCGGCTGTTAATTTGGGTGAAGATGTCGCACACCTTGTCGATCTCGAGATCGCGGTCAAGCTCGATGTATGAGACCTGGTACTGCTCGGTGATAGCCTTCAGGTGCTCACCGAAGGCACGCGCGTTCTCTGCGTGGCGAGCGGCGATCGTGCGTTGCTGATCATTGCCTGCCTGACGTGCGTTGCTTTCCTTGCCCCGCCAGTATTTTTCATAATCCTGCACCCAATTGGGAAGCGCCCATCCTCCCTGGCCCACCACTGCGAGCGGGAACATGTGCGTCTCAAACTGCGCATCATTGTCTGCGAGGAGATTCTCACCCTGTTGCTTCCAGTCGTAGACGAAGGCCTCGTCGTAGGCTTCCTCCGTGAATTTGTCTACCCGGATGAAGTAAAGGAAGCGGTTTTGGCGGGTGGGCGCCGGAACGTTGGGCGCCATGAAGGCGTAGTACATGGCTGTGAGCCGTTGCTGGCCGTCAAGCACGATATACATAGGATCACCTTTCCCACTGAACCCGTAAATGGGCTCGCAGGCCAGTGCTTCGAAGCTTTCTTTCTTGCCCCTCCAGAGAAGAAGACTCCCGATGTAGTAGTCAAGAAAGATTGATCGCATGAGCTCACGGATATCCCAAGGCCTCCACTCGAACTCTCGCTGGAAGTCTGGAATAACGAAACGCCCTTCTCGGAGCCAACTGATGAGTCTCGTGAGGCTAACGTGGTCGGGTTTTTGTGCATCCTTCATTCGTGATTCCTCTCCACAATTTCCTCCAACACCCCTCACCCTTCCCTCCCCAGCGCCAGCAGGTCGACGCGGATCTCCTCAAGCGACCAGAAGCAAAGGTCTCCCTTATCTGAGTGGCTCGCCGGATCGGTGTTCTGGAGCGTCGAACCGTGCGCGCGTCGCCTGCGGCGAGCCAGGCGCAGCAGCAAATAAGCCGGATGGCTATCCCCAACTCTTTTTGCGCCTGCTGCGCAGTATGTGGTCAAAATCATATATTGACGCATGGCTGCATGTCAAGAGATGTCTGCATATGTATACTCCTGGCCGTTCACCAGACCTCCTGATCAGGTGCATGGCGCCAGGCAGGGAGGCGCTCTACGCCGGTCGAAGCATAGTACAATTGCGTGTTGGAGGATCCCGTCGTTCTGGTGTGCAGGTCGCATTCCTGGCTTCGATGCGGTACAATTGCATGCATTGACAGAGAGAGGAAC
>JAGHYV010000130.1 GCA_017743475.1 Roseiflexus sp. | reverse complement strand
ATCAGGGGGACCCGGCGATCTTTGTGACCACGCCAGCGCAGATTGAGGTGTCGGACCGGTTGCTGGCGCAGAAGGCGCAGTAACCTGTGCAGCAAGGTACAGACCGAACAGTGCACCTTGCACGTCTGATTCTCAATAGATAGTCGAAACTTTGATATGGAGGCGTCATCAGTAGTTCTCAAATACGTTGACCCTTGTCCGGGCCTGCTTTGTCACACGAGGCGCCCGCTTCCAGCGAAGCGTAGACTAAAATTCACTTCGGTCGTCGCGTGGGGCGCGTGACTCTGGGAATGTTCAACCCCGTCCATTGGGTTCAACCTCTGCGAGAAATGCTATAAATGCTCAATCTCTAATTATTTCGGTCATCGCGTGGGGTGCGCTATTCCCAGGAGTGTTTGACCTTGTCCGACAGGTTCAATCTTTGTGAGAACTGCCAATAGTGGGGGCGCACGGCGGTGCGCCCCAACGACGCTGCACAGGAGGAGAGGTTCGCACCCCCCTACCAAACTCCTTCACGGAACCTTGCTCCCCCTCAAGGGTCGCACGTGTGTGATGGTCGGAGCGCATGCTATACACGTTGCTACACGGACTCGATGTAATACAACTTGTAATGAGAGGTTCGCCCCAAACAAACTACTCTTCACGCAACCTGTATCTCGTTCGCCGATATCAGCGCCTCCTCTGTGATAGACACGCTGCGCTAGAGTGTCATCTTTTTTTCATAGATCATCATTATCATAGCGCTACTCAATACGTGTAAGCCCTGCCAGTGAGGTTACAAGTATGCGTCGCAGCGTGGTCTGGCTCTGGCTATCCGCTCTGATCGGTGGTCTGATAATGTTCGTCCCTATAACGGTGCAAACGCCAGTTGCGCGTGCGACGGTTCCAAACAGTCAAAACTGGATATTCACACCAGGAACGTGTGATTCAGCGTTCCAGGGCGCTGTGTTTGCGAACTGGAATCCGGCGCCTGGAGCACCTAACTGCGGTATCTTTACATCCGGTGCAGCGTCGCCGAACCAGTTCGACACGGGGCAGGTTTTCCCGCCGAATGTGCTGCGCGATGATGCGAGCGATGCTGCACCCTGCGAAAATGGTCGCACTAGCGGTATCTGTTATCGAATGTGGTACGTCGGTACCCGCCCCGGCGAGCCGTATCGCCGGATCGGGTATGCCGTCTCACCAGACGGCGTTTCCTGGTATCGCGTTCAGGGGGCTCTTACTGGCGGCAGCGTCTTCGAAGGTTCTGGCGCGTCTGGACATTTTTTTGATCAGAACGGCGTGACAACATTTCACGTAATCAAGTACGATAGACAGTATCACATGTGGTACACTGGCGTCAGTGGTGACTGGCGCTGGATAGGGTTCGGTTACGCAACTTCGACCAACGGCATTACCTGGATCCGACAGAATGGCGGAGCGCCGGTTCTGACGTCGCGTCCTGGTTCGGGTTTGTTCGACGATGATCGCATTATCGGACCGTTTGTGCTGATTGATGAAGCTAGCGCTACTGCACCGTGTGAAGGCGGTCGCTCCAGCGGGCGTTGCTTCCGCATGTGGTATGAAGGGCTCCGCGCGGATAATACCTTCTATGTAGGACACGCGCTTTCTTCCGATGGGATATCCTGGTCAATCGTCAACGGACCGGCACCTCTCGGATCAGTGCTAGCTGGGGATCCGAATGGTCCGCTCGGCTTTGCTGCGTTTGACTCAAATAATGTTGGTTTAACGGCAGTCATCAAGGATGGCGCTGTGTATCGGATGTGGTACCAGGCCAAAAGCTACCAAAGTCCACCAGAGCACCCCTTTGGCGATTGGTTCACCATTGGACATGTCACCTCGGTAGATGGGGTGAACTGGGTGCGCCCTGATCCTAATCTGCCTGTGTTCAGCGGCGATATGGACACGATCAGCGTCAACCCTCCCGACGCCAATGATAATGTGTGGGTCGTGCGACTTTTGAAGGAGGACCTGACCTACCGGATGTGGTATGCCACTGCTGGAACGCCAAACAGTACGCGCTTCGGTCTGACCGAGATGATGCAAGGATCGCCAATCACGCCAACAGTACTGCGCAACGGTGATAAGTTTACAATCACCATGACTACGCAACAAACAATCCCTCCTGGTGGCAGTGTCTTGATCACTCTTCCGCCAGACGTCGCGCTTGATCAGTTTGCTGCGGTCGAACTGCAAGGTTTTGGACACGGCGCTTCGCTTGTCCGTGAACGCGCAGCAGTCACCGACGCATACAGCGGGTTCGCCGCGCGGGATGCGATCCTGATCCGGTTGCCTAACGGCGCCGTTGCTGGACCGAAAACAATTCAATTTAGTCTTGGCACCAGCGCACCCAACCCGTCCACTTTCCTGATCCAGACGTTTGACACCCACAAGGTGCTCGAACGTGCGCGCGTCGTTCCTGGCGATCTCCAGGTGACCCAGAGTGTGGCTTCGGCTGTCGCCGGTGAGCCGGTAGTGTACACCGTTACGGTCAGCAACGTGGGTCCGAATGCAGTCACTGGGGCAGTGTTGAACAGCACATTCCCGATGCAACTGAGCGGCACGACCTGGACGTGCGTTCCGTCGGATGGGGCCTCTTGCACGCCAATCAGTGGCAGTGGCAACTGGATCAACAAGACCCTCAATCTGCCAGTTGGAAGCAGTGTCACATTTACCGTCACCGGTAATCTGGCAAGCACGGCAACCGGCAATCTTGTCAGTACCGTCAGTATGGCGACTCCTGACGGCATCAATGAACTGACGCCGACCGATAATACGTCCACACTCTCGACGCCAATCAGCGTCCGCGGCGACCTGGCAATAACGCGAACGAGCAACCCGGCAGTTCCGCAGGCAGGTCAGCCGATTACCTATACGCTGACAGTAACGAACGCTGGACCGAGCACCGTGGTCGGCGCGACTGTGGTGAACATCTTCCCGGTCAGTGTCACGAATGTGATCTGGAATTGCAGCGCGACGTTCGGGTCGGCGTGCCTGTCGTCGGGGAATGGAAACATCAATGCGCCGGTCACGCTTGCGCCAGGCGGAAGTGCGGTTTTCGCCGCTACCGGCGTGGTGTCGCCAGCGGCGCTGACGATGCCGCCGCACTCGGCAATCGTGACGGTGCCGGAGAATGTGGACGATCCTGATCCGGACAACAACCTGTTCACCGACGGTGGCGGCCTGGGGCGACCTGCCGATCTGACAATCAGCAAGACGATTGCGCCAGCAGTGGTGGTTGCCGGACTGCCAGTGACCTATACGATTACGGTGACGAACACCGGTAGCGCGGATGCTGATGGCGCAACCGTGCTCAACCTGTTCCCGCCGACGATCAGCGGGGTGACGTGGACATGCAGCGGCGCGAATGGCGCCACGTGCGCGCAGGCAAGCGGCAGCGGCGACCTGACGCTGAGCCTGCCGTCGTTCCCGGTCGGCGGAGCGGCGATGATCACTATATCAGGCGTCGTGGCGGCAGACGCAACCGGCAACCTGGTGAATACGGCGCAGCTCTTGCCGCCAGTCGGCGTGGACGACCCGACGTTCACCAATAATACGTCCACACTCTCGACGCCAATCAGCGTCCGCGGCGACCTGGCAATAACGCGAACGAGCAACCCGGCAGTTCCGCAGGCAGGTCAGCCGATTACCTATACGCTGACAGTAACGAACGCTGGACCGAGCACCGTGGTCGGCGCGACTGTGGTGAACATCTTCCCGGTCAGTGTCACGAATGTGATCTGGAATTGCAGCGCGACGTTCGGGTCGGCGTGCCTGTCGTCGGGGAATGGAAACATCAATGCGCCGGTCACGCTTGCGCCAGGCGGAAGTGCGGTTTTCGCCGCTACCGGCGTGGTGTCGCCAGCGGCGCTGACGATGCCGCCGCACTCGGCAATCGTGACGGTGCCGGAGAATGTGGACGATCCTGATCCGGACAACAACCTGTTCACCGACGGTGGCGGCCTGGGGCGACCTGCCGATCTGACAATCAGCAAGACGATTGCGCCAGCAGTGGTGGTTGCCGGACTGCCAGTGACCTATACGATTACGGTGACGAACACCGGTAGCGCGGATGCTGATGGCGCAACCGTGCTCAACCTGTTCCCGCCGACGATCAGCGGGGTGACGTGGACATGCAGCGGCGCGAATGGCGCCACGTGCGCGCAGGCAAGCGGCAGCGGCGACCTGACGCTGAGCCTGCCGTCGTTCCCGGTCGGCGGAGCGGCGATGATCACTATATCAGGCGTCGTGGCGGCAGACGCAACCGGCAACCTGGTGAATACGGCGCAGCTCTTGCCGCCAGTCGGCGTGGACGACCCGACGTTCGCCAATAACAGCGCCACGATTTCGAGCACGCTTCAACCACGCACTGATCTGGTAGTAACGCAGAGTCTCCCTGTGCACACATTAGTAGGACAAACCATAACGTACACGGTCAAGGTGCAAAACAATGGTCCGAGTGTTGCTGCCGGTGCGCGGGTGAGCAACACACCGCCAGCGCTCGTGACGGTGACCGGTTGGTCGTGTGCAGCATCGAACGGGTCGTCCTGTGGTGCAGCAAGCGGCAGCGCACCCATTGATGATATAGTGACACTGGCGCCGGGCGGGACTGTGACCTACACAGTGACCGGGGTCGTCCTCCAGCGAGCGGTAGGGGCGTTGCCCTTCTCCAGCACTGTTGCCGCACCAGTCGGCACAGAAGACCCTGTGCCGTCGAACAACCGGGCGGAGGGTTCGACACAGGTGTTGTACGTGGTGAACCTGCCGGTCATCGTGCGGTAAGCGTACACGGTGTACCTGTTTCAGTCAAGGAGTTGGGGGAGCGGGTTCTCGCTCCCCCGACTGTGATGTGGGGAGCGATGGCGCTCAGTGCGCGTTTCAAGATTGATTACGCATCTGAGAATAAATCACAGACATACTGCAATCGCAATTGATGGCAACGTGTCGTATACTTCTTCTTGATAGTTTGGATTTCGTCCTTTCTGACGAGTAACGAGCCTCTTCCTCCCCTGGAAGATAGCCACTGCGGTGCTAATCCTCTCGGCTGTGTGTGTGCGATTCTGTAGTTTTTTGAATACGTTATGCACGCCAGCGGAGTCCGTTACGCGAGGAATAAACAGGGGCCGCCAGCGGAACTCACCTTTCCCGTGGACGCTGATCCACACCCCCGGTGGCAGCAAGGCTGCTGCTGCCTTGCGCAGTGCTTGCCAGTCTGCAAGCCCGCTGGCACCGCAATAGGGCAGGTCCCTCTAGACAAGGAGGATCGAGCGGCAGCTTTCACTGCCGCTGATCGCCAGGATGTTGTGCTGATTGCGCGGCAGCACGTGGCCAATGATCACTCGCACCTGTTAGCCATTCAGCCTACAGAGACTGGCCTGTACGAGAGGATGATACCGGTCGGTCTGACTCATGCGCTCGTTGTCCAGAAACTGGCGCGAGCGCTGTTCCCCAGTTTGGCAGTATCGCGCAGCATAGCATGCACGATGTTGGCGAGGTGGCTGCTCATGCCTTGGAAGACGCCGACCAGGATGTCCCCTGGGTTGCCAAGTCGGCGTGCCAGGACATGTGGGGAAACCTGAGCCAGGTGAGCACGTGTACTATCATACAGAAGTGAGGTGGGCACAGTACATTCCTTTGCGCTAATCTGGTGTTGGCACGCTCGATTATACGAATCTGGTGCATCTCGTCCGACTCCATGTTGTCAAGTGACGTACCTTGACGGGGCGCCCCCGCGATAACGGGTGCGGGCGTTCTCTATTCGCGTCCCTGCAATGACAGTTGCAGGCGTCCCTCGTGGGCTACTCGTGTGTACATCTGGCGGGTTCCCGCTTCCTGATGCGGTATGGCACTATCGTCCAGTCTCCTCTACCGCTCTCCAGGTGCCAAATGTGTTGGCATCATCATCCTCAAGCGCGACTTTCCGTGAACAAAGAGTCATCCAAGAGCGTGACATGCCTTATTCGAAATCTGTACGATGGAGCAGGTGTGGTTGTTCCTGTATGGAAACACTGATGGATCGGCATGTTTGCTATCGAATTGGTGTGCTCGTGAGGAAGTCTGAGCGGATCATTGTTCGCGGAGGAGGCTCAGATGTTTGCTCATCTTCTTGCCCTGATGCGGATGGGTTCCCATATTGCGCGTTCGACGCGCTGCGTTCGCTGCCGACGGATGATAATGGTGCTGCTGGTTGCGCTCGTCCTGGCAAGTATTGCTGCTCCCGCGCAGAAATCAACCGCTGCACCTTCTGCTTTGCAAATTGCGAACATACAGACCAACGCCAGCAACGTCGGTCTGTATGAGAAATTCGAACTGACCTTCACCATCAATGGCACCGTTGCGACCAACCCCTTCTTTCCCTATGACCCATCGCCCCCTGCAGGAGTCCCCGTCGGGGTGGGCATCAGTGTGGAAGGGCTGTTCAGCCCCGACAACTGGAAGACAGTTATCACCCAGCCAGGATTTATTTATCAGGGATATGAACGCCAGTGCATTGGCGGCGATCCCGACAATGGTTGTCTCGGCGGCGCTGAGTGGCTCTATCCGCAGGGCGATGCAGTATGGAAAGTGCGTTTCGCTCCCCAGCGGACAGGAGTATGGCGCTACCGTGTGCGGGCCACCGACGCTTCAGGTACGGTGCAGAGCAGCGAAGGCACGTTTACTGTGACCACATCGAACGTGCCGCACAACCATGGCTTCATCCGCGTCAGTCCGACAGACCCTGGATATTTCGAGTATTCTGACGGAACACCTTTCATCGGTGTCGGCTACAACGAGAGTTTTGACGGCAAACGTTTCACCTATGCTGTTGATGCTAGCATGCGTCGTCTTGCGGCGGGGCGGGTGAATTTTTTGCGCATGTGGATGACGGGATCCAGCATCTTTATGGCGCCATGGAACCCGTGGCACTCGCATCACCTGCCCGGCGAGGGGGGCTATTTCAACCCTGCCAGTCTGACCTATGCTCAAGCCTATCCCGGTCATCTGGTATCGCTGCGATTGTGGGATTATCCAGACCCCTCGATGGAAAACCGGCGTAATCCCTGCATGTTTCAGGGTTTTACCAACAATGTCTCTGTCAAACCCAACACAACCTACCAGCTGAGTATTCGTGCCAGAACAATTGGCGTGATCGGTCCGCGCAACCAAGACTTTCCAGATTATGGTTTGACGGTGCGCAAAGCGGGCTGGCTAGGAGACACGTGCGCCGATCCTGCAGCCACGAGCAGCGCGTCTACGCGGCTGGCAGGCTATGTCAATGGCACAACTGATGGCTGGAAGACGTTCACATCCACGTTCACCACCGGCGCAAACGAGTTCTTTCTCGGCAATCTCTACCTGATCCTGGAGAATACCACCAGCGGTCAGGCGTTTGTGGACGAGATCTCGATCCGTGAGGTGGCAGGCGGGGTGCCGGTTGGACCTGAGGTTTTGCGCAAGAATCGCTTCGCCTATCACCTTTACTTCGATCAGCAACCATCGTGGCAGTGGGACCATCTTTTTGCGGAAGCGGAACGCTATGGCGTCACCATCCGACCAGTGGTTCTAGAAAAAAATGATTGGATCGCTAATCATATCGATGCTAACGGCAATCCCACGGGCGGCTACTACGACCTCGATAACAACCGTTTTTACGCTGCGCCGAATACGGCAGTACGGCGTTTCCACGAGTATTTCTGGCGCTATCTGATCGCTCGTTGGGGCTACTCACGCGCTGTGCACTCATGGGAGTTGATAAACGAAGGTGACCCATACAACGGCAATCACTATGCTCAAGCCAATGCTTTTGGCGAGTTCATGCATACTCACGATGCTCATCCACACCTGGTGACTACTTCCAACTGGCATAGCTTCCCCATTGCCGAGTTCTGGGGAAATCCCGCCTATCGACATGTGGACTATGCGGATATTCATGCTTACGCCTGTTGCGGTGCGCTGGCAGCCGGTTGGGCTCAGAATATTCGCAGTCCGCTCAGCTTTGAGAACCGCCCAGCATATGTGGCTGGCAGTCGGGGGCATTCGGTGCGCATTCCGGGAAATACGCGATTCAACAATGCAGGCGGTACGCCCCGTTCACTGGTGATTAGTGGACGGGGTGAATGGGTCATCCGTTATCAGATGAAGGCGGAGCGGTTCACTGGTCGGTGCGAGTATGGGATTTCCGATACGCTGGCGGGACCACGTCTGCTGTGGATACTCGACAACACACGCTCTAATGTTGTGCCTCCGGCACCGTCGGGACAGAACTTTGTGTGCAGCGCACCAGCTGGCACCTATGACTGGCGCACCTTCGACAGTCGCACGACAGCCGATGGTCAGTCTGCGCCTCGCACTGCACGGCTGATTATTGATGATAACAACCTGCACGAACTGGCCATCTTTTTCCAGAATGGCTTTGGTACAGATGGCAACGCCTGGATCGACAATGTGGAACTCATCGGTCCTGACGGTCGGCGCGTGTACCTCAACGGCGAGTTCGACCTGACAAGAATTGATCACGACACTGCGCAGTTGACGGCGTCCTATAGCCTGGGGATCGGCGGACGAACGCCCTCCGGTCCTGGCAAACCTGTTACCCGCGGCGAGGTTGGGATAGGCGACGAGCGCGATTATCGCGGCGATCACGACCACGACCAGAGCCGCGATACGAAGGGTGTGTGGCTGCATCACTTTGTATGGGGCCAGATCAATGCTGGCGGACTGTACGAACTCTATTGGGATCCGTACAACATCCATCGTCACAACCTGTACTACCACTTCAAGACGTTCCGTGACTTTATGGACGGCATTCCCCTGAACAATGGGCGGTATACCGATGCCCGCGCGCTGACATCCCATCCCGATCTGCGCGCTCTTGGTCAGGTGGACCGTGTGGCTCGACGGGGGCATCTCTGGCTGCACCATCGTCAGCACACGTGGCGCAACATTATCGATAATGTCGTTCTGACACCTATCTCAGGTTCGGTCACTATTCCCGATGTGGCAGATGGCGTGTATCGTGTCACATGGTGGGACACGTGGCAGGGTGCACCTATCCTGACTCAAACGGTGGCTGCATCGGGGGGTAATCTGGTTATTCCGCTACCCCGCCCTTTGGAGAGCGACATAGCACTCAAATTCGAATCCGTCGATAGTCGCGTACACACGGTAGCCCTGCCGATCATCACCCGATGAAATGGAGACCAGACACGCACATTACGCTCGCAGCGTGGCTGGCATATCACGCGACAGCGTTGTCCACTCAAACGTCATATTCCGCTTTTTTCTTCGGCATCCCAGGAGATGTGGGGGGTTCTAGTTCGAGAAACTGGTCAACATTTTCGCAACACCGCTCCTGTCCGTGTAGGACATTCCCGCACAGCGCTTGTTACCATTCACTGATCACCATTATCAGGTGCTTAGTCCGAACAACACCTGGAGGTAGTTATGAACAACAACCGTTTCCTGCTCGTGCAGATCACAGCGATTCTGGCAGTCATTAGCGTTCTCCTGTCGCTTGCAGCTCCCCCGCAGGCAACGCCAGCAAGCGGCGACCACCCCGTGCAACCCTCGAACGCGCCCCTTTCGCCAGCGCCAGGTCAGGCAATTGATAAGGAAACCGCGCTTCCTTCGCCTGCTTTGTCCGTCGCAGCACCAATGCCGGAAGGCGCAGCATCGCTGTACCTGCCGCTTGTAATCCGTGAACTGCGTTCGCCAATGCCTTCCTCGACACCGACACATTCGCCAACGCCGTCACTCACGCCGACGGGGAGCGGGACGCCATCACCGCTGCGTTCGCCAATGCCTTCCTCGACGCCGACACGTTCGCCAACGCCGTCACTCACGCCGACGGGGAGCGGGACGCCGTTACCGCCGCCGGGTAGCGGGTCGCAAGAAGAGTGGAGCCAGCACGCGCACAATGCGCAGCGCACCGGCTACACCTCCCAG
>JAGHYV010000129.1 GCA_017743475.1 Roseiflexus sp. | reverse complement strand
AGTGTTGGTCTGGTACACCAGAAAACCCGCGCCATCTCGCATATGTTGGCATACCTGATCCCACAAGAGATCTCGTACTCGCGCCGATAGCGTACCTACGAAAACACCGGTATGTATCTCGAGCATCCAGCGGGTCAACTCACCGCGCACACCGACAGGTACTCGCTCCAGAATGATGACAGTCATGAAACTTCCTCTTCGCTGTAATTGATGCCGCCAGCAACCTCCCCTTCTTCCGGATCCCACAGGTTGCCAGGGCGGGCATAATATCGATCAAACAACTCCGACTCGCGCTGATCGAGCGTTGAGATGTCAAAGATTCTGTGGAGATCATCGACAATGCGTTCCAGCATGCGCTGCTCACGGATCAGATCACGACACAGATGTCGCACTCGACTCTCTAGTCGACTCTCACCGGCTGCTGTGCAGCGAAAAGCTGCCGGAATGGCGATGTCCGTTTTGTAAAGATCGGCGACATCGTAGACGAACGAGAGCATCTTGCCGGTATGAATGAATCCGAGCGCAGGTGAGTAGCCTGCAGCGACAATCGCAGCATGAACGATTCCGTACAAACAACTGTTGGCCGCCGAAATAGCCCGATTGATCGGCTCCGTGCGCCGCCAGTCATTCTGTTTGTAGAAGCGCCCATCCCACTTAACGCCGGTCTCACGGCTCCACCGCGCATATGTGTCTCGAACACGCGCTCCCTCTTTCCCTCGAATCTGCTTAATGGTGAGACCGGGATCGAGCTTTTCAGGAAAGCGCATTTCGTACATGCGCCGTACAATTCGCAAACGCAGATCCGGATCGCTGTGCATTGCTGCCTGACGCAGTGTGTTGGCCGCTGATCTGGTTTCTCCCATGCCAACTGCATAAAAACGAACGCCTTCTTCTCCTACCCAGGCCACCATGCACCCGTTTTCTGCCAGTGTCTTGATGGCCTGATGGGTGATGCTGATGCCGGGACCCAGCATGAGGAGCGAGAGCGTGGCGCAAGGTACGGGAGTTTTGCCCTCCTTGTTGAGAATCGCGATTGCTTTGTCATCCTGCTCGATGATGGCATGCTCGACGTACAGGTAGGTCCAGCTATCGCTGACCTTGGGCAAGATTTGTAGATTGTGCACTGGCATAGCCGTCTCCTTTGTTGAGCGAATAATGTTGTTAAGGTGCTGATGGGCACGTCTGCCGGATGGCAAGAAGCGCAGTGCTCTCCTGTGTTTCCGGTCATTGAGCAGCGATAGATAACAGACCAAACCCAAAGGCTTTGCCGCTCCCTATCCCATGCTCCAGCGCTGTTCGGAATCTGTCAGCATCAGTGACCTTGAGATAGCCGGTGAAGAGCACGGCGCCAAATGTGAGGTGCATTGTCTGAGTCTGCGTCACTTTCCGCCATCCGTGCTCGTCCGCTTGCTTTGCCGCCTGAACGGCTGGCGCTTCAGGGTTGACCGACGTGCTGAGCAGACGAAAACCATGCTGCTCACCTTTGTGTGCAAGCCATGCAATCTGCTCTTCTTCGCGCAAGAGAGCGACCCGTTTCCCAAGAAGCCGGTCATCTCGCGCAGAACTGCGGTTGCTCAGTCGCCTGGTCGGGTTCGCGAGCAATCGAAACAGGAACTGCATGTCGCTTCGAATGCGCGCATATTCATCATCGATCCGTCGTAGCGCCGGGTTGCCGCGTTCGTCGAGCGCCGGACCGGACATGCGGTCTGGTATATGTGACCAATCGGGCTGTTCGCGTGATTGCACCAGCAGTCGCACGAGCCATGGCATATCGCTGATCGGTTCGATGCGATAGAGAATGCCGAAATGCGCCCGCGCCGGTACATTATCCGGCGCCTGGGAAATGCGCTCAGAATAGTGCGGTGCAACCGGTAGACATCGCTCAGATCACGTCGAACCCGTGGCTGGCGAACGTCGAGGATCAAACGTGACAGGTACATCTCATCCCTCCATCGTATTGATCAGAGCAGGACCGTCTTCTAATCGCAACCATGTTTCACGGACGTACCGGGCGCGAAAGACCCGCCGGGATGGTGTGCCGATATTGTCGTACTGACGATTGCCGGCGCCGGGTTCGGTCTCGATCAGTAATCGCAGGTGCGTGGGACGCGAGCGTTGCCATGCTGTCTCAACCCGTGGCGACAGGAGCAGGTTCTTCAGTGCTTCTTCCAGGATGTCGAACTGCCCCGTACCAGCGAAGATTGGCGTCGAAGGAACGCACGCTTTGCGCCCTAGAAACAGCGGCCAGACTGGCGACTGTACAGCAGTCGCCAGTTCTCCGATGTAGTCCGGTGAACCCTGAAGCGCAACCAGGAACGAAGCGTCAGCCAGGTAGTAGCGTTCGGAGACATCGGTCTCCGGTTCGCCTGTCTTCTGGTTGATTTTGACTTTGATGCGCCCTTTGGTGACTTCAGCTGAAAGCACCCCGCCAATGTACGGTTCGTCGTGGTAGCGAGGTCCGCCGGTAGACGCAATCGTGCTATAGCGTCCACCGCCGGTTGTATGGTAGTCGCGCATGAGGATGCCTGGCAGATCCACGCGCACCCCCATGCGCAGGTTATCGCTCAGATCGCGCAGGCGCGCATCGTCGCGCCGCAGACCCAGTGCGCATCCGAGCAATCCGATGACGCCGGATTTGGTCGGTGCGTCAGTCGTGTCACGCTCGCCCCAGCGCGCTCGCAACCCCCACGATTGCAGCGGTCCTTCCAGCCGCAGGAAGAGCGTGTTCATTGCACTCCTCCCTGTATCTGCATCTGCTTCGACAGCCAGGTGATCAGTTCTTCCAGATTGGAGCAGCATGCCGCTCCTGAAAGCGTGAATGGAACAGTGCTCAGGAAGGCGCGCTGAGCACTGAGATTGTAGCGGTCGTTGATGGCGGGAATGTATTCCTCCAATGCTTTCGCCGACGCTTCGATGAGGGAGAGATTGCCTGTTGCGCGCACAGGTTTGACAAATGCATTGGCATAACTGAGAGCAACGTTCTCCTTGCGCACCTCGACCAGCGCCAGGTCGGGCAGGTTGTGTGCGGCGAAACTGTTCTGTTTCCCGCTGGGAATTGCAAATAGCGCTGCTCTGATCAGCGCCTCCACAGATTGCCGGGCGACGTTCTGCTCGCCGTGTAGATTCTTGAGCAGACCATCCCAGTCGATGGAGAAATATTTGTAGGTGGCGCTGTTGAAGGTTGTGTCGCCGATGAATCCGGTGCCTGCTTCGCCGGAGATATCGTCTACTGCCGTGTAAAAATCGAACTCCATCTCAACGGCGTGGGTGGAGATCGCATGCGCCACCTGAACAGCGGCTTCCACATCCTTGAAAGGGCTGGAGGTCGTCATGCGTCCGAACATGGCAATATCGACCGAGTGCGGTTCATACTCACCGATCTCTCGAACCAACGTATCGCCCTGAAGTTCGTTCAGGTGCTTTGCCCCTTTCTCGCGCACAATCTCGATCAGTCGTCGAGCCAGTTGTTGGATCTCGTTTTCGGTCAGAAACATCAGTTGGGCGGTTTTGATCCTCTCTGCGTCGCCGGTAGTGTTGCTCTGCCGGCTGCCGCGTCGAGACCTTGGGCTGCTGCGAGGCTGGTTCTGCTCACCGCGCTCATCGCCCGCTTCGCCTTCACCGGAGGGACTCCTCTGCTCGCCCTTGCCGAGACGCGCGGCTGCTTCGACAATTGCGCGTTGATCATCGTCGTTCAGACCGGCATTCACCAGATGGTGACGCACCTTTTCAGGCAGGAGTTGGGTGCGTATCGCCAGTAACCCCTGGGTCTCGAACGGGGCGCGAAAGTGATCCGACCAGCGGATGCTGCGCTTGATCGCCTGACTGGAGATGCGCGCTCGTCGCACGCCGCCGAAAATCGCGTCCTTCGGTTCGTTGTTGTCGTCCCGGTTCAGATTCGACGGAGCATGGTTCTGAAGCAGATGGAGTGCGATCAGCATGGTCTTGGGTCCTTTCTTCTAGAGGATAGAATTGTGCCTTCATTCGGTTGCGATGATAGATGGCGCTCAGGAATGATCGGTAAAATAATCGCGCGCCCACTGCAACTGGACATAGCGATCCGGATGATCCCAATGCAGAAGATCGTTCAGCAACCGGCGCCAGTCGATTGACTGGTCGCTTGCCGCAGCAAGACGTACTGCCTGACGCAATCGAAAGGGCAGGTTTTCGCCATCGCTATCAAGCAGCGCCTGAAACCGCCGGTCGATGCTCTCGCTTGCCCGGCTTTGCCGCACAGCGCGAAGGATCGCTCCCAGGCTGCGCTGATCATTGCGGGAGTCGGCGAGTGGATAGAGGGTGGCGACCAGGAAGTAGATCGCTTCTTCAGATCTCCCGGCAACCTCGTAGGGCAACGCCTGATAGAAGATCTGATGCACACCACGAGCTTCGTGCAAAGACCGTCCGGCGTTCCGTTTGAGGCGCGCGCGCCCGGCGTTGTCCAATCGTTCGAGCGCGGTGATAAACTCATCAACCTGCTGCTGTTGGCGCTGCTGTCGGGTTGGTTCACTCATTCAGCCACTCCTTTCGTCTGGCATGCAGCTGACGCTCACATTCCGCCTGAGCTTCGACCCGAATGCGCAAAGCATCGGCGCGGTCACCGGTCTGATCGAGAGCGGTTCTGAAACATGCCTGCGCTTCCTTGATGATCAATATCACCCATGTCCGTGCGGTGTCATCGCGCTGCCAGACATCGCTCAAATCATTGACAAACTGGCGGAAATGGAGTCCCAGCCGCCGCCAGTAGTCGGCGATCAGACGTTCGAGCACAGTTTTGAAACGGATGAATTTCTGTTCGTTCGATCCGCCGGTTCCGCGTTCGGGTCGAAAGTGACGCTCAAAGGTGCTCTTGAGAATGGCTGCCACCTCGTGGGACTGACGGAGCGCTTCACCGACATAGGCGGCGGCGTCGGGGTCTTGGAGCAATTCTGGCGGCGCTTCAAGCGCTTCATCGAGCCACTCGAAGATTTTGGCTTTGCCGTCGGTGCGAATGCCAATACAGCGAAAGCGAAGACGCTGGCGCCCGGTGAGCGTCCCTCTATCGATCAGGCGCGCCAGCTGTCGCACAATGCGTGGACGCAGACCGGCTGCATCTTCGTCCAGCAACAACACAGCATACTCGCGCCAGATGGCTTTGCCTTCTTCGGGACGGATTGGTTTGAGATCGGCATTCTTGCTCTGCTTCGACGGTTTTCGGAACGCAACAAAAGGATCCTCCCAGACACCCGTCTGCTTGCTGAGCCAGTGACCCATCTCGAAAAGCATTGTGGCAACGAAAATGTCGGTCTGGCGCCCGCAGTTCGTGCAGAACACCGATCCTGCTTGCGGATAGAGCCGCATCCGGCGGGCAGGAAAGGTAAGACTCTCCAGGTAGCCGACCGCGCTGACTTCGCAATTCTTGCCAACGACTGGTGGATCGCTGTTCCAGATCGCCTGATCGGCTCGCTTCGGATCGGCGCCTGGCGGCAGATAATCGCTGCTGACCAGAGAGAGGGTCAGTGTCTCGAACAGCGTATCGCCAGCCGGCAGGACGTAGATCGGCGGTACACCATTAATCGAGGGACGTATGCCTGCGCCGCCAGAAGAGGCGAATGCTGGCGCTGTCACCAACCCGCGTGCGCAGCATGCCGGGCAGATGCGATGGCGGTCGTCGGTCACATGAGTGAAGTGGACCCGTTCTGTTGCTACCGGTATCTCGGCAAACAGGCGCGCGACCGGCTGCGGGTTGTGATGGCTGTGAAGCGGAACATCGCCGGTTTGCAGGAACGGGGCGTGAGGATCGAAGAGATCGAAGCGTCCAGCATGGTTCTTCTCAAACGCTTGCAAGCGGTTTATGTCGAACTTCGCGTTGTGCAGCAACGCTGCTATCTCTCCTATATCTTGTGGTTGATGGATCGCTTGCAGAATTGCCGTCAGCAAGCGATGCGTCCCGCATGCAACCAGCGGCGAGGGGTCGCTCAGCGCTGCCAGTTCGTGCGCGTCGGTCAGGCACGTGCCAATGCCGATCTCATCGTCGCGCCCGTCGCGTCGGATGACCCGAATCCAGGGTTCAGTCCACAGATTGAAACTCAGAGATGCCATCATAGATCCTCCTCAAACCAATCACCGCTCATGTCGACATCCCCGTTCTCGATAACCAACCCCAGTTCGTTATCAAGACGCAGGCGACGCCTGTTGAGGGTGATACTGTGCGTCTGCACATCCAATGGGAGTGGGTGCAGCCCGCGGAGCGGCGCAGGGATCGCACTCCAGGTCCAGCGTAGTGCGCGATCCCGATGCTCATCGCGGTAAGCGGCGATAACGGCGCGATCACTGACCGGTACAGCGACGTTGATCACGTCCTTCATCTGCTCCAGCGTTGGCGGCACATCGGTTGGAATGCGAAAGGTTCCGTCTGGATCAAGGGATAACTCACCATTGACCCGGTAGACCGGCACAAGCGTCACCCGGTCGCCCAGGCGCGTCTTTGCCAGTTGCCAGGAAGCCTCCGCACCCGTTTCTTCTTCGATATAGGAGCGACCGCCGTGTTCGACAATCGGCGCCCGGATCATTGCATCAGGCGTGAGCGGGCTGCGCGCTTTAGCAGTTTGCGCATCGATGGTCTTACGATACTCCTGCTCCGCTTTTGCAACTTCCCCGGCGTAGCGACCGACAACAGGCGCCGCGCTGTAGACTGCCTCGATCAGCGTTCGATAATCGCGGGGTAAGGTCACGATGCGTGTATCGTCAGTTAAGCCGTCACACAGCGTTGCCAGACTGCGCCAGAGGATATACGGCTCATAGATCGCTCGCCAGCGACGCCAGTCTGGTTCGCCCTGCTCGTCGTATGGGATCACGATTTCCAGCACAGGCTCACGATGGTCGTCTGGACGGCATCGATTGTGGCGATGGAGACGACCGGCGCGTTGGAGGAGCAGATCAATCGGCGCAAAGTCGCTGACCATGACATCAACGTCGTAGTCGAGGCTCTGTTCCAGCACCTGGGTTCCTGCGATAATGATCCGCTGCTCAGGCGTGCGCTGCGACTCTTTGCCGACGAGATTGCTGATGCATTGCTCCCGACGCTGCCGTTCGTGGAGCGGAAAGCGAGCGTGGAGCAGCACGCACGTTACATCACGCGCACCGGAGGCAATCAGCGCCCGGTAGATGGCCTGCGCGTCATCCACCCGGTTGCAGATACGCGCAACTGCGCCGCCATTGCGTATCAGTTCCAGCAATCGTCTGGCTTCCTCTTCGGGAGCGCTTTGCTTCCTGAATCGCAGGATAAAGCGCTGCTCGCCGCGGAAGACATCACAGGTGTGGAGGGACTGAGCCGTGGCGTGATAAAGCGAAAGCGCCGGATACGGCAATTCCTCTGGAAGAGGCAGTGTGGCTGCAGGCTTTGTGGCACGAAGACAATGCGCGTGCCAATGCATCATGACGCTGACGCGGCAGAGTGGCGGACAGGAGGATGATCGAACAACCGAGCGTCGCCAGCCAGGCGAGGGTATGTTCGAGAATGACGCTCATATAAGCATCATAGGCATGCACCTCATCGATCATCACCACTTTGCTCGCCAGACCGAACAATCGTAGCGGATAATGGCGCACATTCAAGCCGCCGAGTTCGACCTGATCCACCGTGCCGACGCCAAATGGCGCAAGCATCGCCTTCTTCGGTCCGACGAACCACCCCAATATCACGTCTGCGCTGCACCCTTCACGATCGAATCGATCCTGATCAGCACTGAGCGTCACCCGGCGACGCAGATCGTCTTCGACAACAATCGCCTGACTGTGGCTCAGGCGCACACTGCCGCCATCGCCATACAGAGTGCGGAAGAATCGTTCAAGACGGGTAAACATCTGATTACCGGTGGCCATCGTCGGCAGGGCAAAGAAGATCTCATCTATTCCTCGGAGAGCGGCGATACGCCGTGCAAGCGCCAGAGCCGCTTCTGTCTTGCCCTCGCCGGTGGGAGCTTCGATAACGACCAGCGCCGGTTGCCGCAAGTCATTGTCGGACAGGCGGTCTACGACTGCCTGTAACGGACGTGGCGCGATAGCCTGGAAAAGTGCGCGGAAATCCGAGTACTGCGGTTGAGATCGGCTTGCCCGGAGATAATGTGTCGTCAGGGCGTTCTGCGCGCGCTGACGACTGAGCGACAGGTAGCAATGAATGTCCATTCCGGGTGTAGCCGGGAAGTCGTGTTCATTCGAACCGATCCAGTCGCTCCAGACCAGCAGTCCGGTCAGTGCAACGGTCGCAGGGCGTGGTGCGACGGGTGTTCCAATGCCGTGCAGCGGTTTATCTTCAGGCGCCAGCAGATCGCGAAGGAGAACGTAGCCCTGTTTCCGCCAGTCTCGCCAGCGAGATTCGCCACGTTCCGCGTGATGCAATTTCTTGCGCAGGTCTTCCATCGACTCGTCAACGAAGCGCCCGTGATGTCCTCCCGTTGCATCACGGAAAATCCAGACCAGGTCTTGTGCGATTCCTGGTTCATTCTCAGCGAGATGATCGTGGATCCAGAGCGCGCTGATTGCGGCATGGTGCAACTCCGGGGAGTGGGATCGAAATTGCACCCCTGCTTGAGTCAGACGTTCGCGCTGGGCTTCGTCCTGCCCTTGAAAAGCAGCAGAGAGTTTGCCCAGATCGTGAAGCGCAATTAGAAATGGAAGCCAGGCGATCAATGCTTCTGGATCGGCGCCGCGCCAGGCATGCAGAAGCGCCTGACGCACCCGTTGCGGTCCGTGTCGCAGAAGCGCCTCGGCGACACATGCGACATCGAGCATATGAAAGATCGCCGGATGAAATTGGGTAACCGGCGTACCTGGACGGGGGGTTTTTCCCCAGAATTGCAGGAGCAGCGGATCGATGCTTTTCATCAATGCGTTTCCTTGTGAGGTATGAGACCATACAGGCGAGCCTGTGCACGGACTTCTTCGATCATCTCGGCGCGAAGTTCGTCGGGAGCAAGCACTTCCACGGCAGCGCCCCATTGACGGATCCAGGGTTTCATTTCTACGGTGCTCCCTACTCGCACGCTAAACAGGCATGAACCGTCAGGGCAATCCTCCAGACGCTGACTGACGTGCCAGACGCTTTCTTTGAGGCGTCGTACCACCTGGGGCGCAAACCGCAGGATTACTTCGATGGTTCCTTCATCACGCCAGATGACGCCCCAGGCCGAAGCAAGCAAACGGATCGGATCGAACTCTTCAGGGATGGCAAACTGCTCATCAGTCAGGCGTATCGTGCGTATGCGCTCAACTTTGAGAGTCCGCAATTTGCCGCGCAGGTCATCAAAGCCGATGACGTAGCATGCGTAGCCGATGCCGGAAGGCTCGATAAAGTAAGGTGCGAAGAGACGCTCGGTCATTTCGTCTTTACTGTAGGAGTGGTAGGACAGCCGCACCTTGCGCCCGGTCGCCCAACCCTGCGTCAGTACTTCAAGCGCCTCGACGTATTCACGCCGAACCGGTCGCTCACGCACGGCTGCCGCAGCACGCGCGATATGGTCGGCGATCAGCGGAGATTTGCTGCGCAGTGCGTCGCTCAGTTTGTCGAGGGCGCTTACAACATGCGGGTTATGTTCGTCACTATGCCGGGACAACAGGCGAGCAGCCATATACAGCGCCAGCGCTTCGTCGTTGGAAATCTTCATTGTGTGAATGATCCGTCGGTGGTCAAGATGGTAGCGGCGTCCTTCCTTGATGAGACCTGTTCCACGTGCCTCAAGCAGATCAAGATCGCGCCGGATTGTATCGGGATCGACCCCGAATTCACGCGCCAGCTCAGAAGTAGTACATCCTCTTTTTTGATGCCTGGCGAGATAACGCTCGATGCCGTCGAGCCTTTCGTAGCGGGTTTCCGTCTTTGACATGCCTGCGCCTTTCCGGTTGTCTCTGGAATCAGGGTACCATGCGATCACCGCATAGTGTGCGGTTTTTTTGTGATCACAGGAATATTTTG
>JAGHYV010000128.1 GCA_017743475.1 Roseiflexus sp. | reverse complement strand
TATTTATTCAAAGACCATTAGCCCTCGGCTAGCCAAGGCAAAGCCCGCCTGCGCGTAACGTGAACTCTAACGGTGACCCTCTCGACCATCGGCTATCGGTTATTGGTTATCGGCTATCAGCTATCGGCTACGAGAAGCCCTCGGCTATGCAAGGCGAAGCCTGCTGCTAGAGCGGATGATTTCTTCAAAGACCATAACAGCGCGTTGGAATTTGCGTTCCAACGTTACCGTCTCAACTGCTCCAGCATAGGACGCAATTTGTATTTCTTAGAGTGTTTCTGGATCAGATCGTTCAAGACGGTATTCCAGACGTCGTGCTGACCGCTTGCAAGGAGGATGTCTCGCCCTTGCCGCAACCGCGTGTGATTGCGTCGACATACGCCGAGGCAAGCCCCTTGTTTATGATCGCAGCCGCCTAGCGATAGCACTGTTCAAACGCCCAGCGAGGATGGGTCGTCCTGACAGCGTTGATGACCTGACCCAGTTTGCTCGACCACGAGTTTTTCTCAACCAGCGCCATCGCCTTGTCGAACATCTGCTCCATAAGGTAGATCTCCACCCGCTCATCGACATTGGTGGGTGTCAGTTCTACCGCTTGCAGCGCCCGCTCACGATGACGATCCCACTCGTTCTGCAACCACGTTCGTAACCAGCGATAATGCTCTGCCAGGGGATAAGCGCCAAGTGCAATCCAGCCAGTGTGAAGAGCAAGATCACGAAGTCCGTGGCGGGCTGCTTCATCGCGCAACCATCGGGCGAGACCTTCTCTTTGGCGGTGCGGTGCATTCAGGGTCAGCCCATGGGTTCCCAGATCGAGCGCCTTTTCGACGTCACCACGGTCGATCAGGATTTGCGCGATGGCAAGAATGTCGCCGGGATCGGTCAGGTACGCGCGCGCTTCCGCCACCGCTGCTTCACGTCTGCCCAGCGTCACGAGCATCTTCAGATAATCGAGGAATCGCCGCTCAGCCCGCGCCAGGTTGAGATACCCCTCATAGCGGTCACGCGCTTGCAGGATGCGGAGGCGAATAGTCACGAGTTTGTCGGCGAACCTGGGGAGATCTCCCTCCCAGATGCCATGCTCGCCGGGGTGACCCTGCATTGCCGCGACGAGAGACGGATAGCGCCAGCCCTGTTCAGCGGCCGTAGCGGTGATCAGCAGCGCATATCCGCCGCCCAGAGCATCGTTCAACGTCTGCAACGTTTTTGCCCAGCGCTGGCTTTCCTGCAGCTCAAGGTCGGCGCGGAGCAGCGCTTCAGCCCATAGCTCGCCCCACGTCGCCAGCGTATCGCTGGCGAACCCAATCACATCACCCACGGAGTCGTGGTCGATCCACTGGCATCCATCCAGCCAGGCAATCGTTCACGCCTCCAGAACGGCAAGCGCGCTACGTGCGTCGTCCGCTCAAAAGATCGCCAACGATCTCGATTGCGGGCATCAATGCCTCTCCCAGATCGATGACATCTTCATAGTAGTCACCGGTATCGTAGTCTTTGATCAGGAGACGCATATCGGCTCTGATCCGGCGTTGCAGTACTGCCAAATCGACTGGCAGAGACGCAGCGGCGCCTGTGGACAGAGTTGCGAGCGTCGCCAGCAATTCCTCAACATCGTCGATCAGGTCGGGATGCACGGCAACCAGTTGCACCACGAGTCTGGTCAGTTGTTCGGCGTTCAACGGGGCAAGCAAGCTGGTCAGATCTGGTCGCTGTTCCACCTGCTCGGGTCGGTTGAGCAGGTACAGCAGAGTCGCCACAATGTGCTTGCAATCGCCGCCCCAGTCATACGGGCAGGTGCATTCGGCGTTGATGATGGCACCCTGCTCGTCGAAGCGAACAGTCACACGGTACAGTTCGTGGTGAGAACCGACGACCTGAGCAGTAAGGACTCCCTCCCGCCAGACGACCTGACGGAGTGCTCCCCGCGCAAAGTACGCCTGCCCGCGTGTCCAGGATTGCGCTCCGGCGCGTTCGCGAATCTGCTGCTTATCCAGATCCGGCAATCGTGATACGTCAACTCCTCTGGGCACAACCAATGGGCATGCTTCCATACTGGACTGTACCACGTCGTCCGGGAAGATGGGTGTGACCGCGCCGTTTGCGCTCTGCAGTCTCCCGACCATCGTCTACTCAATTCACCACAACCGGCGAGCGATGCTTTGCATGGGAGGTATTCCGCTGCGCCGTGCGCTGGTTGTATGCTATAATGCCTCGTCGAAAGAAAGGAACAGAGCGCAACCAGGGTTCAAGACCGATGCGGTGCCCCTACTGCCAGCATCCCGACAGCGACGTCATCGACACGCGCAAACTCCACAACGGCGAAATGATCCGCCGGCGGCGCAAGTGTGAAGCATGTGGGCGACGTTTCACCACCTATGAGCGTGTCGAGATGGTTAGCATCACGGTTGTCAAAAAGAATGGCGAGCGCGAGCCATACGACCGTGAAAAATTGATGCGCGGCGTGCGCACCGCATGCTACCGTCGCCCCGTTCCGGCGCAGGCGCTCGAAGCGCTGGCGAACGACATCGAAGCCGAACTTATGGCGCGCGACGAGCCGGAAGTGCCGTCGTCGCTAATTGGTGATATGGTCATGCGCCGGTTGCGCGCTATCGATGATGTTGCCTACATTCGTTTCGCCTCGGTTTATCGTTCGTTTGCCGACATTGGGAAACTGCGCGAAGCAGTTGACGAATTGCTGGGGCAGGGACATTGAAAGAGACGGAACAGATGAGCATAGACGTGTCTGATCAGCCAAAACCATCGTCTCCTGAAGAACGCCGGGCGAATCCCATCATGCGGTTTTTCGGCGAACTGAGTGCCGGGCTGCGGGAGATCCGCTGGATTATAGTGCTGCTATACGGAATCGCTGGCGGCATGCTGATGCCGCTGTCACTTACGGTGGGCGGGTTCGCTGGATTCCTGGCAGGCATCGTACCGGTTGGCGTCGGGTTGCTGCTGGCGCGGAATGTTCCCAGTCATTATGCGATGCATGGATTCCTGACCGGTGCGCTGGCATCGCTGGTGGCAGCCGCAACCCTCTGGTTCTTTATTTTTCAGACCCAGTTCGGCGTCGATGGGGCAGGCATGGTCGAACCAGGAACGCCGCCGTGGGACGCCTGGATGGTGCTTAGTGGCTTCTTTGGTTTTTCGCTGATCGTCTTCTGCACCTTCGGCGCCAGCACAGCCGGGCGCATTGAAGAGCGCAAACGTGAACTTCGTGAAGAGATCAAACAGCGTGGCGGCGCCCTCGAACGACCGGGCGCAATTCGTGAGCCGGACGATATCCGCGGGCTATCGCTACCCCAACTTGGCTATTATGTCAACAATCTGTTCAAAAAGCAGGGGTTTACCTTCAAAGATTACCGCTTCGTGCACAAGGACAAATATCTCGATATCTGGATGGAATATAAGGATGAACCCTGGCATTTGCGCCTCTCGGTCGCCGATAAAGTGACACCTGGGGCAATCGAAAGCCTGATCCAGGATATGAAACGCGAAGGGTGCTCCAAAGGGGTGGTTATTACCTCGACCGAGTTTACCCCCGGCGCGATCAAAGCGGCAAAGGATCGCCCAATTGTGCTGATCGACGGCGCAACGTTGTATCAGATTGCCGAAAAGTGACCGACTGATTCGGAGCAGTTCGATGCAGATTTCTCTCAAAGACAGGATCGCGGTGGTCACTGGTGGCTCGCGCGGGATTGGGCGAGCGATTGCGATGACCCTGGCCGCTGCTGGTGCAACGGTCGTCGTCAACTATCAGCGCAACGCCGCTGCAGCCGATGAAACCGTTGCTGCAATTATCGCTGCCGATGGCGCAGCGATCAGCGTTCAGGCGGATGTGAGCGTATCTGCCGATGTCGAGCGACTGTTCAAGACCGTGATCGATCAGTATGGTACAGTCGATATTCTGGTCAACAACGCTGGCATCACTCGCGACACACTGCTGCTGCGCATGAAAGAAGACGATTTCGACACCGTTATCGACACCAACCTGCGCGGTGTCTATCTTTGCACGAAGGCTGCCCTGCGACCGATGACCAGGGCGCGCAGCGGGCGCATCATCAACATCACGTCCGTGGTGGGACTGATCGGCAATGCAGGGCAGAGCAACTACGCCGCTGCAAAAGCCGGGATCATCGGCTTCACCCGCGCGGTTGCACGCGAAATGGCGTCGCGCGGCATTACGGTCAACGCAGTGGCGCCCGGCTATATCGAAACCGAGTTGACTGCCGGGCTTGGCGAACAGGCGCGTGCCGCCATTCTCGAAGCCATTCCACTAAGGCGCTTCGGCACGCCGCAGGACGTGGCCAATCTGGTCTGCTTCCTGGCATCCGACGCAGCCGCATACATCACCGGTCAAACATTGACTGTCGATGGCGGCATGGTCATGAACTAGCGTTGTGCTTGACGGTGAACCTGAAAGACGGTAGAATACCGCGTCGAAGCGCATGCACGGGGAGGAGATACGCATTGTGTCGCAACCGTCGGGACAAGTGACGGCCGCTGCGCCTGTCCTGCTTGCGCTGGTACGCGCCGCTCTCCGCGAAACGCCAGGCATCGTCCGACTGGCGGGTACACCGACTGTCCGGGAAGGACCAGCGATCACCACTGGTCCAGGTGCAGCGATTGCCTTCGGCGCAGCGGGAGTGGTGGTCGATTGTGCTGTGGTTGTCGCTGCAGGGGTGCGTCTAGCAGAGGTGGCGGCGACTGCGCGGGCTGCGGTTGCCGCTGCACTGCGGGAGTTGGCTGGTGTGGACGTCGCTGCGGTCAACATTGTGATCGTGGATGTCGCTACGGTAGAAAAGACACGCGACAATGGCTAGTTTACGTCGCCGGGTGCGCGCAATCGCGCTACAAATTCTGTTTGAACTGGATGCGACCGACCATCCGCCAGATCAGGTCGTAGCGCGTCGCCTTGAAGAGGAGCGCCTTCCGCCGGAGGGTGAGCGTTTTTTGCGGCGTCTGGTCTTTGGTGCATGGGAGCATGCGTCGTACCTGGACCGTATTATCGAAGAAACTGCGCCGAACTGGCCCGTCAGCCAGATGCCCGGCGTCGATAAAGCTATTTTGCGAATTGCGCTCTTTGAGGCGCTGATCGATGAAGAGGAAAAAACGCCGCTGAAAGCGATTATCAACGAGGCAGTGGAGCTGGCCAAGCAGTACGGCAGCGATAATTCAAGCCGTTTCATCAATGGCGTCCTCGGCACGGTTGTCAGTCGCTATCGCGAGCGGCGTAAAGGATAGGCTTGCATTCGTCACATCATCCGCTCATCATGGCTGTTGAAAGGAGAACATGCATGCCCTCGCCCGAAATGGAGTCTCGGCTCAAAAAAATCGTCGCAGAACAACTTGGAGTTGATGAAAGCAAGATCGTGCCAGAGGCGCGATTTACCGAAGACCTCAACGCTGATTCGCTCGACCTGGTAGAGATGATCATGGAACTCGAAGAGGCGTTTGGCGTCGAAATCCCCGATGAGGATGCCGAGAAGATCATGACGGTGCAGGACGCGCTGAACTATATCGAACAGAAGTTGCAGGCGGCCTGAGCATGTTTGTATCGAGTTACGCCACGGCAGGCCGCCCCATTCTCCGGTTCAGTGATCTAGTCTGGTGTTACGGGGTTTGCCGTGGCGTTGTTGTGCATATCGGGCTGCACGTGGTGCAGGGAAGCAGACGATGGAACTTTTAGGAGTCGGTCCTGGCGAAATCTTGCTGATCCTGGTGATCATGCTGCTGGTCTTCGGACCGGAGCGCCTGCCTGAGTTCGCGCGTCAGGCCGGTCGGTTCGTGGTACGGGTGCGCGACTGGATCCAGCGCTCGCCAGATGCGGCGCTCGTGCTACGTGCGCGGGCGGAACTCGAGAGCGAGTTGCAGGCAATCCGCGCTGAGTTGACCCGCGAAGTCGAAAGTGTGCGGCAGGACCTGCAAAGTGTACGCTCAGACCTGGTGGAAGCTGGCAAGCTGGTCGAGCAATCGGCACAGGATGCTGTCGCCATGCCGAAGATCGAACTCCCTAAAGCTGCTGCTCAACTCGCCGAAGCGCCATCGATTGCACCACCTGCATCCGACTCGAACGCTCCCATACCCTCACTATCAGTTCAGGAACCAGAAAGCGCCGCCCTGCCAGAGTTCGATGTCGATCCAGGTCCCATCGGCGCGCGCCGCGCGCGTATTGCCGAAGTCGCGGCAGCGCGGCAGACTGCCACGACACCGCCAGCGCCAACGATTGCTGGCGGCGAGACGGTCGCGCGCGGCGCGCGCATTGAGTCGCCTACACAACCGGCGCACATCGTGACCGACGACTCGCCATTTGCCGCCGATATAGCTCGGATTGATGACCTGAGCCGCCAGGTGGCGTCCATTGCAGAAGAACTTGCCCGCCTGCGTATGACCTTGCTACAACGTATGGCGGAAGAGAAACGCCATCAGACGCACACCGATCCCGTATCGCCGGGCGAAACCGTCGCGCTCAACGGAGCGCGTGATGCTGAAACGTTGCACAACGGCGCAGTATCGTCGGAACATGACCAGGCGCTGCCTGATACTACCCTGGCGCTGCCGCGCAGTGTCGAGGCGCTGCCCTGAGCGTGTAAACATATGGAGTTCTCGTCGACCCAACTGATCATTGTCGTCGGCGTCCTTACGGTACTCATCCTCTTGCCATTGCTGGTCATCCTGCTGGTACGCGTCTTCATTAAAGACGAAGTTCCAGTGGACGGCGAGGAGGCAGTGTCGAGCCTGACCGAGTTCACCAGTATTGGCGATATATGGCGCGCATTTGTACCTCATCTGGTAGAGCTGCGTGATCGGCTGGTCAAATCGCTGATTGCGATTGCCATTGGGACGATAATTGGGTTCTGGATTGTGAACAGTCCGGTGTTGCTGGGTGAACCGCTGCCAGTCTTTTTGGTGCGCCACCTTGCACCGCCCGGCACGCAGTTGCAGGGTATTGATACCGGTGAGGTGTTCTTTGCATATATGCGTATGGCACTGGTGGTCGGCATTACGCTGGCCATGCCCTTCGTACTCTATCAGATTGTGGCATTCTTTCTACCTGGCCTGCTTCCGCACGAAAAGCGCGTGCTGTTCATTGCGCTACCGTTTGTCACCGAACTGTTCATTGCAGGTGTTGCGTTTGGCTGGTTCTTTACCGTTCCGGCTGCGCTCGGCTTTCTCCTTGGTTTTGGCGTCGATGGAACGACGATCATTACTCAGCCCCGCGTTGATAGTTTCATTGGCACCGTTGCGACGCTTCTCCTCTGGAATGGCTTAATCTTTCAGTTGCCTGCAATCGTGTATGTGATGGCACGCCTTGGCGTTGTCACTGCCGCGCGCCTGGCATCGACGCGACGGTACGCTATCATTATCATCTTTATTATTGCTGCGTTCATCACCCCTACTGGCGACCCCTATAACCTGCTACTGCTTGCTATTCCCATGTATCTGCTATACGAATTAGGGATTATTCTGGCGCGTTTCGTTCCTAAACGCCGGGCTGCTGACGAACAGGCGACAGCACCCTCAGTCGGGTAGCAGTCCCTTACTCGCCTGCGATCGGCTGCTCTTCCGTTTCAGGTTCGTGTGCTACAATGTGGTGAATAGATTATGGATTCAGTGTCGCAGGGTATTCCTCTGCAACCAGATGTGCACCTATGACAGTTGACATTCTTCCTGTGGCAGGACCAGTTGCGCATCTGCCGCCACCTCCCGGCGGACGGTGGACGGTGGCAGATTACGAGCGCCTGCCGGATGACGGGCAGCGCTACGAACTGATCGATGGAGACCTGCATATGGCGCCAGCCCCGAACCCGGAACATCAGACTGCGAGTGGGCTGATCTTCTATCACCTGATGCAATGTGTGCAACTTGCGGGGCATGGCCGGGTCTTCACAGCGCCGCTCGATGTCGAACTCAGTCCAGTGACCATTGTTCAGCCGGATATCGTGGTTATTCTGAACGGCGGGGCGGCGACGATCACCACGCAACGGATCGTGGGACCGCCAGACCTGGTGGTGGAGGTGGTTTCGCCTGGCACTGCCAGTTACGACCGGCGCGAGAAGCGCGATCTGTACGCTGCCGCCGGAATCCGCGAATACTGGATCGCCGATCCAGGGCATCGCGCGGTTGAGTTGCTCACCCTGGTCGGCGGAACGTATCGCGCCGAACACGTCTATCGCGGACGGGCAGTCATTCCAAGCCAGGTCATCCCCGGCTGGAACGTGGCGACCGACCTGCTGTTCGGATAATCACGCGCGTTGCAGATATTCGGCAAGCAACCCGTGGAAAGACCATATCCCTGTGACTGGATGGCGTCTATGACAGTTGACATTCTTCCTGTGGCAGGACCAGTTGCGCATCTGCCGCCACCTCCCGGCGGACGGTGGACGGTGGCAGATTACGAGCGCCTGCCGGATGACGGGCAGCGCTACGAACTGATCGATGGAGACCTGCATATGGCGCCAGCCCCGAACCCGGAACATCAGACTGCGAGTGGGCTGATCTTCTATCACCTGATGCAATGTGTGCAACTTGCGGGGCATGGCCGGGTCTTCACAGCGCCGCTCGATGTCGAACTCAGTCCAGTGACCATTGTTCAGCCGGATATCGTGGTTATTCTGAACGGCGGGGCGGCGACGATCACCACGCAACGGATCGTGGGACCGCCAGACCTGGTGGTGGAGGTGGTTTCGCCTGGCACTGCCAGTTACGACCGGCGCGAGAAGCGCGATCTGTACGCTGCCGCCGGAATCCGCGAATACTGGATCGCCGATCCAGGGCATCGCGCGGTTGAGTTGCTCACCCTGGTCGGCGGAACGTATCGCGCCGAACACGTCTATCGCGGACGGGCAGTCATTCCAAGCCAGGTCATCCCCGGCTGGAACGTGGCGACCGACCTGCTGTTCGGATAATCACGCGCGTTGCAGATATTCGGCGAGCAACCCGTGGAAGTGATGCACACCATTCTCACGGAGCACCGAAAAGCGCCCCACATTGTACGAACGAGACTTCAGACGTTTCTGCACTGCTTCGCAGATCTCGATATCTTCCTTCTGCACCGTGTCGCTAAACTTGAAAGAGCGATGGAACTCCTCGGCAACCTCAGGACGATCAACATCGAGAACATACCACTCGAAAATCGTCAATGTTCGCTCGTGTCCCAGCGGCAGAATGATGTTGATCTGGAGATTGTCCGGATAGATATTGAGCATCAGGTTGGGAAAGATCCAGTAGTAGAGTGCCTGCGCGGGTGCGCCTTCTTCCAGATGCCGCCGGTAGAGCGAATCGGGATTTTCGCGGATCGGTGCGTGCTGCTTTGAGTAGTAGCGGAACGTCTCGACGCGGTACTGTTTGTAATCAATTTCCTTGAAAAGACCGGGGTGGGCAACCGGAATGTGATACCCTTCCAGATAGTTATCGACATACACCTTCCAGTTGCAGGCAATTTCGTAATCTACCCGCTTGTAGAACCCCATGCGCTCCAGTGGCATCCTGGAAGTCTCTTCGGGAATAGCGCCGAGCACCTCACGCAACGGCGGCGCCTGCATGTCAAGGTTCACAAAGACAAATGGTCCCCACGTATCTACCTGCACCGGACGCAAACCATAATCCGCCCTGTCAAAATCTTCTACTCCCTCGAATTCTGGTGTCGAGCGCAGCGTCCCATCGAGGTTGTATGTCCAGGCGTGGTAACTGCATTGAAGGGTTTTGCGATTGCCGCACCCCTCGGCGACGGAGCCAGCGCGATGGCGACAGACGTTGTAGAAAGCGTGCAATTTCCCAGCGGTATCGCGGGTCACCACCAGCGGCTCGTTGATAACCGAACAGGTAAAGTAGTCGCCCGGATTACGAACGTGCTCCGTCCGACCAACAAGTTGCCAGGTGCGCCCAAAGATACGCTCTTCCTCGATTATCAGCATCTGCGGATCGATGTACCAGCGTGCCGGAATCGTCGTGGCGCGCGCCAGGTCTGGCTGAAACGTGTAATCGCTCAGGTTCATTGGGTTGCTCCATTACAGTATTGCGGAGAGTGCAGCAGGATACTGTGAGTCTAATCCAGGAGCGGTTGAGTTGTCAATTGGAGTTTTGTCACGATAGGGCTTTTCAAAGTTCTCATCTTATGCTCCCAGGAGGGCGAACGCCAATGCG
>JAGHYV010000127.1 GCA_017743475.1 Roseiflexus sp. | reverse complement strand
GGTGTGCGAGCATCGCGCCTGCCTCCGGCAATGGCCCCTCCTGGGGGCGCGGGCGTTGCACCCACGCGCCGCACCGCTACCTTCTTAGGGCACGAGCGTTGCGTCTGTGTACAGCGATGCGACCTATTACCGGAGCAAAGGCATCTTGCCCTCGACTGTCCCACGAAAGCGAGACGATCTCGCCTCGTGGCAACCAGCGCGGATGGTGAACGAACACTCTTGCCCAAGCAGTGGAGTCGCTCTTATCGCAGCTCTCACAAAGGTTGAACCCCAACGGACGAGGTTGAACACTCCTGGAATTGCGCCCCATGCGGCGACCGAAATGTATTTCGGTCTACGCTTTGCTGGCAGCAGGCGCCTCGCGCGACACGGCGGATAGGAACAATAGTCGATGTATCCGAGAACTGCTGTAAGACATCCTGCGCTCCGACACGGCACGGCAGGCGCGTAAGTGTTCGCATTGCTTCTGGGAGTGATGGCATCTTGCCCTCGTAGACGCGACAAGGGCTGGACGCCCTTGCTCCCAGGCGCGTATGTTACCCAGATGTGAACGGTTATGGTAATTGCGTAACTTTGATCGTGTACAATACTATAACAATTGCATAGCCTGTGGCAAAAGATAAACTACCGTATGATAGACCTGCCATTTTTGACCAACCTGCTCCTTGGAGTGAACGATATTCTGGCTTCTGCCGTTCTGATTGTTTCATTTTCACTCCTGGTCTATCTGGTGCTGCAAAACCGGTATACTTCTATTGCACGTGCACTGGCAGTGCTGCTCGGCAGCATCGTCGTTGTCTTTGGCGGCGACGTGCTGACGCAGCACGTACAGCGTGAAGAAACCCTTCACTTCCTGCTGCGCGCCCAGTGGCTCGGTATCGTCGGTGTGCCAGCAGGATACATTCATCTCGCCGATGCTCTGCTAGACTTTAGTGGTCAGCACCATCTCCGCAGACGCTGGAGCGTTCCTGCGGCTTACCTCATCAGTGCCATGTTCCTGGTACTGGCATGGGGGACAGACCTGGTGCTGCGCAATGGTGTCCAGGTTCAACCCATTGCACAATTCAATGCTGGACCGCTCTTCTGGGTTTTCACGCTCTACTTCGCCATCGCGTGTCTTGCCGGGCTGGCAGCCACGCTCCGCGTGCGCGACGCAGCGCTCACACCAACGCTACGCCGACGGATCACATACCTGAGTCTGACGTTCGTCGGTCCGGCGATCGCGGTCTATCCCTTCCTCATTATTCCCTTGCCGGAGAACGTGATCCCGTTCACGGTCGTGCTTTTCCTGGTCGCCGTAGGCAACGTCGCTGTCCTGATGATGACGACGGTGATGGTCTACAGTATTGCATTCCAGGGATTGCCGCTTCCCGACCGTCTGATCAAGCAGGACTTCATTCGCTGGGTGTTGTACGGCCCATTCGTCGGCGTCAGTATTGCGCTGTTCCTGCGTGCAACGCCAATCCTGGCGCGCTGGCTGGGATTGCCGGAGCAGGTGCTGCTGACTGCTGGCGTGGTTATTATGACTGTTATTATGCCGCTGTTTGTCAACCGGCTGAAACCATACCTCGACGCGCTGGTTTATGCGCAGGATCACGCTGAGATCGACTATCTGCGCGCTCTGCCACGCAATACATTTACCCAGGCGGATCTGCGGAGTCTGCTAGAGAATACGCTGGTGGTTGCATGTGGGGCATTGCGTTCCGAGACCGGGTTTGTCGCTGCACCAGATGATGCTGGCAATTACACGGTGAAAACGCTGGTTGGGTCGCGTCAGGCAGTGCGGCGGTTCGTCAACGAACACCCGCTCACGGAATTGATGGCGCATCTATCACGATTGCCAGTGCGACCACCCGGTGACACCCCACCAGCTGAAGCATTTTTGCGGGTTGAAGGGTTCTGGTTGCTGCCGCTGCGCACCCCCGACCGGACACTGCTCGGCTGTCTTGGCATTGCTTACCCGCACGAGACGTTAAGCACCGATGCGCGACGCCTGATCGGTGCGTTGACCCACCGGATGGAACTGGCACTCGAGACGGTGCAGATGCAGCAGCGGTTGTTCAACACCCTGCGCGGGCTGGCACCGGATATGCAATCGCTCCAGCATCTTAGCACGCAACTCGAGCAGGCGACTCCTGCTTCCCTTCAGACGCTTGAATCCGATGTTGCATCACTGCCCGAATTTCCCCAACTAGTCAAAGAGGCGCTGACGCACTACTGGGGTGGACCGAAACTCTCCGAAAGCCCGCTGCTCGGATTGCGCACTGTGCGCCGGGTGCTCGAGGAGCAAGGGGGCAGTCCGACGCGTGCATTACAGGCAGTGTTGCGCCAGGCGATTGAGAATCTGCGCCCTGATGCGCAACTCGACCCGTCGGCGCAGGAGTGGCTGCTCTACAACATCCTGGAGATGCGCTTCCTTCAGGGGCGCCGCATCCGCGAAACTGCCGACCGGCTGGCGATGAGTGAGTCCGACCTGTACCGCAAGCAGCGCATCGCTGTCGAAGAAGTGGCACGACAACTGGCGTTGATGGAGGAGTCGGCTAATCGGGCAATGGTAGAGCGGTAGTTTTTCTGGCGTGCCAGACGACCGGCATCGCAGTTTACGGATGCGACGCTCGCCGCTCGCGTCCCTCGAAGAGTAGGCGAGGGCAATACCTTCGTCAACCTGGCAAGATCACTGTACTTGCCCAAATGTGCCTTCACACGCCGCTCACCCCTCCCCCCAAGAGCAGCAATATTTCCCAACGCGCCATTCAGCAACACTGCCAGCGCTCGAATGCACATCACGCCCCCAGTGTTCTCGTGGTACAATACGGGTTACACGACTCGCAAACGCCTGACGGCGCTCTGTCGCCGTCTGTGAGTCGATCCGCACATTCCCATCCGCAATCCAGACTCACTGAATAGAAAGGTGACTTCCGTGACCGACACCCTCTACGATGTGGTTGTCATCGGCGGCGGACCCGGTGGATATGTCGCTGCCATTCGTGCTGCCCAGCTTGGGTTGAAAACCGCAGTCGTTGAGCGCCAGGCGATGGGAGGCGTCTGCCTGAATGTCGGGTGCATCCCAACCAAGGCATTGCTCCATACCGCCGATTTGCTCGATGAACTGCGCGAGGCGAAACGCTTCGGCGTGATTGTCGAAGGTGTGTCGCTCGATTGGGAAGCAACGCTGCGCCAGAAGGATACCGTAGTCAAGACGATGACCAGCGGCGTTTCGTTCTTGATGAAGAAGAACAAGATCGATGTCGTCAACGGATCTGCCCGTCTCGCTGGACGCGGGCAGGTTGCGGTCAGCAGTCCCGAAGGACAGTATCGCACATTGACAGCAAAGCATATTATCATCGCCGTCGGCGCTCGTCCCCGTGAGATCCCAGCAATTGGCGCAGTGTTCGACAATGATCGCATTCTCTCTTCCACTGGCGGGCTGAACATTCCTGCTGTTCCCAAGTCGCTCCTGGTGGTCGGTGCAGGTGCGATCGGCGTCGAGTTCGCTTCGATGTATCGCGCATTCGGCGCAGAGGTGACGCTGGTCGAGATGCTGCCGCGCGTTGTGCCGCTCGAAGATGAGGAGGTTAGCGCCGAACTCGCCCGCGCGCTCAACCGTCGTGGCATCAAAATCTTTGCTGGCGCAAAACTCAACAACCTGGAGAAGGTCGACGGCGGCGTGATAGCGCGCCTGGTTGATGCGCAGGGCACCGAGCACGCACTGACATTTGAGCGTGTGTTGGTCGGCGTGGGCATTGTGCCGAATACCAGCGACATTGGGCTGGAAGAAGTTGGCGTTGCGCTCGATCCGCGCGGATTCATCAAGGTCGATGACCATATGCGCACAAATGTCGAGGGTATTTACGCTATCGGCGACTGCGCTATCACAACGCCCTGGCTAGCACACAAAGCATCAGCTGAGGGTATCGTCGCTGCCGAAACGATCGCCGGTCATCACACGCAACCGCTCGACTACGGCAAGATTCCGGCATGCACCTACTGTAACCCGGAGATCGCCAGCGTTGGGTTGACCGAGGCAAAAGCACGTGAGCAGGGATACGACGTAAAGGTAGGTAAATTCGCCTTCACTGGCAACGGTAAAGCGACGATCCTTGGTCAGCGTCAGGGGTTCGTCAAGATTGTCGCCGACAAACAGTACGATGAGGTGCTCGGCATCCACATGATTGGTCCGCGTGTCACCGAACTTATTGCTGAAGGAGGTCTGGCGCTGTCACACGAAGCGACCGCCGAATCGATCATGCGCACCGTTCACGCCCATCCGACGCTCTACGAAGCGATTGTCGAAGCGGCGCACGCAGCAGCTGAGGGCGCGGCGATCCACATGTAAAAGTAATGGAGGGTTGCCATGCCGATCATGATCAATCTGACATCTGCCGAGCATGGAGGAACATCCCTTTCTTGCGGCACGCACGGAGACTGTGGCGTCGATTGCGACTGTGGTTGCCCCTACACCGGCATGGAGGAGAAGGGCAAAGTCGAGTTAATCGCCGATGTTGAACGTCGCTATCCGAATGAATGGCTGGTCTTCGTCATTCCCCCGAGCGAAGATGATTTCGCCCCCGAACGCGGTATGCTGGTTGCGCACAGCACCGACGATGCCGAGGTGTTCGAGGCGATCACGCGCATCACACACAATCAGGTGGTGCATGTCTACTTCAATGGGACGTTTGAAGCATATCAGCAATGGATGGATGCGGAGGTGGAAGTCGGGAAGGTTGAAGGTTGAACCTACCGTTCGCTCATTTTTCTGACGAATGGCTTCCTGATGCGATCCGCGACTTGACAAATAACGACCTGGCTGCGAGGACGCTCCCGTTCTATGGCATCAGGAAGCCTTGTATGAAAACAAGCGAACCGAGGGTTGAAGGTAGGGGCGCTCCCCGCACGGCGTAAATGTAGGGGTGCACGGCAATGCACCCCCAACGACCGGATCAAAGGTCCAGATACCCCTTGTGTCCTTCAGCATACGCGCGCAGCACTGCGGCGGCGACATCGCCCGGTGTGTGGGCTCCTTTGGGAAGGCGAAACGGCGCTTTGCACCATAACGGTGTATCGACTGCCCCGACCCGCACGTTTGTTACGCGCCGGTCGCGCACCTCTTTTGCCAGTACAGTCACATAGGCATCGAGAGCTGCTTTGGAAGCAGCATAGGCGCCCAGTTTGGGAAGCATGATCCGATCAACATATGCGCCAATGAAGACCAAATGCCCCCCCGCCGGAACCAGCGGGAGCGAGTGAGTCACCGCCAGGTGAGCGCCCGTCACATTCGCACCAAAGATACGCTCCCACTCGCCAGCAGTTGTGTCTGCCAGCGGTTTGCCGATCATATCGCCGACAGCATATACCCACAGATTAACAGCACCCTCTGACTGTTGCGCAGCCCAGAGTGCAGCGGCTGCGACATCCGCCTCGCGCGACAGTTCGGCACTGTATGCCTCAACGTCCACATCGCTTAACGCTGCTACGTCCCGCGCTATTCCCAGCACACGCCACCCATTCTTGCTCAGCGTATCAACCAGTGCGCGACCGATCCCGCCAGCTGCACCCCAGATCAGCGCTGTTTGCATATGCGTCCCCCTATCCGAATTGTTCGATATTGTTCTGCCTCGTATACGTTGTGTTCGACAACCCGGATGGGAGTAAGCAAGACCAATCGCAACCGCCCGTCTCTCCCAAGAACTCTACCCCTGAGCGTTTTGCTCCCCCTCACGTCTCTTGTCGCTCTCATTCGTCTTTCCGCCTTCACGGAGACGCTCAGCGAAGATGCGCAACCGCGCCATGACCCGTCCATTGACGCTATCCGGCGGATATTCACCGTTTGCATCGCGCTCACCGGCTGGCACGCCGGTCAGCAGTGCGATGCCTTCGTCTATCGTCAGCGCCGTCCAGATATGGAACTGTCCTCTGCGCACTGCTTCGACCACGTCACCGCGCAGCATCAGGTTCTGAACATTCGCCTGCGGAATAAGCACCCCCTGTTCGCCGGTCAACCCGCGCAGGCGACAGACATCGAAAAACCCCTCGATCTTCTGGTTCACCCCGCCAACCGCCTGGATTTCGCCGCGCTGGTTAACCGAGCCGGTCACTGCAATGCCCTGGCGTAACGGTAGTTCTGCCAGCGCTGAAAGCAGGGCAAACAACTCCGCCGCCGAAGCACTGTCGCCCTCGACCCCCTCATAACTCTGCTCGAAGACCAGCCGCGCCGAAAGGGTCAGCGGTCGCTCCTGACCGTACCGCTCCGCCAGATAGCCGCTGAGAATAAGCACCCCCTTGCTGTGGATCGGTCCGCCAAGTTTCACTTCGCGCTCAATGTCAAGGATTGACCCACGCCCTGGTCCCACACTGACACTGATACGGCTCGGTCTGCCAAACGTATAGTCCCCCAGGCTCAGAACCGATAATCCGTTGATCTGGCCAATTTTTGCGCCTTCAGTATCGATCAGAATGATGCCACGGTCGATCAATTCCTGGATGCGCGCCTGGATCATGTTTGAACGGTAGACCTTCTCCTCCAGCGCGCGCGTCACATGCCGCTCCAGAATTGCGTCGCATCCCTCCTGGCTCGCCCAATAATTCGCCTCACGCACCACATCGGTCAGCGCGCCGAAATGAGTTGAAAGACGCTCCTGATCCTCGGCAAGCCGCAGCGAGTATTCCAGCAGACGCGCAGCGGCACCATTAGAGATTGACCGCAGACCCTCACGCTCGCAGAAGCGTCGGAACAAGTGGAGCGAACCCTGCACATTCTCCTCGTTCAGTGGCATACTGATGTCAAAATCAGCTTTGACCTTGAACAAGGTCGAGAACTCATCATCGTAAGCGGCAAGCAGATAGTACGGTGGCGGCGGTCCGACCAGTATAACTTTAAGTTCGAGCGGTATCGGTTGCGGGCGCAGACTCTTGACAGTCGTGAGACCCAGCCGGTCGGCAAGTTCTTCAATCTGAATCTCACGGGTGCGCAGCGCGCGCTTGAGACCGTCCCAACTGAAATAGTCGCGCAGCAGGTCTTCCGCCTCGATGACCAGAAAGCCGCCATTGGCGCGGTGCAGGCTGCCGGGTTTGATCATGAGAAAGTCGGTGTAGAGTGCACCGAAGTGCGTTTCCTTCTCGATGCGCCCGAACAGGTTGGGATAGGTGGGATTGTACTCGACAACGACCGGCGCGCCCTGCTGACGACTGTTGTCGATCAGGACATTCACCTGATACTTGCGGAACGGCAATTCTTTGAGCCATGGGGCCGATGCCAGATTGACCTGTGCTTCGCCCGATGATTGCTGCTGACTGCCGGAGCGGAAGGGGTCGGGATTCTCTTGGATATCCTTCTGCACCGCTTCCAGAAACGCTACCACCTCCGGCAGATCGGCATACTGCTCCTGCAAGTCGTCGATCAGTCCGCCGACGATATACTCGACAACCTGCCGGTCAATCTCTTCCATCCGCTGGCGCGCAACCCGCTCCGCAGCACGCACCTGTTTCATCACCTGCTTGAGTTCGTCCTGGAGCATGGCGCGGCGACGCAGCAACTCTTCACGCTGTTCCGGCGTCATTGCCTGAAATGCAGCATCACTCAACGGCTCGCCGTTGATGACCGGGATGATCATGATGCCGACCGGACCAGCCTGTAGGACAAACCCCTGCCGCGCGGCATGCTCACTGATCTGACTGAGCAACTCTTCACGTCGGGAGTTGAGTTGCTGTAGCACCTCGTCCCGCCGTGCCGCATACTCATCGCTCTCGAACGCGCGCGGCAGTTCTGCACGCAGATGCGCGATCATCATATGCATATCCTGCTGCAAGCGTCGTCCACGACCAGGTGGCAACCGCAACGCTCTCGGCTGGTAGGGATCGTCAAAATTGTTAACGTAGCACCAGTCCGACGGCGTTGGGCGACGCTGTGCCAGTTCTTCGATAAATGCCTGAACAGCAGTCATTTTACCAATGCCAGGCGGACCGGCAGCGTAGATGTTGAAGCCGCCATCAACCATGTTGAGACCGAAGCGCAGTGCAGCGACTGCGCGCTGCTGACCGATGATGCCGCTGTCACCCAGCGGCGCTTCGGTCGCGGGAAGGGTGATCTGCGCAGGATCGAACGTGCGGCGCAACCGTTCAGGCGGAAGTTCTGTAGCCATGCAGCATCCCTGTTGCTCATACCGACGCACAGAGCATCGGCGCCGGAACTATAGACATTGTACTACGACCCGCGCCGCGCAAGCGCAACCAGCGACAGGAACTCATAGCCCACCTGCGCTGCCAGATGCGCCGTGATCTGTCCGTGATCAAGCGCTGGCAGCACTTCCACCACATCGCCACCGACCCAGCGCACACCGGTACAGGCTCGCAGATATGCCAGCCCTTGAAAACTGGTCGGTCCGCCGACTTCAGGCGTACCTGTACCAGGCGCATACGCCGGGTCAAAGAAATCAATATCGAACGACAGAAATGCCGGGCGATCACCAACCCGCGTGCGCACCAGGTCACCGATCTCCTGCGGCGAACGCGCCAGGAGTTCGGTTGTGGTCAGAACGGCAAAACCCATATCACGCGCCATCTGGAGATCCTCTGGACCGTACAACGGACCGCGCATCCCCAGTTGCACCGACCGTTCAGGAAGGATCAGCCCTTCCTCAACGGCGCGGCGGAATGGCGTTCCGTGCGTATACTTTTGCCCGCCATAGTAACTATCCCACAGGTCGCCGTGGGAGTCGAACTGCACAAGCGCCAGCGGTCCATAGACTGCTGCCAGGGCGCGTAGTTCCGGCAACGCCACGCTGTGATCGCCACCCAGGGAGAGCGTCACAACACGGGCTTCCGCCAGGGGACGGAGCGTAGCAGTAATAGCAGCGTGACTCTCGTGAATGAAGCCGGGCGCAACCGGCGCATCGCCATAATCGATGCACGATAGGGTTGCAAAGATGTGGACATCGAGTTCCGGGTTGTAAGGACGCAGCAACACCGACGCACTGCGGATCGCCTCCGGACCGAAGCGCGCGCCGACCTTAAAGGTTGCGCCGGTATCGAACGGCAATCCGACGACGGCTACATCGACGTCCTCCGTTGTCTGAACACATGGCAATCGCGCAAATGTGCGGATACCGGCAAAACGTGGTGATGCGAGCGAGTCGGCAGGTTGATAGCGAGGCATCGTTGGCTCCTGTTTCAGATGGATCGACCACTGCACAGGAAGTATAGCGCGTTTTGGGGTTAACTTTGAAAAGGTTGCAGGGTGCGCAACCAGATCCGCGCCAGGGGCAGCAGCAGTGCCACTTGTGGCGACGCCACGAAGGGCGCAGTGATGCAAGGGAGGTGCGGCAGCGAGAGGCGAGGCATCACCACGGGGAACGCAGCAGCGCGGAGACAGCGGCAGTCGTATCAGAGCGCGGCAGCGTAGCGCGTCCCCCACACGCGCACAATGTCGCGCGGCAAATACGAGCAGCAGCGTCGTATCAGAGCGCGGCAGTGTAGTGCGAGGGCGTGGCAGTACTGTGCATCGATATTCCCTTCATTGCGGGACAGGAGTTGTTGCCCATTCCCGATGGAGGGTTGCTACAGTCGGTGTCCATTCCACAGGAAGCTCTCAAGGGTCAAGTTCCTGGAAAAGATGCGCAATTCGCTGCTTCACCGTGTGCTTCTGCACCCAATTCCCTAACCCCCTTTTCCCACATGAGGAGAAGAGGGAGTCTGGGCATCCCGAAGCCCGGAATGAGAAAAGGGACGGCGGGGTTTTAAAACCCTGCCCCTGTAAGCCCGCTGTGTGAGAGATGCGTGGTTTGCTACATTGCCGTGCGCTTCTGCTCCTCCTCCCCCCGGTCCCCTTCTCCCACGAGTTCAAGGGCGGACAGAACATACATTCATATTACGAAAGGAATGCACACTAGTGTGATGGCGCTAGTATGCCGGTCGTGTCACTCGCGGTTGATACCAGGAGATCATCGCATGTGCACCAGTGTCCGTCACTTTACGTGGGCAGTCGACGGGTACTTCCGCCAAAGTGCCGTCGCGCTGCCTTTGCAGACACGCCAATGCCTCGTCTTTTTGACTCTCAGCATCTGCTCAGTGGCTTGCTCACACCGTGCCGGATGGTCGGCGCCCAGGCGTACCTGACGCCTCAGACAACGTGCGCCGCCCGTCGTGAACGTCGGCTGCGGCGGCTGCGCAAC